>NZ_JAWOTE010000026.1:0-56428 GCF_033338695.1 Vibrio sp. Vb1166 | reverse complement strand
GTTACGTCTTCGTAGCAAGTTACTTTTTCTTGGTCAGTGAAGAAGAAGCCGAACATACCGCCCACTTGGTTAACAACTAGCGGAATACCGTGTTTTTCTGCTAGAGACTTAAAACCTTCAGCAAGTTGTTTCGTTTTAGAAGCTAGGCGCTTTTCGTTGCCTTCTTCTTTTAGAAGGTTCAAACATGCGTAGCCTGCTGCCATTGCGACAGGGTTACCGGAAAGGGTACCAGCTTGGTAAACTGGGCCTGTAGGTGCAACGTATTGCATCACTTCTTTACGGCCACCGAAAGCACCTACTGGCATACCGCCACCAATCACTTTACCCAGTGTCGTTAGGTCGGGTTTGATGTTGTAGTGTGCTTGCGCGCCGCCTAGAGCAACACGGAAGCCTGTCATTACTTCATCAAAAATTAGTAGCGTGCCTTCTTGATCACAGATTTCACGTAGCCCTTCGTGGAAGCCTTCCACTGGTGGAATACAGTTCATGTTGCCTGCTACTGGCTCAACGATGATACAAGCAATTTCGCCTTTGTTAGCAGCAAATAGCTCGCGTACAGAATCTAGGTCGTTGAATGTTGCTGTTAGCGTGTGTTTAGCAAAATCTGCAGGAACGCCAGGAGAGCTTGGTTGGCCTAGAGTTAGTGCACCAGAACCTGCTTTTACTAGCAAGCTATCAGCGTGGCCGTGGTAACAACCTTCAAATTTCATGATCTTATCGCGACCGGTGAAGCCACGTGCAAGGCGAATCGCGCTCATAGTAGCTTCAGTACCAGAACTTACCATGCGGATTTGCTCCATTGATGGAACAAGCTCAGAAACTAATTCTGCCATCGCGATTTCAAGTTCTGTTGGCGCACCGAAGCTAAGACCGCGTTGCGCTGCATCAATTACTGCTTCGCGGATAACCGCGTGGTTGTGGCCAAGAATCATTGGACCCCAAGAGCCAACGTAATCAATATACGCTTTACCATCGGCATCAAAAATCAGTGGACCGTCTGCTCGTTCGATAAATAGCGGAGAGCCGCCAACGCCGTTGAATGCACGAACTGGTGAATTGACACCGCCAGGGATGGTTTGCTGAGCTTTTTGATACAGCTCTGATGATTTGGTCATGGGGTTATCCTCTTTTGATTGCTCGGACCAAGTGGAGCGCATTGTACCTAGCTATAATCAAGTTAGAAACGTTTTGCTTAATTTATGTGTTGTTTCGCAGTGTAATCTTATATATCCGCATCTGTTATAAAGAATCGGCGGCGAATACTTGAACGAGTTTGTCAGGTATTGGATAATCGTCTCAATTAGCACAAATTTGACGTCTTGCTTCAGGCTTGACGCATTACACGAGTGAGAGAGGTCTTCGTGAGCGAAGTAAACGTACCATTATCTTTTTCTGACGCAGCAGCATCTCGCGTTAAAGCATTGATTGCTGAAGAAGAAAACCCAGCATTGAAACTGCGCGTATACATTACTGGCGGCGGCTGCAGCGGCTTCCAATACGGCTTTACTTTTGATGAAAATGTAAACGAAGGCGATACAACAATCGTAAACAGTGGTGTAACACTGGTTGTAGACCCTATGAGTCTGCAATATCTCGTTGGCGGTATTGTTGACTACACAGAAGGGTTGGAAGGAGCGCGCTTCTTCGTAAATAACCCCAATGCAACGACAACATGTGGTTGTGGTGCATCGTTCAGTGTGTAATTAACACCTAACAGGCAGCTAATGGCTGCCTGTGCTTTATGTAGAAGGATGTCACGTAAAGCACACGCTCGCAGATATGCAGAGAAATAATAAAAAGGACTTTATATGTCTGGACTTTCTTTTGGACGCCGAATTGTCGAGCGCCCTTGGCTAGTATCTCTTATCCTCGTCTTACTTCTTGTTGCATGGCTAACCATCGGCCAACTCAAAGCACAAGATGATCATCCTAACTCTTCAACATCCACGAACACGACACCACTTGCAAAGGTGATGTTTGATACTTTTCTTGCCGAACCTACCAGTAAAACCATTGAATTGTATGGACGAACAGCGCCCAATCGTCAAGCGCGTCTTGGCGCCGAAGTTGCCGGTAAAATAGTCAGTCTTAACATAAAGAAAGGCCAAGCGGTCAAACAGGGACAAGTGATCGCAAACATCGATAAGCGCGACCTTGGCATTCAACTTAAACGGGCCCAGGCGATGCTGTTGGTTAAAGAGAAAGAGTTTAATGCAGCTAAATCGCTAAAAAGTCGTGGACTGCAAGGTGAGGTTGCATTTGCGACAGCGCAAGCAGCGTTGGTAGATGCACGTGCGAATTTGAGTAACGTGCAAACGGCTTTAAGAAATACTGAGGTTAAAGCGCCATTTGATGGCATCGTAGATCACCACTTTGTTGAGTTAGGTGATTTTGTCGGGATTGGCGATCCTATTGCGACGGTCATTGATTTGGATACTTTAGTGATTGAAGCCGATGTCAGTGAACGGCATATACAATACCTTAAGGAAGGCCTAGAAGCCGACGTAAGAACCATTAACCAACAGCATCATCAAGGTCGTGTGCGCTACATTGGACGTGTTTCTTCTGCTTCTACTAATACATTTCCAATTGAAATCGAAATTGATAATCAAGACGCAAGAATTCCTGCCGGTATGAGCGCAGAAGTACAGCTGCCTTTGAGTGAAGTGTTGGCAGTAAAGATTACGGCTGCCATGTTAGCACTAGATGAAGAAGGTAACTTAGGTGTCAAGACACTGCGTAATGAGCATGTTGAGTTTGTTCCAATTCAACTCGTTAAGGCCGAGGATGATGGTGTGTGGCTCTCTGGGTTAGGAGAGCGTGCAGACATTATCGTGCTGGGACAAGGTTTTGTGCGAGATGGTGATCAAGTACTGGCCAATAAAGTTGATGACGTAGTTGTTGAAGCGGCTAGTGAGCAGTAAGGAGCACTTATGTACACTCTGATTGATGCTGCGTTATCCCGCGCTCGCACCATGCTGACATTACTGGTGATGATCTTAATTGCCGGTGTCATTACTTACGTCACTATCCCCAAGGAATCGAGCCCTGATATTACCATTCCTATTATCTACGTTTCTGTTGGGCATCAAGGCATTTCTCCCGTCGATGCCGAACGTTTATTAGTTCGGCCAATAGAGCAAGAGTTGCGCTCTATTGAAGGCGTAAAAGAGATGACCTCTGTGGCATCAGAAGGTCATGCTTCGGTGACGCTGGAATTTAGTGTTGGAGTGGATCTTGATAAAGCGATGGCAGATGTGCGTGATGCGGTTGATCTTGCAAAGCCAAAATTACCAGAGGACAGTGATGAGCCAACGGTAAATGAAGTCACGTTTGCATCTGAAGAGCCTGTTTTGACTGTTGTTCTATATGGCACCGTACCAGAGCGGACCATTGTACAGATTGCCAGAACGCTACGTGATCGTTTGGAGAGTTTCCGTCAGGTTCTTGAAGTTGAAATCGCAGGGGATCGCGAAGACATCGTGGAAATAGTTGTCGATCCGCTATTGATGGAAAGCTACGGTCTCGATCAAGCGGATATCTATAATTTAATTGCCTTGAATAACCGAGTTGTGGCTGCGGGGTTTGTCGATACTGGGTATGGACGCTTTTCGGTAAAAGTCCCATCGGTTTTTGATTCACTGAAAGATGTGCTTGAACTACCGATCAAGGTGAATGGCAAAGAGGTGATCACTTTTGGCGATGTGGCGACAGTACGGCGTGCATTTCGCGATCCTGAAAGTTTTGCTCGTTTAGATGGCGAATCTGCCATCGTTTTGGACGTAAAAAAACGGGCAGGGGAAAACATCATTGAAACGGTTGAGCTGGTAAAAGAAGTACTGGCTCAGGGACAGAAGCGCGCCGAGTGGCCCGACAATTTGCAAGTTAAATACACTTGGGATCAATCCGACGATGTCAAATTGATGCTCAGTGATCTACAAAACAATATCTTATCCGCAATTATCCTCGTAGTTATCGTCATTATTGCCATATTGGGGGTTAGGACCGCGCTTCTCGTGGGGATTTCTATTCCAGGATCGTTCTTGACTGGGTTGTTGGTGTTATCGGTATTTGGGCTGACGGTCAATATCGTCGTACTGTTTGCTTTAATTATGGCAGTAGGCATGTTGGTGGATGGTGCCATTGTGGTGACAGAGTTTGCAGATCGGCGCATGCAAGAAGGAACGCCACGTAAAGAAGCCTATCGAGATGCAGCAAAGCGAATGGCCTGGCCGATTACCGCATCCACAGCAACCACATTGGCTGCGTTTGCTCCGTTACTTTTCTGGCCAGACATCACTGGTGAGTTCATGAAGTACTTACCACTTACTTTAATTGCTACCTTGGCCGCTTCACTGATGATGGCTTTACTGTTCGTTCCTGTCATCGGTGGGATCATTGGCAAGCCTCAAGTCGTCAATCAGAAAGCTCAGCGAGAAATGGTGGAGCTGCATAACGGCAACTTTGAAAAAGCGACAGGCATTACCAAGCTTTATTACCAGACTCTGTCGGTAGCGATTCGTCATCCATGGAAAGTCTTACTCAGCGCGATACTGCTAGCGGCAGGTGTCGGCTTCACTTACAACAAAGCTGGCTTGGGTGCAGAGTTTTTCCCTGAGGTGGACCCTGCCTTTTTTACCGTTAAAGTTCGTTCTTATGGTGACTTGTCTATTCACGAAAAAGATGTTGTTATGCGCGAAATCGAGAAGGTGATGCTCGGTCATGACGAGTTTGAAAGTGTCTACACGCGCACGGGGTCGAGCGATAATGGGGACGAGATTGGCCAGATTCAAATAACGCCTGTGGATTGGCAGTATCGACGCAAAGTGAAAACCATTATTGAGGAACTAAAAGAGACGACAGATCGCTTTTATGGTGTTGAACTTGAGTATAAATTCCCGGACGCAGGACCGCCTGTCGAGCATGATCTCGTGATTGAAGTATCATCACGAAACTTGAGTGTTAGTGCGTTAGATGAAGCGGCCAAAAAAGTACGACATTGGGCTGATGGTAATCCTGCACTGACCAACTTGAGTGATACCACTAATAAGGAAGGGATTGATTGGCAAATTGATATCCAGCGAGATGACGCCTCTCGCTTTGCAGCGGATGCTACCTTAGTCGGGAATACCGTCCAGTTTGTTACGAACGGCTTGAAAATAGGCGATTATTTGCCTGATGATGCAGATGAAGAAGTCGATATTTTGGTGCGCTATCCGCAAGATAAGCGCGACATAGGTCGATTTGATCAGCTGAGAGTGAAAACGGCAGCTGGTCTAGTACCGATTACGAATTTTGCTCAAATCAAACCAGATCATAAGCAAGACACCATTCGTAGGGTCGACGGTCATCGAGTTATCAATATTAAAGCGGATATGGTGGAAGGTTACAATTTAGCGCTTGAATTACCTAAGATTGCCGCTGGAATGGAACAGCTCGAGTTACCGGAAGGCATTGAATATAAGATTCGGGGGCAAAATGAAGAGCAGGAAAACTCATCAGCATTCTTGCAAAATGCTTTTATTGTCGCGCTTGGTGTGATGGCTTTGATTTTAATTACGCAGTTTAATAGCTTTTATCAAGCTTTCTTAATCCTTAGCGCAGTGCTGTTTTCTACTGTTGGTGTCTTCGCTGGGTTACTTATTTTCCAAAAGCCATTTGGCATCATTATGTCGGGAATTGGAGTGATTGCGTTGGCTGGTATCGTGGTAAACAACAATATTGTTTTAATCGATACTTATAATCAGATGCGTAAACGTGGCTTAGAAAAATCTGAGGCTATTTTGCGTACGGGTGTGCAGCGTTTAAGACCCGTTTTACTTACGACGGTGACCACCATATTAGGCTTATTGCCAATGGTGTTAGAAATGAACATCGACTTAGTTAATCAGAAAGTGGAGTTTGGCGCACCAAGCACTCAATGGTGGTCTCAGCTTGCGACCGCTGTCGCGGGTGGTTTGGCGTTTGCGACTTTGCTAACGTTAGTTCTGACACCGTGTTTGCTTATGCTCGGGAGAGAGCATCACTCCGAACAGTAAGCTTTATCGTGATGATATCGACAAAACAAAAAGGGCAGCGAAGCTGCCCTTTTCAATACCTTGCCTTACTTCATTGCTAGCAGTTTGCTGTAGCGTTCAAGCTTGTCCATGCTAACTTTCGCGTTTGCCATGAAAGTTTGTCTCGCTTTTCCTGTCAGGGATTTAGATTGTGGCAAATTCACCGTGCGCGGGTTTTTATGGACACCATTCACAAGGAACTCATAGTGCAGGTGAGGGCCAGTTACACGGCCAGTTCCGCCAAGCGTACCGATGGTTTGGCCTTGCTTAACGCGTTGACCAGCTCGTACAGTACGTTTGGTTAAGTGCAGGTACTTGGTAATGTAAGTATTACTATGTTTAATGAAAACGTAGTTACCATTAAATTTGTTGTAAGACGATTTTTGAACAACACCATCACCAGCCGCCCAAATCGGGGTGCCCACTGGTGCTGCATAGTCCGTGCCTCTATGAGGACGAACGCGTCCCGTCACTGGATGTAAGCGGCGTGGGTTGAAGTTAGACGAAACTCGACGGAAATCCAACGGCGCGCGTAAGAATGCTTTTTTCATTGCACGCCCATTTTCGTCGTAATACTTGCCACTTTTCTGATCCAATATTGCGGTAAAGGTATCGCCTTGGTTTTTAAAGATCGCAGCAATGATTTTTCCACGGCCGATTACTTCTCCTTCTACCACTTCCTCTTGGTAAAGTACTCGGAAGCTGTCGTTTTTACGAATATCTAAAGCAAAGTCGATGTCCCAACCAAATATGCCAGCCAGTTCCATGATTTGGTTACCATTTAATCCAGAAGATATTCCTGCATTCCAAAAGTTTGATTTGATGGTGGCTTCAGCGTAGTTGTACTGGAAGTCGACTTCTTTTTTATCAACTTCAGAAACGTACTTGCCGTCTTTTAATGTGATACGAAAAGTCTCGAACGCGCTTAGTGTTCTTCTTAGCTGCACCAAGTCGTTATTTTCGTCAAAACCAAATTGCAATCGGTCACCAGGTCGAAGCCGAGTTAACTGTTTTTCCACTTCTTTGTCTGATGACACCAGTTCATGTAATAGACGAGCAGAAAGCCCTACGCGACTAAATAAGATGGCAGCACTCTCGCCATTTTTTACCTTGTATGTCTCCCAGCGCAGCACGGCGGGAACCGCAGGCGATGAACTATTTAGTGCACTGAGTTCGAGGGAAACTGGAACAGGATAATGTTGACCAACTTTTAATCGGCTCTGCTGCGGGTCTAGGTCTTGCGGATCAGGTAAAAAGAAGAGCGCGAAGATAATCAGCGCACTAAAAAAACCGATCAATACTTTGTGCAAGAGTGGAAGTCGGACAAAAATCGAATGCATGAGGTACTTGATTGCTAAATTAAACGGAAAAAGTGACAACTACCTAGTCTAACGTGTTTCAAAATGCATCGCTATTCAAGTAATATGTTCAGCTATTATATTTTTGCCAAATCTGTGGGAGTGAACAAGAATGGCGAGCATTGAAGCTGCACTAGCCGAGATTAAGCGCGGTGTTGAAGAGCTGATTCCAGAAGAAGAGCTAATCGCAAAACTAAAAGAAGACCGTCCTCTACGTATTAAATTGGGCGCTGATCCAACAGCACCTGACATTCACCTAGGCCATACGGTTATTTTCAATAAGCTTCGCTTGTTCCAAGAACTAGGTCATGAAGTGACGTTCCTAATCGGTGACTTCACTGCAATGGTTGGTGACCCAACAGGTAAAAACACAACTCGTCCACCGCTAAGTCGTGAAGACGTATTGCGTAACGCTGAAACGTACAAAGAGCAAGTGTTCAAAATTCTCGATCCTGCAAAGACTAAAATTCAGTTTAACTCTGAGTGGCTGTCTGAATTGGGCGCAGAAGGTATGATTCGCCTTGCGGCAAACCAAACCGTTGCTCGTATGCTAGAGCGTGACGACTTTAAAAAGCGTTACGCGGGTGGTCAGCCAATTGCTATTCATGAGTTCATGTACCCACTTCTACAAGGTTGGGACTCAGTAGCAATGGAAACGGATGTTGAATTAGGTGGTACAGACCAGAAGTTCAACCTTCTAATGGGTCGTGAACTGCAAAAGTCTCACGGTCAAAAACCTCAGGTTGTACTGATGATGCCGCTTCTAGTGGGCCTTGATGGCGAGAAGAAGATGTCTAAGTCAGCAAACAACTACATCGGTATCAGCGAAGCGCCAAGCGAAATGTTTGGTAAAATCATGTCTATTTCTGATGACTTAATGTGGAGCTACTACGAGCTGCTCTCTTTCCGTCCTCTGGAAGAGATTGCTCAATTCAAAGCTGATGTAGAAGCGGGCAAAAACCCTCGTGACATCAAAGTATTGCTAGCAAAAGAAATTATTGCTCGTTTCCACAGTGAAGCCGATGCCGATGCAGCAGAGCAAGAATTCGTAAACCGTTTTGCGAAGAACCAAATTCCTGATGAAATGCCAGAGTTTGACTTTGACGCAGGTCGCCCAGTGAGTAATCTGTTGAAAGAAGCAGGTTTATGTCCATCATCGTCAGATGCGATGCGCATGGTTAAGCAGGGCGCTGTGAAGATTGATGGTGAAAAAATTGCGGACAGCAAATTTGCTCCAGAAGCGGGTACTTACGTGTTCCAAGTAGGCAAACGTAAATTTGCTCGTATTACTATTCAGTAATCCATAATGACTGCAAATGAAAGCGTCCGAAGGGCGCTTTTTTTGTATGAAAATTTAGCAAAAACGGCAAAGTAAAACTTCCATACCTGATGAACTTTGCTACTATACTTGCGCTGCCAATAATGGCAGCGCTATCGGAGATTTACATGAACAATACCGACCATCCTCCCAGTCGTTGGGTGAGTAAGATTAAGGGAGCGAAATAACCCGCTTCGGTATTGGCGATCTCCGCCTTACCTAAGTGGTGAGGCATCTTTTCTAATTTTTTTCTCGTTATTTCCTTCATACATTCTGAATAGACAGTGCATTCGCATTGGTTTTCTCTGTGCATCTTATTTGTTGTCTGACTTTTAGCGTGCAAGAGTGGCTTTTCATGCTTTGTCGATGGTCGTTACCAATGCCAATCGGGAGATTCGCCATGACGGTAATGAACAACACTTTTATTGAAACAACACCAAACTTTTCTGAAGTAGAAATTGGTGCAGCTCGCAATGCATTCTTGCAGTACGAGCAAGAGCAACAAGTCCATTTGCTTACGGTTATGCCGATTGATGAGGCTGTAGGTATTTTACAGCATTGCTCTGTCGGCTATGTGAATAGTCTTATTGCTCAACTTGAGCAAGCAGGCCATGACAAACGCGCACGTCATTATGCTCACCAATTAGGTCTGCATATGTCTGAAGTTGATACACCTGATGGTTATTTATCGACTAGTGTTTTGGGGCACGTGAAGCAGCGTATTGGGTGGATCATTGCACTGGCTCTTTTAGGGATAGTGTCAGGCTTGATCATTGCTCAGTATGAGGACACCCTTAGTCAGCTTGTTTTACTTGCAGTGTACATGCCAGTGATTGCAGCTGCTGGTGGTAACACAGGAACACAAGCAGCAACTTTAGTGATTCGTGCTCTTGCTACTGGAGAGTTAAAAAAACGCCAATGGTTAGAAGTTTTGTGGAAAGAGAGCCGAGTCGCTCTATTTATTGCGCTAGCGATCGCTATCGTGATGATTGGACGCATTATGTTATTTAGTGCAGGACAATCAACAGGAGGCTTTGAACTGACCGATATCGCACTGGCAATAGCAGTTGCGCTGTTCATTCAAGTCACCATTTCTACAACATTGGGCGGGCTGTTGCCAATTATTGCACGAGCTTGCAAGTTGGACCCAGCCGTATTGGTGAGTCCAGTTCTTGCGTCTATCGTCGATATTTCAGGAATGTGGATTTACTTTAACGTGGTGAACTATTTCTTAGGTATTGCCTGACTAAAGTTCACAATGTCATTGTAAAAAAGCTGCTCAAAATGTGTAATCGGGGCGATGACAGGTGTGTTGTCGTCCCGTTTTTCTGGGAAGTAGTCTGAAACAAACTGAACAAAAATGGTGTTAGGTTGACCATTTTTATCCAAGCCATATCCAGCCATATTGTAAGTCCCGTAGATAGAGCCACTTTTAGCGATCAGCTGTCCTTTAATTGGAAGTTTTCGCATACTTTGTCGGTACTTTAATGTGCCGGATTCACCTGATTTCGGCATGATGGCAATCAATTTGAGTTCGTTTTCATGCTTCCAAATATAGCGCAGCATTTCAGCCATCTTGGTCGCGGAGATCCGGTTATTTCGCGAAAGTCCTGAGCCGTCTTCTAGGCGCGCATTACGAATATCAATACCAGTGTTGGCGAAAATGATCTGCTTGATCGCTTCTGTACCGTTAGTAAAACTACCTGGCTGAACGAAAAATTTAGCACCAAGTGTTTTGGTTAATGTGTCGGCAATCAAGTTGTCAGAGTTTTTGAGCATATCTTCAAGAATGTCTGGTAAGGCCTTTGATTGATGCATTGCGATGAGCTTTCGCTGCTTTTCTGGCGCCGTACCGACCCTAATCTTTCCTGATACCCCAATGTTGAGCTCCTTGAGCAAAGTCGCCAACCTTTGACTGGTGTAACGCTCAGGGTCTTGAACCGCAAATTTCAGTGGCAATGGTTTGTCTCTTTCAACCAAGCACCCTGTTAGCTTGTAGTTGTTATCGGGATTTGCAACTAAACCTAAGTCACAATGACGACTTTTCTTAATGGTTTTAGAAACAGTTTCTACGGTACTTGTGACACGAATAGGTTGATGCTCTGGTACGTAGACCCGCGTTCCACCATCTTTTTGTGTATAGATAGAGGCTTGTACACAGTTGTTATTGAGTGTGATGGTCGATGCCGGAGCGCTGTAGCAAACTCCCAAGATATCCCACGGCCAGCCCACCGCACGGTTATAACCAGTGAATGCGCTGTTATCGAGCCATAGGTCACCGTTAATCCGTTTTAAGCCATTTTTCTTAGCTAGAGTGAGAAGTGATTTTAAGTCGTTGGTTTGGAGTGTTGGGTCGCCGACAAAGTAAATCACTGCATCTGAGTTCGACGTTTCCAGCTTGGTTCGAAACCGGAAATTATCCCCCAGTTCTAGCTTTGCGGCTAATGCGGTGACGATTTTTAATGTACTCGCTGGTGGGAACAGTTGTTCGGTAGGATGAACACCGTCAAGCTCAGCATTTTCACTGAGTTTTTCCGCAACTAAACTGATGCGGGCGCCTTCAGGCAACACCTCTTGATGAGGGTACGCTTGTGAAAAAGCAGAAAGTAATGAAGAGAATATGAGCAAGGGCCAACGTAAACGCATAATGATACTTTCTAAGGTGAGTTATGTGATTGAGTATACGCAAGTCCTTTCAATATGCTAGGTAACTAAAGAAATGCTTCAAATGTCTTCATGAATGAGACACGAGAGAAAGGCGCGCTGCTTAAAATGAAGTATAAAAAATGCCCGCTTAAAGCGGGCATTCGATATTCTAGTCAAAGACCGGAATTAGAAGTCGTAACGTAGACCTAGAGCTAGCTCGTCTTCAGCATCGATCTTAGTTGCAACTGTTTTGCTAGTGTCAGTTGAACCAAACTTGTCACCTGCATCAATCAGGTTGAAGTTGTAAGAAATGTAACCACGGAAGTTAGGCTTGAAGTAGTAAGAAGCATCAACAGCGAAGTTGTTTGCAGAAGTTTCGTTGTTAGTTTCTGCATTGTTGTATGATGTTGTAAATACTGTTTGGCCTAGAGTGTAAGCACCCGCTAGCTCGTAACCAGTGTAATCAACTGTGTTACTGTTGTTTGAATCTTCCATTTTCTCGCCGTCAGTGAATACACCAGCGAAGTAAAGATCAGACATTGTGTAAGATGCAGCTAGCATGTACTCGTTAGCTTTGTCTTGATCTGCGTAACCAGCACCTAGCTCAAGACCAGTGTCAGCTAGAGCGTAGATTGCAGATAGAGAGTAACCGTCTTGTTTGTTGTCGTAGTACTCACCAGTGTTTTTGTTTTCCATACGATCAGCGAAGCGGTAGCTTGCTTTTACGCTTAGGTTTTCAAACTGGCCTTTGTAAGCCATCATGTTGTCTGTACGGTCTGATACAGCTAGTTTGTCTGCTGCAGAGTTACCGTGGTAAGCCATGATATCTGTGAAGTCAGTGATAACGCCTAGTGCACCTTCAGTTTTACCGTATGCGAACTCACCGTAAGCACCGCCAAGACCAGCGTAAGCAAGACGAGTTTCTAGATCGCTCTTGTCGTCGCCGTCTACAGTACCGTTTTGAGCAGTCTCAAATTCACCTTCCCAGAAACCAACACCGTATAGGTTGTCATTGATTTCTTGTTTACCAAGGAAGTTTAGACGGATGCGAGATTTGTCTTGAGCGTCGCCATCTTTCATAGATAGACGTGCTTCAGCACGGCCGCCCATTTCTAGAGAAGTACCGTCTTGGTTGTAAAGTTCAGCTGCGTTTACGCCAGTTGCCATAGCTGCTGCAGATACAGAAAGAGCAATTAGAGTCTTTTTCATCTTATTTGTCCTAGTTAGCTGTCCATAATCATTGTTGTATGGGGGAGAGGTGATCTCTCACAAGTTGTTGGTCCAAAATTGACTAATTGAGCGATATAGTTCGCACTTGTAAGCCATTGATCTAACAACTCGCTGGACATGTTTTACTGCTAAAGTTTCCGTATGAGTTAGTAAAATGATATAAATCCCACTGATGAACACTGTTCAATTGTACGTTGTTTTTATTTAAATTACTGTTTTTGATTGAAATTATTGGCAATGACATTGGCCTGACATTGATTAGTTTTTATCTTTTTTGATATTTTTGGTGTAATGAACAGTGTTGTTTTTCAATAAATTGAGAAGGTGATTCGCCCTAGAACCGCTCTAAAAGTGAGTTATATCATTATGCCGAAAAGGCATAGTCTTGCTGTCTTTCGAATTAAGATGATTTCGTCCGGGAGTTTGTTTACACTAAACGAAATACATCTTTAAGCGCACTACCCAGTCCTATGACAGGGTGGGCTTTTTTTGTCCAAAGACCCATTTGGGCTTGAGGTTATAAAATGGAAAAAGTTCCAATGACACTACGTGGCGAGCAAAAGCTACGTGCAGAACTCGATCGTCTACTTAAACTACGTCCTCAGATCTCAGAGGCAATTGCTGAAGCTCGTGAGCTAGGTGATTTAAAAGAGAATGCTGAATATCACGCCGCTCGTGAAGAGCAGGGCATTTGTGAAGCACAAATCCGTGACATTGAATACAAACTGTCAGTTGCTCAAGTTATTGATGTAACGAAGATGGAGAACACGGGTAAAGTTATTTTTGGTTCAACCGTAACCTTGATTGATATCGACACCGAAGAAGAAAAAACGTACCAAATCGTTGGTGATGACGAAGCCGATATCAAAGCAGGTCGCATTTCAGTGAGCTCACCTATTGCTCGTGGCCTGATTGGTAAGATGGAAGGCGATGAAGTTGCTATTCAAACTCCGGGTGGCGCGAAAGACTTCGAAATTGACCGAGTAGAATATATCTAAGTCGTTTGGAGTAGCATTACTACTCTGATAAAACGCAAAAAGGTCGCCTCAGGCGACCTTTTTTCTTCAGCAACGTAAGTAGGGTTACTTACGAGGGATTTCGATTTTACGCTCTTCAGACTGGCGGTATAGCACAAGCACTTTACCAATAGTCTGAACTTTTTCAGCGCCCGTCTCACGTACGATAGCGTCGATGATTAGCTGTTTTGTTTCACGATCTTCCGAAGCAACTTTTACTTTGATAAGTTCGTGATGGTTAAGAGCGATTTCAATTTCTGC
The DNA here is from genome assembly GCF_033338695.1 of Vibrio sp. Vb1166. Classification (NCBI taxonomy): domain Bacteria; kingdom Pseudomonadati; phylum Pseudomonadota; class Gammaproteobacteria; order Vibrionales; family Vibrionaceae; genus Vibrio; species Vibrio sp. Vb1166. The sequence continues at coordinate 42,543 of NZ_JAWOTE010000026.1, read as the reverse complement.
TAGCACGGCTTCTGTAAGTCCATTTGCGCCCATTAGCACAACAGGTTTTAAACTGTGAGCTAGGCCTTTAAGGTGCTGCTTTTGTTTGGTGCTTAGGTTCATTACGCGGCCAATTTTCTTTAAATAAGGGTTGAAAAAAGCTATTTTAACGCCATCTATTGCTGAAGACTATAATTTATTGAGTAATAGGTAGCGCCTATTAAAACAATAGCTCCAATTTGTGCCTTGTTGGGATTAAAATGAGTAAACAAAAACATTCGGCTAGTTCTGGTCGTTGGTTGAAAGAACACTTTGATGATAAATACGCGAATGAAGCCCGAAAAAAAGGCTACCGCTCACGTGCTTATTTCAAGATCGATGAGATTCAAACGAAAGATAAATTGTTAAAGCCTGGAATGACAGTCGTCGACTTGGGGGCTGCGCCGGGCGGATGGTCTCAATATGCTGCTAAGATAGTAGGGGACAGTGGTCAGATCATCGCGTGTGACTTGCTTCCTATGGACCCGATTGCTGGCGTTAGCTTTTTACAAGGCGACTTTCGTGATGATGCAGTATTGGAAGCTTTGCTAGAAAGGATCCAACCTTCCATGGTAGACGTAGTAATGTCTGATATGGCGCCTAACATCGCGGGAAACAATTCTGTTGATCAACCTCGCGCTATGTATTTAGTTGAATTAGCTTTAGATATGTGTCGACAAGTTCTAGCGCCTAATGGTAGCTTTGTCGTAAAGGTTTTCCAAGGGGAAGGCTTCGATCAGTATGTGAAAGAAGTCCGAGACATGTTTAAAGCCGTAAAAATTAGAAAACCAGACTCATCGCGAGCCCGCTCTCGAGAGGTCTTCGTCGTAGCCACTGGTTACAAAGGTTAACCATTTTGCTCTCTTGAGAGCGTGTTAACACTATAGCTACAGTTAATGAACTGTAGTACCCTACCTTTAATTACAATTAGTTATCGAGAGGCTTACACCTTGAGTGACATGGCAAAAAATTTAATTCTGTGGCTTGTTATCGCCGTCGTATTGATGTCGGTATTCCAGAGCTTTGGCCCTGGAGAAAGCAATGGCAGAACCGTGGATTACACCACGTTTGTACAGGAAGTTGGCCAAGGCCAGATTCAAGAAGCAACTTTTAAAGACGGTGAAATTAGCTTTGTTCGTCGTGGCGGCGGTGCCAAAATGGTCACTTACATGCCAGTGTATGACCAAAAGCTTCTAGATGACCTAATTAACCAAAACGTGAAAGTACAAGGCACGCCTCCAGAAGAGCAAAGCTTGCTTGGTACTATCTTCATCTCTTGGTTCCCAATGATCTTACTAATTGGTGTATGGATTTTCTTCATGCGTCAAATGCAAGGCGGCGGTGGTAAAGGCGCCATGTCTTTTGGTAAGAGCAAAGCTCGAATGATGAGCGAAGAACAAATCAAGACAACTTTTGCTGACGTTGCAGGTTGTGACGAAGCAAAAGAAGACGTGAAAGAGCTGGTGGACTACCTACGCGATCCAAGCCGCTTCCAAAAGCTGGGCGGTAAGATTCCAACGGGTGTTCTAATGGTTGGTCCTCCTGGTACGGGTAAAACGCTTCTAGCGAAAGCCATTGCCGGTGAGGCGAAAGTACCATTCTTTACTATCTCTGGTTCTGATTTCGTAGAAATGTTCGTTGGTGTTGGTGCATCTCGTGTGCGTGACATGTTTGAACAAGCAAAGAAAGCCGCACCTTGTATCATCTTTATCGATGAGATCGATGCGGTAGGTCGTCAACGTGGCGCAGGTGTTGGTGGTGGTCATGATGAACGTGAACAAACACTAAACCAAATGCTCGTTGAGATGGATGGTTTCGAAGGTAACGAAGGTATTATCGTTATCGCTGCGACTAACCGTCCGGATGTGCTGGACCCTGCGTTACTGCGTCCTGGTCGTTTTGACCGTCAAGTGGTAGTTGGTCTTCCAGATGTACGTGGCCGTGAACAGATCCTAAAAGTTCACATGCGTAAGGTCCCTCTAGCGGGTGATGTAGAGCCTTCTCTCATCGCACGTGGTACTCCAGGCTTCTCTGGTGCTGACCTAGCAAACTTAGTTAACGAAGCAGCCTTGTTTGCTGCGCGCGGTAACAAGCGCAACGTTTCTATGGTTGAGTTTGAACTGGCGAAAGACAAAATCATGATGGGTGCTGAGCGCCGTTCAATGGTGATGTCTGAGGAAGTGAAAGAGTCAACCGCATACCACGAAGCTGGTCACGCGATTGTTGGTCGCTTGGTTCCTGAACACGATCCAGTGTACAAAGTGTCTATCATTCCACGTGGTCGTGCGTTGGGTGTAACAATGTACCTTCCAGAGCAGGACCGCGTGAGCATGTCTCGCCAACACCTAGAATCAATGATTTCTAGCTTGTACGGTGGTCGTTTAGCAGAAGAACTTATCTACGGTGCTGACAAAGTATCAACCGGTGCTTCTAATGATATCGAGCGCGCAACAGATATTGCTCGTAAGATGGTTACTCAATGGGGTTTCTCTGAAAAGCTTGGCCCTCTGCTGTATGCAGAAGATGAAGGCGAAGTGTTCTTAGGACGTAGTGTAACTCAGACTAAACATGTGTCTGACGATACAGCGAAGTTGATTGATGACGAAGTTCGTCAGATCATTGACCGCAACTACGATCGTGCGAAGAAGATTCTTCAAGAGAACATGGATATCATGCATGCGATGAAAGATGCGCTGATGAAGTATGAAACCATTGATGCTCGCCAGATTGATGACTTAATGGAGCGCAAAGCTGAAATTCGTGAGCCTGCGGGCTGGAGTGATAACTCAGCAAGCAAACCAGAAGACAGCGACAAGCCTCAAGCAAAGCAAGAAGTTAAAGAAGAAGCAACGGATACTGCGAAAGATGCAGAACAGCCTAGCTCTTCTGATACAACTTCTAACGAAGCGCCTGAAAAGAAAGACTCTGAATAAAGAGTATCGATAATATTAAACCCCGAGTTATCTCGGGGTTTTTGTGTTTATGATGATGATTACAGCAAATAACAAATCTTTGGACCTTTCGCGTCCACATGTCATGGCCATTCTAAATGTGACACCGGATTCCTTTTCGGATGGCGGTAAATACAACTCAATTGAACTTGCTCTTGCTCAAGTTGATAAAATGATAAAGGCTGGTGTAAGTATTGTTGATGTTGGTGGTGAATCGACAAGACCTGGTGCACCGGATGTGTCTTTGGAAGAAGAGCTTAGGCGTGTTGTCCCAGTAATCAAAGCCATTCGTGAAAAGTATGATGTGTGGATTTCCGTTGACACCAGTAAAGCAGAAGTGATGCGTCAAGCAATTGATGCTGGGGCTGATTTGATCAATGACATCCGTTCGCTGCAAGAGCCAGGTGCTCTGGAAGTCGCAGCAGAAGCAAACCTTCCAATTTGTCTGATGCATATGAAAGGTCAGCCTAGGACCATGCAAGTTGACCCTCATTATGATGATTTAATGGGGGACGTGTCGGCTTTTCTAGAAGAACGTATCGCGGCGTGTGAAGCAGCAGGGATTGATAAATCTCAACTGATTCTCGATCCTGGGTTTGGCTTTGGCAAAACAATCGAACACAATTATCATATGCTTGCTCATCTTGAAAAGTTTCATGAATTCGGCCTGCCTATTTTGGCTGGCATGTCTCGTAAATCCATGATCTTCAAACTGTTAGACAAGCCAGCGGCAGAGTGTACGAACGCAAGTGTCGTTTGTGCTACGATTGCCGCGATGAAAGGCGCGCAGATCATTCGCGTGCATGACTTTGAAGAGACAATCGAAGCGATGAAAGTTGTTGAGATGACGAAAAACAATATTTAAAAATAATAAAGGAAAGTTTATGTCGAATGAAAGACGTTACTTTGGTACTGACGGTGTGCGCGGTAAAGTAGGACAATACCCAATCACTCCAGACTTCGTACTTAAGCTTGGCTGGGCTGCTGGTCGTGTACTAGCGAAACAAGGCACAAAGAAAGTTATCATAGGTAAAGATACACGTATTTCAGGTTATATGCTTGAATCTGCACTAGAGGCTGGCCTTGCAGCTGCGGGACTTAAAGCAACATTTACTGGTCCCATGCCAACTCCAGCTGTGGCATATTTAACTCAGACTTTCCGTGCCGAGGCTGGTATTGTGATTTCTGCATCACATAACCCATATTACGACAACGGCATTAAATTCTTTTCTTCTGAGGGTACTAAGCTACCTGACGATATCGAATTGGCGATCGAAGCTGAGTTAGATAAAGAAATTGAATGTGTGGAGTCTGCTGAGCTTGGTAAAGCAACCCGCCTAAATGATGCAGCTGGTCGTTACATCGAATTCTGTAAGAGTACTTTCCCATCTGAGTTGAGCCTTGCGAACTTTAAGATCGTAGTAGACTGTGCGCACGGTGCAACGTACCACATCGCTCCAAATGTTTTCAAAGAACTTGGGGCAGAAGTTATCGCTATGGGCGTAGAGCCTAACGGCATCAACATTAATGAAAAAGTGGGCGCAACAGACGTACGAGCTCTTCAACAGCGTGTTGTTGAAGAGCAAGCGCATCTTGGTCTCGCATTTGATGGTGATGGTGACCGCATCATTATGGTCGACCACCTAGGTAACAAAGTTGATGGTGACCAAATTGCTTATATCATCGCTCGTGATGCACTTCGTCGTGGTGAGCTAAAGGGTGGTGTTGTTGGTACACTAATGACTAACTTGGGTATGGAAAATGGTTTAAAGCAGCTAGGCATTCCGTTTGTACGTGCTGCTGTTGGTGACCGTTATGTCATGGAGCAACTGCTAGAAAAAGGTTGGAAAATTGGTGCTGAAAACTCAGGCCATGTGATCTTATTAGATAAAGTCACAACCGGCGATGCGATTGTTGCTGCACTTCAAGTACTTGCTTCTGTAATTGGCAGCGATATGTCTTTATATGAACTATCGCAAGGAATGACATTATATCCTCAGGTTTTAGAAAATGTCCGTTTCTCAGGAGAAAGTAACCCTCTTGAAGCTACAGCTGTATTAAACGCTGTCGCTGAAGTAGAGGCGACACTTGGTGATAAAGGGCGTGTACTGCTGCGTAAGTCTGGCACTGAGCCTTTGATCCGCGTTATGGTGGAAGGCGAAGATGGTGAACTAGTTCAACACTCAGCATTGAAAATCGCTGAGGCTGTTAAAGCAAGTTGTTAATCATTGCGTTAAAGCATGTCTTGAATGAAAAGGGCATCTTTTGCCCTTTTTTTGAGCGCTTAACGCATTGGCATTGATTTTTTACTAATTTTCCCTTGTCAGCGTTACTGGCTTTCGCTAGTATTGCTCCGCCTCCCGTTAGGAGGTCGCTAGCCTTGTTCATAATGATTTATTCTTTTGAACGGCGCTGGCTCAACAATTTGGAACATAGGTGGAAAAAATGTTTTCAGTTCTACTTGTGATTTACCTGTTGGCAGCGCTTGGTGTGATTGGCCTTGTGTTGATTCAACAAGGTAAAGGCGCAGATATGGGAGCCTCGTTCGGTGCTGGTGCTTCAAACACAGTGTTTGGTGCTGGCGGCTCAGGTAATTTCTTAACCCGAACAACTGCTATTTTAGCAACCGTATTCTTTATCGTTAGCTTGTTACTTGGTCGTATGTCTACGCACCAGACTGAATCACAATGGGTAGACCCAACGTTAGGTCAACCAGTTGTTGAACAAGTTAAGGATGCAGCGAGTGAAGTTCCTGCCCCTGCGGGTGATGAAATTCCTCAATAAGCTGTAAGGTTTTGATGCCGAGATGGTGAAATTGGTAGACACGCTAGCATGAGGTGCTAGTGCCTTAGGTGTGAGGGTTCGAGTCCCTCTCTCGGCACCATGTATTTACAAACTTGTAAATCACTTGTTTGCGAGTATAATGCTCAGCAAGTCGGACGCGGGGTGGAGCAGCTTGGTAGCTCGTCGGGCTCATAACCCGAAGGTCGTCGGTTCAAATCCGGCCCCCGCAACCAATCTCTTTCTTTAAAAGGAAATCGTAGATTGGCAAGTTTGCGTAGTGCTAACCACACTACGAGTTAAGAAAAGCAATTGTTGGCTATTCTTAACGTATCAGGGTCCAGCAGCATAAAACCCCGACTATCGGGGTTTTTTGTTATCTGAGCTTTTTGAAATAGCTCAGATACTGCTTGGTTTTTTGATTGGGCTCTGAGCCCTTTTTTTGTTTCTGGAGTGGTTAAATGACTGGTTTAGAAAGACAACTTACTGAAATGCTTGACGCGCCAGTAGCGGCATCAGGTTATGAGTTAGTTGGATTAGAATTCATTCGTGCAGGCGCGCACTCAACGTTACGTATCTACATTGACCATGAAAATGGTATTAACGTAGACGACTGTGCAGAAGTTAGCCACCAAGTTAGTGCAGTTTTAGACGTTGAAGATCCAATTTCTGTTGCTTACAGCCTAGAAGTGTCTTCTCCAGGTTTAGAAAGACCACTTTTTAAAGCAGCACATTACGAGCAATTTATTGGTCACGAGGTCAGCATCGTATTGAAAATGGCTGTAGCAAACCGTCGTAAGTGGAAAGGTATTATCCACGGTGTTGATGGCGAAACAGTGACAATTACTGTAGACGGTCAGCAAGAAGAGTTTGCTCTAAGTAACATTTCCAAAGCTAACCTGATCCCTAAATTTTAGTTCCCTAAAAAAGTTTAAGCTTAGAGGCTAAATACAATGAGTAAAGAAATTTTAGCGGTAGCAGAAGCGGTATCGAACGAAAAAGCGGTACCTCGTGAGCGTATCTTTGAGGCTCTTGAGATTGCTCTAGCAACTTCTACAAAGAAAAAATACGAAATCGAAATCGACGTACGTGTTGCCATTGACCGTAAAACCGGTGAGTTTGTAACTTACCGCCGTTGGTTAGTTGTTGATGACGTTGAGAACCCTACAAAAGAGATCTCACTAGAAGCAGCGCAATACGAAGATGACTCAATCGAGCTTGGCGACTACGTAGAAGACGAAATCGAATCAGTAACGTTTGACCGTATTACGACTCAAACTGCTAAGCAAGTTATCGTTCAAAAAGTTCGTGAAGCTGAGCGCGCACAAATCGTTGAACAGTTCATCGACAATGAAGGTGATCTAATCACTGGTGTCGTGAAAAAAGTAAACCGTGACACAATCGTGCTTGATCTTGGTAATAACGCTGAAGCGGTAATCCTGCGTGATGACCAACTTCCTCGTGAAAACTTCCGTCCAGGCGACCGCGTACGTGGTCTTCTTTACAAAGTCGCGCCTGAAGCACGTGGTTTCCAATTGTTCATCACTCGTTCTAAGCCAGAAATGTTGGCAGAACTGTTCCGTGTTGAAGTGCCTGAAATCGCAGAAGATATTATCGAGCTTAAAGGCGCAGCACGTGATCCTGGTTCTCGCGCTAAGATCGCTGTCAAAACAAATGACAAACGTATCGACCCTGTAGGTGCGTGTGTTGGTATGCGTGGTGCACGTGTACAAGCTGTTTCTGGCGAACTTGGTGGTGAGCGTATCGATATCGTTCTTTGGGATGATAACCCAGCTCAATTCGTTATCAACGCAATGGCGCCAGCTGATGTTGCTTCTATCATCGTTGATGAGGATGCACACTCAATGGACATCGCAGTTGAAGCTGACAACCTAGCGCAAGCTATTGGTCGTAACGGTCAAAACGTGCGTCTAGCATCTCAACTAACCGGTTGGGAACTGAATGTTATGACAGTTGCTGATCTTCAGAAGAAACACGCTGAAGAATCACAAGCATCTATTGAAAACTTCATGAAGTACCTAGATATTGAAGAAGACTTCGCTCAACTTCTTGTTGAAGAAGGTTTCTCAACGCTAGAAGAAATCGCATACGTGCCAGTTAACGAGCTACTAGAAATCGATGGTTTGAATGAAGAACTAATCGAAGAGCTTCGTGGACGTGCAAAAGATGCACTAACGACGATCGCACTAGCACAAGAAGAGTCTTTTGAAGGTCTAGAACCAGCTGAGGACCTACTTGCACTTGAAGGTCTTGAGCGTGAGATGGCATTTAAATTGGCAGCGAAAGGTGTAGCGACACTGGAAGATCTTGCTGACCAAGGTATTGACGATTTAGAAGGTATCGAAGGCCTGACCGAAGAACGTGCAGGTGAGCTAATTATGGCCGCACGTAACATCTGTTGGTTCGGCGAAGAAGCATAATTTTCGGCAAGGAGGAAGCGGCATGACACAATTAACAGTTAAAGCACTGAGTGATGAGATTGGTACGCCAGTCGACCGCTTGATTGAACAACTTGCTGACGCTGGCATTAAAAAGGCGAGCTCTGACAATGTTACTGATGAAGAGAAGCAGAAGCTTCTCTCTCATTTAAAGAAAGAACACGGTGATAAATCAGGTGATTCAGAGCCGACTCGCCTTACGCTTCAGCGTAAAACTCGTAGTACACTTAGTGTGAACGCGGGTGGTGGTAAGAGTAAGAATGTTCAGGTTGAGGTGCGCAAAAAACGTACATACGTGAAGCGCAGCACAATTGAAGATGAAGCGAAACGTGAAGCTGAAGAAGCAGCACAACGTGAAGCAGAAGAAGCAGCAAAACGTGCAGCAGAAGAAGCTGCAAAACGTGAAGCTGAAGAAGCTGCGAAACGTGAAGCTGAAGAAGCTGCAAAACGTGAAGCGGAAGAAAAAGCGAAACGTGAAGCTGAAGAAAAAGCGAAGCGAGACGTAGATACGAATGCACAACGTAATGCTGAAGAAAAAGCAAAGCGTGATGCTGAAGAGAAAATTAAGCAAGAAGCAGCGCGAAAAGAGGCCGACGAGCTTAAACGTCGTCAGGAAGAAGAAGCTAAGCGTAAGGCTGAAGAGGAAAGTCAGCGCAAGCTTGAAGAAGCTCGCGAATTGGCTGAAAAGAATAAAGAGCGTTGGTCTGCTGCAGAAGAGAAAAAGGGTGATATGGAAGATACAGATTACCATGTAACGACTTCACAATACGCACGTGAAGCCGAAGATGAAGCAGATCGCAAAGTAGAAGGCGGTCGTCGTAAGAAGAAAAAAGCAGCTTCGGGTAAAGACGACCAAGCTCGCGGTGGCCGTAACAACCAACGTGGCGGTAGAGGTCGTAAGGGCAAACTTGCTAAGCCGACTTCAATGCAGCACGGGTTTGATAAGTCAGCAACGGTTGCTAAGCAAGACGTTGTAATTGGCGAAACGATCGTTCTATCAGAACTTGCTAACAAGATGTCGGTTAAAGCGACAGAAGTTATCAAAGTAATGATGAAGATGGGCGCTATGGCGACTATCAACCAAGTGATCGACCAAGAAACAGCACAACTTGTTGCTGAAGAAATGGGCCATAAAGTAGTTCTTCGTAAAGAGAACGAACTGGAAGAAGCGGTACTATCTGACCGTGACACTAACGCGGAAGCAGTTCCACGTGCTCCAGTTGTTACTATCATGGGTCACGTTGACCACGGTAAAACGTCAACACTTGACTACATCCGTCGCACACACGTTGCTTCTGGCGAAGCGGGTGGTATTACTCAGCACATTGGTGCGTACCACGTTGAAACAGACAACGGCATGATCACGTTCCTTGATACTCCTGGACACGCAGCGTTTACTGCAATGCGTGCTCGTGGTGCTCAAGCGACAGATATCGTTGTTCTTGTAGTTGCAGCAGACGATGGCGTAATGCCACAAACAGTAGAAGCGATTCAGCACGCGAAAGCGGCAGGCGTTCCTCTAATTGTTGCTGTGAACAAGATCGATAAAGAAGACGCGAACCCAGATAACGTTAAGAACGAGCTTGCTCAATACGACGTTATTCCTGAAGAGTGGGGCGGTGAGAACATGTTCGTTCACATCTCTGCTAAACAGGGTACAAACATCGATGGTCTTCTAGAAGCAATCCTTCTTCAGTCTGAAGTTCTTGAACTTACAGCTGTAGCTGAAGGCATGGCATCTGGTGTTGTTGTTGAATCTCGCCTAGATAAAGGTCGTGGTCCAGTTGCAACAGTACTTGTTCAATCAGGTACACTAAACAAAGGCGACATCGTTCTTTGTGGTCAAGAATACGGCCGTGTTCGTGCAATGCGTGATGAGCTAGGTAAAGAAATTACTTCGGCTGGCCCATCTATCCCTGTAGAGATCCTAGGTCTTTCAGGTGTACCATCTTCAGGTGATGAAGCAACAGTAGTTCGTGACGAGCGTAAAGCGCGTGAAGTAGCTAACTACCGTGCTGGTAAGTTCCGTGAAGTGAAACTTGCTCGTCAGCAGAAATCTAAACTAGAGAACATGTTCTCTAACATGACTGCTGGTGAAGTTGCTGAACTTAACGTTGTACTTAAAGCAGACGTTCAAGGTTCTGTAGAAGCAATCGCAGACTCACTAGTTAAGCTATCTACTGACGAAGTTAAAGTGAACATCGTTGGTTCTGGTGTTGGTGGTATTACGGAAACTGACGTAGTACTAGCGGAAGCTTCAAACGCAATCATCCTTGGCTTTAACGTTCGTGCAGATGCTTCTGCTCGTCGTGCTGTTGAAGCCGCAGCTGTTGACTTACGTTACTACTCAATCATTTACCAATTGATTGACGAAGTGAAACAAGCAATGGGCGGTATGCTTGCTCCAGAATTCAAGCAAGAGATCATTGGTCTTGCTGAAGTTCGTGACGTGTTTAAGTCACCGAAACTGGGCGCTATCGCTGGTTGTATGGTTACAGAAGGTGTGATCAAGCGTAACAACCCAATCCGTGTACTACGTGATAACGTTGTTATTTACGAAGGTGAACTAGAGTCACTGCGTCGTTTCAAAGATGACGTTCAAGAAGTTAAGAATGGCTACGAATGTGGTATCGGCGTTAAGAACTACAATGATGTTCGCGTTGGTGACCAAATCGAAGTCTTCGAAATCGTTGAAATTAAACGTACTCTAGACTAATTGACTAAAATTACTAATATTGTCTTTGAAAGATAAGTAGTAATTGGTTGTTGAATACACCATGGGGGGCTGGCTTTGACCAACCCCCCATTCTTTCTATATAAGAGTAAAGATATGTCAAAAGAATTTAGCCGCACGCAGCGCGTTGCACAGCAGCTGCAAAAAGAACTAGCGATGATCCTTCAACGTGAAGTTCGTGACTCTCGCCTTGGCATGGTGACGATCTCAGACGTAGAAGTCTCTCGTGACCTAGCTTACGCAAAAGTATTTGTGACCTTCCTATGTGTGGGTGAGCAAACACCTGAATCATGTCTAGCAGCGCTACGTGAGCACGAAGTGCACATTCGCATGATGTTAGGTAAGCGTATTCGTCTACGTTTAACGCCAGAAATCCGCTTCCACTATGACAATACGCTTGTTGAAGGTATGCGTATGTCTAACCTAGTGTCTGAAGTCGTTAGTTCAGACAAACAAAAGCAAAAAGATTCTGGTCGTGAGGACGAAGAATAATGGCTCGTCGTCGTAAAGGTCGTCCAATTAATGGCGTTATACTGTTGGACAAACCAACAGGTATCTCTTCCAATGATGCACTGCAAAAAGTAAAGCGAATCTACTTTGCCGAGAAAGCAGGCCACACTGGAGCCTTGGACCCATTAGCGACAGGCATGCTGCCAATTTGCTTGGGTGAAGCGACAAAATTTTCTCAGTTTCTTCTTGATTCTGATAAACGCTACCGCGTGATCGCAAAGCTGGGTGAACGTACCAATACGTCTGACTCGGATGGTGAAGTTGTAGAGACGCGTCCAGTCGATGTTACGTTAGACAAGCTAGAAGCGTGCATCGATCAGTTCCGTGGTGAATCTGATCAAGTGCCTTCCATGTTCTCTGCGTTGAAGTATCAAGGTAAACCCTTGTATGAATACGCTCGTAAAGGCATCGAAGTTCCGCGTGAATCTCGTAAGATCACGGTATATGAGATTGTTCTTCACCGTTTTGAAGGCGATGAAGTAGAGATGGAAGTGCACTGCTCTAAAGGTACCTATATTCGTACTATCGTTGATGATCTGGGCGAAATGTTAGGTTGTGGTGCGCACGTAACTATGCTTCGTCGTACTGGTGTGGCTAAATACCCTTACGAGAATATGGTAACACTTGAGCAACTAAATGAGTTGCTAGAGCAAGCTCACCGCGAGGAACGAGCGCCTCGAGAACTACTGGACCCACTGCTTTTGCCAATGGATACAGCGGTAGAAGACTTACCAGAAGTCAATTTGGTGCCTGAACTGGCGAATATGGTCCAACATGGGCAGCCCGTTCAAGTATTTGGTGCTCCAACTGAGGGCTCACTTCGCCTTACTATGGGTGAAGAACGCTTGTTTATTGGCGTTGGCGAAATGAACGAAGATGGCAAAATCGCTCCTAAGCGATTGGTCGTGTTCCGAGATGACGTTGCATCCAAGTAAATGATTGAAAATACCGACCTGAGTGTCGGTATTTTTATATTGCACGAGATAGGAATTTTCCCTATAATCCGCGCTTCGCGTAGCGGCTGAATCAGAGATTGGCTGCTACAACTTTAAACCTACTCTTATTAGGAGAGAATTATGTCTCTGAATGCAGAAACTAAAGCAGCAATCGTTGCAGAATACGCACAAGGCGAAGGCGACACTGGTTCACCAGAAGTTCAAGTAGCTCTACTTACAGCTTCTATCAACCACCTACAAGGTCACTTCAAAGCGCACAAAGGCGATCACCACAGCCGTCGTGGTCTTCTACGCATGGTTTCTCGTCGTCGTAAGCTTCTAGATTACCTAAAAGGTAAAAACCTAGCTCGCTACCAAGACCTAATCAAACGTCTAGGCCTACGTCGCTAATCAGCGACTGCATAGCAGTTTGTCTAAAAAGGGGCTTTATGCCCCTTTTTTGTTGCCTAAATTTAGCCAAATTAGACTTATGCCGTTATAATACTGGCGGCTAAACCTTGTAAGAGGTTTTCTCAAAAGCTCATAGCATTACAGTCAACCACGTCGACCAAAAGGTCGCGACTATTCAAAAGGAATTTCCGAGTTTCTTTTTACTAGTCGCGATTCGTAATGCCTTGAGTGTCAATTAACACATCTAAGATTTCTTTAAGCACTAAAGGAAGATTAGAAACAAGGAATAACAATGTTCGAAAAACCAGTTGTTAAAACGTTCCAGTACGGTAACCACACAGTTACTTTAGAAACTGGCGTTATTGCACGTCAAGCTACAGCAGCAGTTATGGTCACAATGGATGATACGTCTGTATTCGTATCTGTTGTAGGTAAAAAAGAAGCCGTTGCAGGTCAAGACTTCTTCCCACTAACGGTTAACTACCAAGAGCGTACTTACGCTGCGGGTAAAATCCCAGGCGGCTTCTTCAAACGTGAAGGTCGTCCTTCTGAAGGCGAAACGCTAACAGCTCGTCTAATCGACCGTCCAATCCGTCCGCTATTCCCAGACGCGTTTAAAAACGAAGTTCAGGTTATCGCGACAGTAATGTCTGTAAACCCAGATGTTCAGCCAGATATCGTTACAATGATCGGTACTTCTGCTGCTCTTGCTATCTCTGGCATTCCATTCAACGGCCCTATCGGTGCGGCGCGTGTTGGTCATATCGATGGTCAGCTTGTACTTAACCCTAGCCAAACTGAACTAGAAACTTCTAAGCTTGACCTTGTTGTTGCAGGTACAGAGTCAGCAGTACTGATGGTTGAGTCAGAAGCGGACAACCTAACTGAAGAAGAAATGCTAGCGGCGGTTGTTTATGGTCATGACCAACAACAAGTTGCTATTCAAGCTATCAACGAATTCAAAGCAGAAGTTGCAACTCCTGCTTGGGATTGGGTTGCTCCTGAAGAGAACACAGCGCTTAAAAATAAGATTGCTGATCTAGCAGAAGCTAAACTTGTTGAAGCTTACCAAATTACTGAGAAAATGGCTCGTTACGACCGCATCCATGAGATCGCTGCGGAAGTAAATGAAGTTCTTCTTGCTGAAGATCCTGAAGCAGATACAAAAGAAATCCACACTATCTTCCATGATCTAGAGAAGACAGTAGTACGTAGCCGTATTATTGCAGGTAACCCTCGTATCGATGGCCGTGAAAAAGACATGGTTCGTGCACTAGATGTACGTACTGGTGTTCTTCCTCGTACTCACGGTAGCGCGCTATTCACTCGTGGTGAAACTCAGGCGATCGTTACGGCAACGCTAGGTACTCAGCGTGATGCTCAAATCATCGATGAGCTAACTGGTGAGCGTAAAGATCACTTCCTACTGCACTACAACTTCCCTCCATACTGTGTAGGTGAAACTGGTTTTGTAGGTTCTCCTAAGCGTCGTGAAATCGGCCACGGTAAACTGGCGAAGCGTGGTATTGCTGCAGTAATGCCTTCTGTTGATGAGTTCCCATACACAGTACGTGTTGTATCGGAAATCACTGAATCTAACGGTTCATCTTCAATGGCTTCAGTATGTGGTACTTCTCTTGCACTTATGGACGCAGGTGTACCAATCAAAGCATCTGTTGCTGGTATCGCAATGGGTCTTGTTAAAGAAGGTGACGATTTCGTTGTACTTTCTGACATCCTTGGCGATGAAGACCACCTAGGTGACATGGACTTTAAAGTAGCAGGTACTAACACTGGTATCACTGCACTTCAAATGGACATCAAGATCGAAGGCATCACTAAAGAAATCATGCAAATTGCGCTTAACCAAGCTCAAGGCGCACGTAAGCACATTCTATCTGTAATGGATGAAGCTATCTCTGGTGCTCGTGAAGACATCTCTGAATTTGCTCCGCGTATTCACACGATGAAGATCAGCGCTGAGAAGATCAAAGACGTTATCGGTAAAGGTGGTGCAGTTATCCGTGCTCTAACTGAAGAGACTGGTACAACTATCGAAATCGAAGACGACGGTACTATCAAGATTGCTGCAACTGAAGGCACTGCTGCGAAAGAAGCTATCCGCCGTATCGAAGAGATCACTGCTGAAGTTGAAGTGGGCCGTATCTACACAGGTAAAGTTGCACGTCTAGCTGACTTCGGTGCATTCGTAACGGTTCTTCCAGGCAAAGATGGTCTTGTACACATTTCTCAAATCGCAGAAAAACGCGTAGAGAAAGTGTCTGACTACCTAGCTGAAGGTCAAGAAGTTCAAGTTAAAGTTCTTGAAATCGACCGCCAAGGCCGTGTACGTCTAAGCATGAAAGAAGCGGTAGAAAAGCCAGCTGAAGAAGCTGCTGCTGAAGCACCAGCTGCTAAAGACGAGTAAGACAAAATGAGACTTTCAGCCTTTTATTAGATTAAGGGCCTGAAAGCATGTTATAAAAGGGGAGCATTTTCGCTCCCCTTTTTTGGTTTGTTTCGATGTATTAACCTCAAACGAGGTTATCGCCTATATTGCATTAAGAGAAATAAATCTTGAGCGGTCCAAACAGGAGTATCAATTAGTGAAATGGTTTCAAACCGCAATTTTATGTGTTGCTATCGCGCTGACCGGTTGTGCAAATACTTCTCAACAATCAGCACAAAAGTGGTTATATCCACCGATGGCGGTGCCACTTCAGCCTAGTGTTCAACAAGAAGTACAAATCGCGCGTCTCTCGCAGTTGCTACAACGTCCCGACCTTAGTGATGAAGTGCGCGCTAAAATGCATTATGAGCGCGGTAGCTACTACGACAGCGTTGGTTTACGTGATCTTGCCCGTTTGGACTTTAACCAGTCTTTGCAGTTGAATCCTGCTCAGCCGGACATCTTCAATCTTTTGGGAGTATACTTTACCCAAGTAGGAGAGTTTGATGCGGCATATGAAGCGTTTGACTCGACCATAGAGTTGGCTCCTGATAATACCTATGCTGAGCGCAACCGTGCGATTGCACTGTATTATGGTGGCCGAATCGATCTCGCTTTAGAAGATATGACCAAGCATTATCAAGAAATGCCAACGGATCCTTTTCGTTCATTATGGCTGTACATCATCGAAGCTGAGCAAAATCCAGAGCAAGCAAAAGCCAATCTTCAACAGCGTTATTTACGAGATCGTAGTGAAGAGTGGGGGTGGGTTCTTGTTGCTATCATGCTGCGAGACGTCTCGGACGAAGACGCGCTTAAAGCAATTATGGATGGAACGAGAGAGAACTATCGCCTAGCTGAACGATTGACGGAAACGTATTTCTACCTTGGAAAGCGTAATCAGCTTGAAGGTGATATCGCAAGTGCCATCTCACTTTATAAGCTCGCGATTTCGTTCAACGTTTACGATTATGTTGAGCATCGCTATTCTTTCTTGGAGTTGGCGCAAATTTACGATCAATTACAGCAAGATAGATTGGCCAAGTTAAAGGCTGCCAAGAAGCTGGAAATTGAATGATTTAGAGCCGCTCGATGAGAGCGGCTTTTTTTATGATTGAACTTGATGAGTGACTCATTTAAAATAGTTAGTCTTGCTAACTAAGTGGTGGTGGCTTTTATGGCATTAGAAGAAAGCTTGATTGATTTAGAGCGTTTTTGCGCCAAAGCTTGGCGTGTCTATGCCAAAGAAGATCCATTATCACATCTAAGCTTTAATGAGTTCGATTATTTACGTGTGATTCAGGTTTACCCTGAGGGTGTGCGAATAACCGATCTTGCAGAAGAGCTGCAAGTGACTAAGCCTTCCGCATCGACAATGGTTGTGCGTTTGGAAAAAAAGGGTTTGGTGAAACGCATCGCATGTAATGAGGATGCTCGTGCTAAGCGTGTGTTGCTTACGGAAGAAGTCGCAGAAAAAATGTCTTTGGAGCAGGTAGTGTACAAAGATATCTCTGACCAAATGATGCAACAATTAAATCAGCAAGAAGCTGAACAGTTACAAGCTTTATTGAATAAAGCATTGAGTAATAAGTCATTTTAAACTGAAGCAAAGGCCTCAGCTGTATGGTTTAGTTTTTGTTGTTTCATCTTTCTTTTATTTAATTTAACCATTTAGTTAGCCTTGCTAATTAAATGGTTAGCTTTGCTAACTACTGGTGACAGTCATGCAAAACTCAATTTATAGACAGTTTTGGAAATATACGATTCCAACCGTCGCAGCAATGCTCGTAAACGGTTTGTATCAAATAGTTGATGGCATTTTTATTGGCCGTTATGTTGGCGCTGACGGATTAGCTGGGATCAATGTTGCGTGGCCTATTATCGGTTCGATCCTCGGTATAGGAATGATGATTGGGGTGGGGACTGGCGCGCTGACTTCGATCAAGCAAGGAGAGAACGATCATGAAGGCGCTAAGCGAATCCTAACGACCGGATTGACGTTGTTAGCGGCATTGATGCCGATCGTTGCTACAATATTGTTCTTGTTTTCGGATGAATTTATTCGCTGGCAAGGTGCGGAAGGGCGAGTGTTTGAACTTGCGCTGCAATATTTGCATATTCTGATTGTCGCGTGCGTATTCACGTTGGGTTCTATCGCAGTTCCGTTTTTATTACGCAATGACGACAGCCCGAACTTAGCAACGATTTTGATGGTCATCGGTGCCGTTATTAACATTGTATTAGACTACGTATTTATTGCTTGGTTGGAGTGGGAGTTAACCGGAGCCGCTATTGCCACTGCACTTGCACAATTAGTGGTCACTGTGCTCGGTATTGGTTACTTCTTTACTTCAAAAGCAACATTACGCCTTCGTATCCGCGACTTCAAAGTTCAGGTTGATGCTGCACCAAAGATTATCATGATAGGTACATCAAGTTTCTTTATGTACGCCTACGGCTCTGTGATGGTGGCACTGCACAACGCGTTATTTGCTCAATACGGAAGTGCAATGTTGATCGGAGCGTACGCCATTTTGGGGTACATCGTGACGGTTTACTATCTGATAGCAGAAGGAATTGCGAATGGTATGCAGCCTTTAGTGAGCTTCAACCACGGTGCACGTAATCAGGAGAACATCAGAAAGTTATTAAAGGTCGCGATGGGGACATCTGTGCTTGGTGGGGTGGCGTTCGTTGTTTTGATGAACCTTTTCCCGTACGAACTGGTTGCGGTGTTTAATAATGCTGACCAACAGTTGATTGATAGCACCGTGATCGGGATTCGTTTACACATGTTTGCGTTGTTCTTAGATGGTTTTTTAGTTGTGGCGGCCGCGTACTATCAATCAGTAAACAAAGGCAGCAAAGCTATGTTTGTAACACTAGGCAACATGCTGGTCCAGTTGCCATTCTTATTCATTATGCCGAAACTTTTCGGCGTGACAGGTATTTGGTTAGCTTTCCCATTGTCTAACATTGCATTGAGTTTGGTCGTGATCAGTATGTTGTGGCGAGATGTGAAAAAGCTGCTTAATGAGAGTTCTGTCGAACCAAGGGTGCAAGCCTGCTAACAAAAGCTAACAGATAAAAGCGAGGCTAGGCCTCGCTTTTATCTTTAAGGATTAAATGGTTTTTACTTCTAAGCCCGCTAGTTGATGCCAATAGCCATTGCATTGGCGGCTTTCGAGCTTTTCAGGATTATCGCCGTATTCGTTTGAGCGAAAACGCTCTAACTCTGAAAAAGTGTCGATACCAAGAGGGCTTAACCGGACCACATCAACCAGCCCTTTCATAGTAGGTAAGTCATTGATGAGGTTGTAGCAATACCCTGACTGTGTTTGAATGCCGTTAAGGTTAAAGACTTCTTGCCCTTCTTGGCTGCTGACCTGGATACCCGTAGGGTATTTGATACAGCAGGTTTCGCAATCGTCTTTCGCTCGGTTTTCAGCTCGGGCTGTGAAACAGCGAGCGGAATACGCTAAAGGCAAATAACCGTGGCTAAATACCTCAACTTCAAACTTGTTACGAATACCAAGCTCGTCACACTGAACTAAAGTATCGTTTAACCATTCGCGAGATAGCTCGACAGGCATGCACCAACGCATCATACCTTGCTTCAAAAATAAGTTGAGCGTGTGTGCGTTATAAGTATTGATTGCAGGGCCAACGACGAAAGGCACTTTATGCTCTGATGCCAATTGAACAGCAGATACGTCATTTGCTTCAATCGCGAAGTCACCGTTGTCGATGTACTTCTTCATTATGTTTACTTCACTCGGAGCTTCTAGTAGTGCCATTGTTGATAGCACCACTTGCTTGCCAGATGCAGACAGCTCTTTTGCGATTTCAAGCCAATGCGAAGGCTTCATTTCTCGACGTTTTGAACATACGGTTTCCCCAAGATAGATGATGTCCGCGGAGCTTGATTTCGCTTGTTCATAAAACGCTTCGATGTCTTGTTTTGGCCAGAAGTACAACAGCGGGCCAAGCGCGTATTTCATTGAATTATCCATCTTAACCTCTACTGCCATTTGCGGTGATAAGCACCAAGTGTGGTCTGCGTACCTTCAGACACGTTTGCCAATGCGGCATCCCAAGCCGCTTCGACTTGATAAGCTTCTGGGTTTGCTTGGTAACGGTCAATCGCGGCTCGCCATGTTCGAGTGACTTGTTCTACGTAAGCTGGGCTACGTTGGCGACCTTCAATTTTTACAGACGCCACATTTGCAGCAAATAGTTCTGGCAGCATAGAGAGGGTGTTCAAACTGGTTGGTTCTTCCAGTGCGTGGTAGCGTTTTTTCTCGCCTTCGATTTCTGCTTCGAAACGACCTTTACACAAGGTAGGGTAGCCCGCATTTTCACCGGCGCTGTAGCGATCGATCAAAATGTCGTTAAGGCGGGATTCCAGACCATTTTCTGTTTCTTGCCAGCGAACGTACTTAGCTGGAGAGCATGCTCCCACAGTGTTTGGAGACTCGCCTGTCATATATGACGATAGGTAGCAGCGACCTTCAGACATGATGCAAAGGCTACCAAAAGCAAAGACTTCTAACTCGACATCGCTAGTGATGTTGCGTGAGAGCTGTTTGACCTGATGAATCGATAAAACGCGGGGTAGCACTACCCGTTTTACGTTGAAGTTTTGTTTGTAAAAATCAATGGCTGCGACGTTGGTCGCTGATGCTTGCACTGAAAGGTGTAGTTCCAGATCGGGATATTTGCGAGCCGCGTACTCCAGCACTGCAATGTCTGCAACAATCAGCGCGTCTACACCCAGTGCCGCTGCATTGTCTACTGCGTTCGTCCAGCGCTCGAAGCCATTGGGATGAGCGAAGGTATTCAACGCGACATGAATTTTTTTATTGCGGTCATGAACGTATTGCACCGCTTTTTCTAACTTTTTGCCGTTAAAGTTTAGGCCAGCAAAGTGACGGGCGTTGGTATCATCTTTGAAACCAATGTAGACGGCATCGGCACCGCAATCAATCGCAGTTTTTAACGCAGGCAGGTTACCCGCGGGACACAAGAGTTCCATATGCTCACAATCATTGAGAATAAAAAGGTGCCCGCATTTTATGAAGAATTATGAATAGCGAAATTGACCTAAGTTAGGTTTAGCTCAATAAAGTCGATATTTACCCCTTGCGAGTAAGGGGATCGGGTCGGGGTTAGTTCTTGTGACGACGATTCTGTACAAACAGCTCTTCAATTTCATGTTTTGGCTGCGGGCGATAAAAATGGAATCCTTGAATCGCATTACATTGAAGGTTAGAGAGCAAAGTAGCTTGCTGGTGGGTTTCCACCCCCTCGGCAACGACAGTTAAGTCGAGCGACTTACCCAGATTAATGATGTTTTCAATCACAGTGACTTGTTTCGGTAGTGTGTCGATATCATTAATAAAAGCGCGGTCGATTTTTAGCTCGTCAATAGGGAAACGCGCTAAGTAAGAAAGAGAAGAGTAGCCGGTACCAAAGTCATCGATAGAGAGAGCGAAGCCAAGCTTTTTAATCGCATTCAACATTTGCAGTGTATGTTCGCTATCACTCATCACGGCACTTTCGGTTAGCTCGAAGGTAATGCAGCTTGGATCAAGCTCGGTAGTGCGAAGCAGCTTTTCCATAAAGTCGATCAGCTGTGGGTTGCCAAATTGCTCGGGAGAGAGGTTGATGGCGACACGGCCTGGCAGTATGCCTTGTTGCTTCCAACGTTTTACCGTATTGAAAACATCACGCATCACGACACGTCCAAGGTGTTCGATTAACCCAGCGCGCTCGGCGACAGGAATGAATGAGCCAGGACTAATGTACCCTTCGACTGGATGCTTCCAACGAACGAGCGCTTCTGCGCCGTTGATACTGAAGTCTCGCGCGTTAACCTTAGGTTGATACCACACTTCCAAACCGTTCTGCTGCAATGCTTTTTGCAGTTCGATTTCAAGCCACAAACGCATACGCGCTTCTTTGTTCATTTGATCGTTAAATTTGATCAGACGATTTCTACCACGATCTTTGGCTTCATACATCGCAGTATCGGCATTTTGTAGTAGGATTCGTGCATCTTGTCCGTCTTCAGGGTATCGAACGCTACCAATTGAACAGGCAAGGCGTTTACTGAAGTGGTGCAAGTCGAAAGGTTGGTTGATCAACGAGATAATGCGATCGGACAAAATTTCAGCCATGCGGGTATTTTCTGGCTCCGGCAGAATGACGCCAAACTCATCGCCACCCAAATGACCAATAATCGCTTGGTTTGGTAGTAACCGTTTAAGACGGGCCGATACCTCTTGAATCACTTTATCGCCAATATGGTGACCAAGTGAGTCATTAATGTTTTTGAAGTTATCGATATCCAAATAGAACACCAGAAGCGGTGTTTGCTTTTTGATCAGCTGTTCCAAACGTTTGGTGAAGCCAAAGCGGTTGTAGAGTTTGGTGAGCGAGTCAATGTGTATGTCTTCATTCGATGCAGAAGACAGGTTTTTGGGCGCATCATCAGCATCTTGGATTAGGATAATTTGAGATTCGCTACCTAATATCGCCGTGGAATCCGCGTGTAGCTGAACTTTCCGTTCAAAGCCGCATCTTGCACTGGTTAAGCAGACAAAAGGTTTGTCAGAAATTAATGTACTCAATCGATGACTAAATACCTTTTTACTGTTTTCATCGATGAATAAACGACTTAGCTCTTCGCCCAACAATTCATGAGGAGAGTTAAGTCCGAGAAGGCGCGCTGATGCGGGGTTCGCAGAGATGACAATATCATCTTCGATAAGCAGTAATCCGTCTGGTAGCAGTTGTGTTAACTTCGCAAACTTACTTTCGGACTCTTCTAAGGAGCGAACGAGTATCTGCTTTTCTGAAGTATCGACAGCGTGAAAAACAACAAAGCGAATGTCGTTATCTTCAAAAACTGGCGAAAGGCTAAAGTGAAGACTGGTTTCAAGGTCGGTTTCATCGAGCGTGATTTCGGCTTCGACATGTGCCCCTTTGAACGCGCGCTGATAGTATGGTGCAAGCTTCTTATAAAACTGCTCACCCAGCACTTGGCAATCGTTTAAGCCGACGATTTCCTCATGACTTAAACCTGCGATATCGCAGTAACGGTCACTTACCATTCGATAATTGTGTTTTTTATCAAGAATGGCAAAGAAGAAAGGGCTATTTGAGGTTAGCGTGGCAAACCAATGTTTTAATTGCTGGGAAGGCATTAGGGTATTACCGATCTCCAATGAGCCAGATTATTCGTCCGTGTATAAAAAGCGACACCCTGATAAGCCTGCGGCGATCTACCACCAAGCCAAAGTGTTACTTGCCATTAAAGGGCTCGCGGTTTTAGCTGTGCAGTCGACAATCACATGGATACGCTCAGATAACTATAACTTTGAAAATACGGTTGTAAAAGTGTTTATCCACCTGTTCGCATCAATAATACACGTAAGTTCAAAAAAAGAAGCGTTAGTGAGCAATAAACCACCAATCTAAAATAAGCACTTTATTGATACATAACAGTAATCTCATCGCCACGATTGCTTAATATAAGCAACCTAATGACAAAGTAACGGATAATGAACGTGTTAAACAAGATTCGCAGTCAACTAGTAAAGAACGCAGCTAATATTTTGCGTTCTCCAGTCCAGTTATTACCACAGCCAATTCAGCAAAAAGCGTTGCTAGAAGGGCTAAAAATGGTGTTTAAAGAAGCCTTGGAAGATGGTGACTTTGAGTTCCTTGAAGACAAGTGGTTAAAAGTTGCGATTAAAGACTTGAACTTAGCATGGTACATCAGCTATCAAGACGAAAAATTGGTGGTAGCTGAAAAACCAGTTCAGGAAGATGTGAGTTTTAGTGGTAATCTAAACGACCTAGTACTGATTGCTGGTCGTAAAGAAGACCCTGACACACTGTTCTTCCAACGTCGCCTTTCAATTGAAGGTGATACTGAGCTTGGCTTAGAAGTGAAAAACTTAATGGACAGTGTCGACTTAGAGCAGTTACCGAAAGCAATGCAAGTCGCTTTGAATCAATTGGCTGATTTTGTTCAGAAAGGAGTTCAAGCGCCTGCACAACCAACCGGAGTAGCGAATGCTTATTCGAACTGAAGCCCCAGCGGACATTCTTACCATTGACCGCTTATTGAAACACGCCTTCCCGACGGAAGCTGAAGCTGAGCTTGTGATGCGTTTGCGCGAAAACAGCAAATTCACGCTTTCCTTAGTCGCGTGTACAGATGAGGGAGAGGTGATAGGCCATGCTTTATTTAGCCCTGTGACCTTAAATGGTGAAGATTTGTCATGGCAAGGGCTAGCGCCATTAGCTGTTCATGAAGATTACCGTCGCCAAGGCATCGCTGCAGAGTTGATCAAAGAAGGTTTTGATTCACTGCGTGATTTTGGCTATCCAGTGTGTGTGGTGTTGGGCGATCCTGATTATTACGCGCGCCAGGGTTTTCAATCATGCGACGAGATGGGCTTTGAATGTGCTTGGGATGTCCCTAAAGGTGCATTTCGAATCGCAGAGTTGGTCGAAGGTCAATGTGCCGGACGCTCCGGACGTATAGACTATGCGCCAGAGTTCTCTGAACTGTAAATGAAAGAAGCCCACGACTATGTGGGCTTCTTTCTTATTCACTGAAAACTGAGATAGGGAGGTTACGATGACGGGTTACTTTTCTTTTTGCCCCAGACCTCTATTTTCGCTTTTTTACTTACCCCTAGCAGGCTAAGTTTTGTGCTTCCCCAGCTACTGTAAGTCATTTCAATCTGTTTTAGCTTGGCTTCTTTTGTGCCTGGAAGGCTCCAGGCACGAGTCGACAATCCGCTTGTTAGTACGCCCATCGAGGAAAGCTTTTTCTCACTACCATCTGTCATGACGACTTTTAAACTATTAATGTCTACCGTTCCTTGCACACATTTTAGTTTTATTTTACTGAAGCTTCGGTTTCGGAATAGGCTATTTGGTGTCACGGTATCTGTTTCTGTATGAAAGTTAACGGTTTTCGTTGCAATCAGCTCCCACTCATCGCTGTTATTAGCAAAAACACTCACGCTGGTGGCGGCTACCAGTGTGCAAAGTAGTAGCGTATTTAAGAATTTCATAATGTACCTCATATGTCATACCCAATGTGTGGCCGTTGGCAAAACGCTATGTTCAGGAATATCCAAATCATCTCATTGTGTTCAGGTGTCCCTTGAAGTCCTTTAGGTATAATCGCGATAATTTGATAGGATTGCCCTCGTTCAAATAGGTGACGGAAAATGTCAATTAACGAGAAACAGTATTTACGTGAAATGGGGATCAGCACATGGGAGCTGGTACACCCTGAAAGACTGGAAGGCTATCAATCGCCATTATTGGATTTGCAAAGTTCATGTAAACTCCTATTGGTATCGCCAATATGTCCAGAAAACGAGACGGCATTGATGTTTGAGCGCGTATTAAAAAGCATTAAGCTCACGCTTGATGATGCGCTACACCTAGAGCCTGAGCGCTTATCCATGCTGGGTGAACATCAGCTAGAGTGGGTGTGGTTTGCAGGCTGTGAGGCTGATCAAAGCATCAAGGCAAAGCACCTGACCTCGCCACTATTACAAGATATTGATGGTAATAACGAACAGCGCCGCGCATTGTGGCAACAAATCTGTTCGTACTCTTCTTAACGGAGCTAATGCGTGACAATTGAAATTACGCCGATGCGTGCAGAGCACCTCGACCAAGTTTGGCAAATCGAGCAGCAAGCACATTCTCACCCTTGGGCCGAATCTTTGGTTCGTGACTTATCCAGTCGCGGTGCTTGCCATCATGTGATGCTGGAAGGCTCTCAAGTGGTTGGTTACTTCTATGGACAGAATATTGTTGGAGAAGTGACACTATTAAATATTGCAGTAGCGCCTTCTCAACAGGGCAGAGGGCTAGGGCAAAAATTGCTGGACGCGTTTATTGAATACTGTGAACAAGCCAAAGCAGAGAGTGCTTGGTTAGAAGTGCGTGAAAGTAATCACCCAGCTATCCATATTTATGAGCAAGCAGGTTTTAATGAAGTGGACCGTCGTTACAACTATTACCCAGCTAAATCGGGAAATGGTAAGGAAGACGCCATTATCATGAGTTACTTATTTTTGAGTTAGTTTTAGGCCGTTACTAATTACCTCATCAACACTTATGCTTTAAATGCGTATCCGGATTCGAGGCTTTTGAATATGTAATAATAATTTTTTGAATTTTTACATCTCTTTGTGTGGAGCTGGCTTTCCCTTGTTAGTTGCAGGTAAAGGCTGGTGAGCCGAGTAAATTCAGTTCATGTCTTTCCAGTTTGCTAGCACAGCGATAATAAGCGAGAATACCGCACAATATCGAATAGTAGATATGCTTGCCTATTTTGTGAGCATGAAAGTAATTTAGAAGATTAACTAATGTCAAATCCCCTTTTTTTAGGCGAAGTGTCTAAGCGCAGAACGTTCGCTATTATTTCTCACCCGGATGCGGGTAAAACCACCATTACTGAAAAAGTACTGTTATTCGGAAACGCGATCCAAAAAGCAGGTACGGTTAAAGGTCGTGGTAACGCACAGCACGCAAAATCAGACTGGATGGAAATGGAAAAGGAACGTGGTATCTCGGTTACTACTTCTGTAATGCAGTTCCCTTACAACGATTGTCTGGTAAACCTACTTGATACGCCTGGACACGAAGACTTCTCGGAAGATACTTACCGTACTCTAACGGCAGTTGACTCATGTCTGATGGTTATCGATGCAGCGAAAGGTGTTGAGGACCGTACTCGTAAACTAATGGAAGTTACACGTCTACGTGACACGCCAATCGTAACCTTCATGAACAAACTTGACCGTGACGTTCGTGATCCAATGGAAGTATTGGATGAAGTAGAAAACGAATTGGGCATGATGTGTGCGCCAATCACATGGCCAATCGGCTGTGGTAAAGAGTTTAAAGGTGTTTACCACATTCACCGTGATGAAACGATTTTATACGAATCAGGTCACGGTCATGAGATTCAAGAAGTTCGAATCATCAAAGGTCTCGATAACCCAGAGCTTGATGAAAAAGTTGGTGCAGGCCTTGCGGAAAGTGTTCGAGAAGAGCTTGAGCTTGTTATGGGTGCTTGCCCTGAGTTTGATTTGGAAATGTTCTTAACAGGTGACCTGACGCCAGTTTACTTCGGTACTGCATTAGGTAACTTTGGTGTGGATCATATGCTAGACGGTCTAACTGAATGGGCTCCAGCGCCGAAAACTCGTCAAGCGGTTGAACGTGAAGTTGAAGCGACTGAAGAGAAGTTCTCTGGTTTCGTATTTAAGATCCAAGCGAATATGGACCCAAAACACCGCGACCGTATCGCATTCATGCGTATTGTATCGGGCACTTACACGCAAGGTATGAAGATGAACCACGTTCGTCTTGGCAAGCAAGTGAGTATCTCTGATGCAGTAACCTTTATGGCTGGTGACCGTGCACGTGCAGAACACGCTTACGCCGGTGACATCATTGGTCTACACAACCACGGCACTATTCAGATTGGTGATACCTTTACGCAAGGTGAATCACTGAAGTTCTCTGGTATTCCGAACTTCGCTCCGGAACTATTCCGTCGTATTCGCCTGAAAGATCCACTAAAGCAGAAGCAGCTTCTCAAAGGTTTGGTTCAGCTATCAGAAGAAGGTGCGGTACAGGTATTCCGTCCTCTACAGAACAACGATCTGATCGTTGGTGCCGTTGGTGTACTTCAGTTTGATGTTGTTGTGGCTCGTTTGAAGTCTGAGTATAACGTTGAAGCGATTTATGAAGGCATTAACGTTGCAACTGCGCGTTGGGTTGAGTGTGGTGATGCGAAGAAACTGGATGAGTTCCAACGCAAGAATCAAGCGAACTTAGCATTGGATGGTGGTGATAACCTAACGTATATCGCTCCAACAATGGTTAACTTAAACTTAGCGAAAGAGCGTTTTCCTGACGTTGATTTCCGTGCGACACGTGAGCACTAATTTGCGCGGTTAGGGTAAGCCGTAACGCAAGCTAGATTTTAAAACGCCCTTGGCTATAAACTTAGCCAAGGGCGTTTTTATATAAGGATAAGATATGAATTGGTTTAAACGTGGGCTAAAGCGTTACGACAACTGGTGTAAAGAGATGGGGTTAACTCCCGATCAGAAACGCAGTTGTGTCCCATATCGAAAAGACCCAGCCCATCAAACTGAAGAGAAGAGTGAAGCCCAACCATCCTCTGATTTTCTGCCCGCAGATACAGATAAAAAGCGTCAAGATGAAGCTCTTTGATACGCACTGCCACTTTGATTTTGATGTGTTTCAAGATGACTTTGCACATCAACTTGAGCTTGCTCAAACGCAAGGCGTCGCAAGAATTTTGATTCCTTCCGTCGGTCCGCAAAACTGGGCTCGTATTCAAACTTTGGTAGAGCAACATGCCAATTTGTATTATGCGCTCGGCTTTCATCCGTATTTTCTTGAAGATAACGTTGAGCAGCACCTTACAGAGCTAGAAGGCTATCTAAATCAAAAAGGGCAGCAGTGCGTGGCAATAGGAGAGTGTGGTTTAGATTTTGCCATTGATGTTGATCCACAGTTGCAAGAAAAGATACTTGAAGTTCAATTTGAGCTGGCTAGACGCTTCGAACTCCCAGTTATTTTACATAGCCGAAAAGCGCACAATCGCCTCATTCAAATGGTGAAAGCGGCGAATCTCCCTAGAGGTGGTGTGCTACACGCTTTTTCTGGGAGTTATCAGCAAGCCATGGAGTGGGTCAAATTAGGTTTTTTTATCGGTGTAGGAGGAACGATTACCTACCCAAGAGCCAAGAAAACACGCGACGCAATTCAAAAATTACCACTCGAAAACCTAGTAATCGAAACAGACGCACCAGATATGCCTATACTTGGATATCAAGGGGAGTCAAATCACCCAGCCAAACTCATTCACGTCTTTAATGAGCTCGTAGAGTTGCATAACGGCCGAAAGCAATCGATTGCCTCTCAACTGTGGAAAAATAGCAATTTTGCTTTCTCGATATGTGAATAAAATCTAAAGATGTGGTTTGAAATCGAAAACGTTTTCCTGCTTATTGTGAATTAACTCACAAAGCTGGTTGAATCAATCATGAATCTTATAGGAAAGTGTGAGGCTGGCATTACTTTAATTGATTCTGCATGAGTATAATTGCCCCCGCTTTATAGCTCCATTTTGTAACACGCCAATAAATAACTTATAAGGAAGTCATAAACTATGAGCCTGTTTATGAGCCTAATCGGTATGGTAGTGCTTCTTGCGATTGCAGTGGCATTTTCTAACAACCGAAAAGCTATCAACTTTAGAACTGTGGGTGGCGCATTCGCTATCCAATTCGCATTAGGTGCATTTGTTCTGTATGTACCTTGGGGCCGTGATCTACTAAACGGTTTCTCTTCAGGTGTTTCTAACGTTATCAACTACGGTAACGATGGTTCATCATTCCTGTTCGGTGGTCTTGTTTCTGACAAGATGTTCGAAGTATTCGGCGGCGGCGGTTTCATCTTCGCATTCCGTGTTCTTCCTACACTGATCTTCTTCTCTGCACTGATTTCAGTTCTTTACTACATTGGCGTTATGCAATGGGTTATCAAGATTCTTGGTGGCGCACTACAAAAAGCGCTAGGCACTTCGCGTGCGGAATCAATGTCAGCGGCAGCTAACATCTTCGTAGGTCAAACTGAGGCACCTCTAGTTGTTCGCCCATTCGTTCCAAAAATGACTCAATCAGAGCTATTCGCGGTAATGTGTGGTGGTCTAGCTTCTGTTGCTGGTGGTGTACTAGCTGGTTACGCATCTATGGGTGTTCCACTAGAGTACCTAGTTGCGGCATCATTCATGGCAGCACCAGGTGGTCTACTGTTCGCTAAAATCCTTCACCCAGAGACTGACCAGCCTCACGAAAGTATCGAAGAAGCGATGGACGGCGGTGACGACAAACCAGTTAACGTAATCGACGCAGCTGCGGGCGGTGCGGCTTCTGGTCTACAACTTGCGCTTAACGTAGGTGCAATGCTAATCGCATTCGTTGGTCTAATCGCGCTAATCAACGGTATGCTAGGTGGCATCGGTGGTTGGTTCGGCATGCCAGAACTAACACTAGAGCTAATCCTAGGTTACGCGTTCTCTCCACTAGCATTCCTAATCGGTGTTCCATGGGCAGAAGCTGTAACAGCTGGTTCATTCATCGGTCAGAAAATCGTAGTGAACGAATTCGTTGCTTACTTGAACTTCACACCATACCTAGGTGAAAACGCTCAAGTAATCGCGGCAACTGGTGAAGTAATGTCTGAGAAGACAACAGCTATCATCTCATTCGCACTATGTGGTTTCGCGAACCTTTCTTCTATCGCGATTCTACTTGGTGGTTTAGGTAGCCTTGCACCAAACCGTCGTAGTGACATCGCTCGCATGGGTGTTAAAGCAGTTCTTGCAGGTACGTTGTCTAACCTTATGGCAGCGACAATTGCAGGCTTCTGCTTAAGCCTTGCAGCACTATAATTAGAATCGGTTCTTAATATATAGACGCCGTTTTACATCATGCCCTGTAGCAAGAGATTGCTGCGGGGCATTTTTCGTTTTTCGGGCTCCAAAATTTCATCGGGTGTTTGCC
Source organism: Vibrio sp. Vb1166 (assembly GCF_033338695.1). NCBI lineage: Bacteria > Pseudomonadati > Pseudomonadota > Gammaproteobacteria > Vibrionales > Vibrionaceae > Vibrio > Vibrio sp. Vb1166. Next base: position 12,644 of record NZ_JAWOTE010000026.1, on the reverse strand, counting down.
TTAGTCGAGGTATTACGCAGTCAATGGAATAGGGGCTAGGAAATTTTGAGATACAAACCGTTTGCGCTCTATTTGGTGCTACAGTTTTGCGGTGAAACTCTATAATGTATTAATCACAGGATAGTGGTTAAGCTTGATTCTTAATCACGTAATGAATATTACATAATCGATGGGCAAATGAATTGCCCTGCAATATCAGATCTAATAGGCGTTTTGCTTTGTGATGTGATATTAAAGACACCGCAATCATAGATTGTTGTGCCATAGGCCAAACTGGTACTGTGCGGTGACAAGGATAGCAATTGGCATATGATAAATTTTCGCTGTATATGCCGAGTCTTCAGGGAACCAAGTCCGTTCATTAATAGACTGTTTAGCCATTTACTCACATTGTCTCGACTTGTTGATTATAGTTAAAGACGTGATGTAAGGCTGAGTAGTGAATTTTTTGAATATTGATCGGAGATAGAAATGAGCGATTTAAAAGCAGCAGCGCTACGTGCACTTAAACTTATGGACCTAACTACGTTGAATGACGATGACACTGATGCAAAAGTGATCTCACTATGTCATGACGCGAAAACAGCAGTAGGCAACACAGCTGCAATTTGTATTTACCCTCGCTTTATTCCTATTGCTAAGAAGACACTTCGTGAGCAAGGTACGCCAGAGGTTCGTATTGCAACAGTAACGAACTTCCCACATGGTAACGACGACATTGAAATCGCAGTTGCTGAAACAAAAGCGGCGGTTGCTTACGGTGCAGACGAAGTTGACGTAGTTTTTCCTTACCGCGCGCTAATGGCGGGTGATGAGAAAGTAGGCTTCGAACTAGTTAAGCAATGTAAAGAAGCTTGTGGTGACATTCTTCTTAAAGTGATCATCGAAACAGGTGAACTAAAAGAAGAAGCACTAATCAAGAAAGCATCTCAAATCTGTATTGAAGCAGGTGCTGACTTCATTAAAACTTCAACTGGTAAAGTGCCAGTAAACGCAACACCAGAATACGCTCGCATGATGCTTGAAGTTATTCGCGACATGGGTGTTGCAGAAACTGTTGGTTTCAAACCAGCAGGTGGTGTGCGCACTGCTGAAGACGCAGCAGCATACCTAGCAATGGCTGACGAAATCCTAGGTGACAACTGGGTTGATGCTCGTCACTACCGTTTTGGTGCGTCTAGCCTGCTAACCAACCTACTAAATACATTAGAAGTATCGGACGACGTCGCTGATCCAACAGCGTACTAATTCCAATAATACGTCTGAACGGTAGCACCTAAACGGGTGCTACCAAACCTCTTCTATCCTACTACAACCATGGCTCAAAAGAGCTTGGGAGGCACTAATGTATTTACCACAAGAAATCATTCGTAAAAAACGTGACGGTGAAGTACTTACCGCAGACGAAATCAACTTCTTTATTCAAGGCGTAGCGAACAACACGGTATCTGAAGGTCAGATTGCGGCGTTTGCTATGACGATTTTCTTTAATGAAATGACCATGGATGAGCGCATCGCCTTAACGTGTGCAATGCGTGATTCGGGCATGGTTATCGACTGGAGCCACATGAACTTCGGTGGTCCAATTGTCGACAAACACTCAACCGGTGGTGTGGGTGACGTAACTTCTTTAATGCTTGGCCCAATGGTGGCAGCGTGTGGCGGTTTCGTACCTATGATCTCTGGCCGCGGTCTTGGTCATACAGGCGGTACGCTGGATAAACTTGAATCTATCCCTGGTTACAACATTACGCCGAGCAACGATGTTTTTGGTCAAGTAACCAAAGACGCTGGTGTGGCGATCATCGGTCAAACTGGTGACCTTGCTCCTGCGGATAAGCGTGTTTACGCGACTCGTGATATTACCGCAACGGTAGACAATATCTCCCTGATTACGGCGTCGATCCTTTCTAAGAAACTGGCGGCGGGTCTGGAATCGCTAGTGATGGACGTAAAAGTGGGTTCAGGTGCATTTATGCCAACTTACGAAGCGTCTGAAGAGCTAGCAAAATCAATCGTTGCGGTAGCAAACGGTGCTGGCACTAAGACTACGGCAATTCTTACGGACATGAACCAAGTATTGGCGTCTTCAGCGGGTAACGCAGTGGAAGTTCGTGAAGCGGTTCGTTTCTTAACGGGTGAATACCGTAACCCTCGTCTACTTGAAGTGACCATGGCTTCATGTGCTGAAATGTTAGTACTTGGCAAGCTTGCTGAGAACACAGAAGACGCACGCGCAAAACTGATGGAAGTGCTGGATAACGGCAAAGCGGCTGAGTGCTTCGGCAAGATGGTTGCTGGCTTAGGCGGTCCTGCGGACTTCGTAGAAAACTACGACAACTACTTAGAAAAAGCAGAAATCATCAAGCCAGTTTACGCAACAGAAACGGGCATTGTCTCTGCAATGGATACACGTGCTATCGGCATGGCTGTGGTTGCTATGGGTGGTGGTCGTCGAGTTGCTACTGATGAAATCGACTACGCAGTTGGTTTCGACGAGTTCATCCGCCTAGGTGAGGTCGCAGACAGTGATAAACCTCTTGCGGTTATCCACGCTCGCACTGAAGAGCAATGGGAAGAAGCGGCAAAAGCACTGCGCAGTGCAATCAAAGTAGGTGGTGAATACACACCAACTCCAGAGGTTTACCGCCAAATTCGTGCAGAAGATATCCAATAGAACAAGTAATTACACAAGGCCTACTCAACCATAATAAAAAGCCGAGTGGGCCTAAGGAACGAGCAATGAAAAGAGCATTTATTTTAGTACTAGACTCATTCGGTATCGGTGCAACTGCCGATGCTAAAGAATTTGGTGATGTAGGTTCAGACACACTAGGTCACATCGCTGACCAATGTGAAAAAGGCTTAGCAGATAACGACAATCGCCAAGGTGCACTTCGCCTTCCAAATCTATCGAAACTTGGTTTGGCAATGGCGCATAAAGAATCGACAGGTCGCTTCGCACCTGGACTAGACGCAGACGCTGAAATCATTGGTGCATACGGTCATGCAGCAGAGCTTTCTTCAGGTAAAGACACGCCGTCTGGTCACTGGGAAATCGCAGGTGTTCCTGTTTTGTTTGACTGGGGTTACTTCACTGACAAAGCAAACAGCTTCCCGAAAGAATTGACTGACCGCATTCTTGAGCGTGCAGGTCTTGACGGTTTCCTGGGTAACTGCCACGCATCTGGTACTCAAGTTCTTGACGATCTTGGTGAAGAGCACATGAAGACTGGCAAACCAATCTTCTACACGTCTGCTGACTCTGTATTTCAAATCGCATGTCACGAAGAGACTTTCGGTCTAGACCGTCTACTAGAGCTTTGCCAAATCGCACGTGAAGAGCTAGAAGATTACAACATTGGTCGTGTTATCGCGCGCCCATTCGTTGGTGCTGGTAAAGGTCAATTTGAGCGTACAGGTAACCGTCGTGATCTTTCTGTAGAGCCACCATCAGCAACGGTTCTTCAGAAGCTCGTTGATGAGAAGCAAGGCAACGTGGTTTCTATTGGTAAGATTGCTGATATCTACGCAAACTGCGGCATCACTAAGAAAGTGAAAGCGACAGGTATCCCTGCATTGTTCGAAGCAACGCTAGAGCAAATCAAAGAAGCGGGCGACAACACGATCGTATTCACTAACTTTGTAGACTTCGACTCAGCTTACGGTCACCGTCGTGACGTAGCGGGTTACGCGGCGGCACTTGAGTACTTCGATGGTCGCATCAACGAAGTGCTAGAGATTATGGAAGAAGACGATGTGCTTATCCTAACGGCAGACCACGGCTGTGACCCAACATGGCCAGGCACTGACCATACTCGTGAGCACATCCCAGTATTGGTTTATGGTCAAAAAGTACCAGCTGGTTCTCTTGGCCGCCGCGAAACATTCGCAGATATCGGTCAAACATTGGCAAGTTACTTCGGTACTTCTCCAATGGATTACGGTAAGAACTTCCTATAATTAGTTAGGTTTTTGAAAACTAGGAGCTTGATTGCTCCTAGTTTTATGTTTGCAGTATGTAAATGCTGCTTGTCGGAAATGAGAATACTCTGGCTTATATCGCCTTAAGCGCGGAGCGCTAGAGAAAGGTTAAGGAAAAGAAAATGGCAACTCCACATATCAATGCTGAAATGGGTGCATTTGCAGACGTCGTACTGATGCCTGGTGATCCACTACGTGCAAAATACATCGCAGAGACTTTCCTTGAAGATGTCGTTCAAGTGTGTGACGTTCGTAATATGTTTGGTTACACAGGTACATACAAAGGCCGTAAGATCTCGGTAATGGGCCACGGTATGGGTATCCCATCATGCTCGATTTACGCGACTGAACTAATCAAAGACTTCGGCGTGAAGAAAATCATCCGTGTTGGCAGCTGTGGCGCAGTGAATGAAGACATCAAAGTGCGTGATGTTGTGATCGGCATGGGTGCATGTACTGACTCTAAAGTGAACCGTATCCGCTTTAAAGGTCATGACTTCGCGGCAATCGCAGACTACAACATGGTTCGTGCGGCAGAAGACGCTGCAAAAGCTCGCGGTATTGACGTTAAAGTTGGTAACCTATTCTCAGCAGAGCTTTTCTACACGCCAGATCCAGAAATGTTCGATGTAATGGACAAGTACGGCATTGTTGGTGTTGAAATGGAAGCGGCTGGTATTTACGGTGTTGCGGCAGAATACGGTGCAAAAGCTCTGACAATCTGTACGGTTTCTGATCATATCAAGACTGGCGAACAGACTACATCTGACGAGCGTCAAACGACATTCAACGACATGATGCTAATTGCACTAGATTCAGTATTGCTTGGTGACGAAGAGTAAGCGACGAAGAGTCATTCTATTTTTCGCTCTCAAGAGCTAAAAAAACAGCCCGCACATTGCGGGCTGTTTTTATATGAGTTGTTAGCGCTACCTAGTTACTTGGTTAGCAGCAGGTTTGGCGCTTTTTTACGACGTATCGGTTGTCGACGTAAAATCAAGATGAACAACATGCCACAGACAAAGCTCATTAAGACCATCATGTACATATAACGATCGCTCTTGCGATAGTGGTGGTCAGAAATAGCCGTCACCCGGCCCGTCTCAAAGGTCACGCGAACAAAACCGATAAGCGCACCATCTGCAAACACTGGTTCAACCAACTGCTGGCGACCAATGGAAGCTGTTGCCAAAGGCGTATCCAGGCCAAGAACTTCGCGTACCGATAATGCCTCTTCACTAGACGCTAAACGTACACCCTGTGCATCGTAGATTGTTGCATCAAACACTAAACGGTCTTGTGCTAGCTGGTTTGTTAGCTGAAGTAATCGTTCTTGATCTTTAGTTAAAATCATCTCACTGGCAGAAAGAGACGCCTGTGAAATCAAAACTTTGGTGAGTGTTTCAAGCTGTTGTGCTTGAATTTTCTCATTACCCTTACTGATCACAACACTGTTTTTTATTGTGATAAACAACATCACACACAGCAGGATTAGTGCCAGAATTCTTAGGGCATTCCTTACTGAGAACAAAGATTCACTCATGCTCTTTACTCATCCATTTAAAATAAAACAAAGACTTGCCTTTTTAGTTTGTTGAGGTAACGTTTTAGCAAAGTCATAAGGGATTATATACATGGACGCGTCAAAAAGCTTGCCTATCAGAAAACATACGACACTTTTAAAACGATTACCCGAGACTCGATTTGCCTCCCAATTAGATAAAGCAAAAGCAAACTGGATCGTATTTGCTGAGTACCTTTCGCCAAGTCACTTCGAAGACATTGATTTCTTCACCGGCTTTTACAACCCGATACTAGAAACGTGGAAAGTTGGCCAATATGAAGTAGCCCTGATGGCCGGAGAGTTGACTCCTCAACATGAAACGATCTTACAAAGTCTCAACCTAGATTACGCCTCGCTTAATGAAGTGCCCGATCTATCAACCCAAGGGTTGATTGTATTTGATATGGATTCAACGGCGATCCAGATAGAGTGTATTGATGAAATCGCGAAACTGGCAGGAGTAGGGGATGAGGTCGCTGAAGTCACTGAACGTGCCATGCAAGGTGAGCTGGATTTTGAGCAAAGTTTACGTCAGCGAGTTGGTAAGCTCAAAGGTGCCGATGAATCAATTCTTGAACAAGTTCGTTCCCAGTTACCATTCATGCCGGACTTTGAAGCGCTAATTGCGACGTTGAAAGCCTTGGGCTGGAAAACAGCGATTGCCTCCGGTGGTTTTACTTACTTCTCTGATTACATCAAAGATAAAGTCGACCTAGATTTTGCTCGTTCCAATCAATTAGAAATTATTGACGGCAAACTCACGGGTAACGTACTTGGCGACGTGGTAACGGCGCAGATGAAGTCAGACATTCTAGTGGAATTGGCGGATGAATATGAAATTGAGCAACACAACACGGTCGCTGTCGGTGATGGCGCTAATGATCTTGTGATGATGTCGGTGGCGGGCTTAGGGATTGCGTATCACGCAAAACCAAAAGTGGAAGCTCAAGCGCAATCTGCGATTCGCTTTGCTGGGTTGGGCGGTGTGCTCTGTATTTTATCTGGCGCATTGGTGAAGCAGCAAAAGGTCAGCTGGAAAGCTAAACCTTAACCATCCATTCAAAAACACCGCCAGAAAGGCGGTGTTTTTTTTTCAATTTGGTATGACTTTGAATTTACTCGGTTAACTCCAATCTAATTACAACCTCTTCAGTAATGTCTTCAAATTCACTGTAACCAACGAGCGCCGTCAACTCTTTTTCTAACTTGCTCGCTTGATGTACACCAAATTGGGTTAAGTCACTTAAATCTTGTTGCAGTAATGATGTCATCGGATCGAAAATTGGTGCAGTAGAAAGGCGAAGCACGTAAAAGTCACCCATCATTCGCGCTTTCTTTATAAATTGAATCCGCTCTTTTACGCTGTTGAACTCTTGATGAAGCTTTGACTCAATGCCTGTAATTTTATTGCCTACTTTTGCGGCGCTTATGTAGATATCCTGATGTCTGGCTTGAGCACCTTCTACACGTTTTATTGGCTCTGCGATTAATGTGCTTGTCCGGCCTTTAAAGATAGGTTCAAGTGACAACAGTTGGTCATGCCCAAGACGGGCAAAAAGCTCAATGTGTTTAGGTAGCGGCAAGTTCACCCCGATAACGGGGGTTTTGATTGAAGATGACGTACTCTTACTGATAAAAATGGGCGTGCTCAGCGTACGCGAGAGCAACATGCAGTGTAGCCTTTCAAGTAGAGCATTACTTGGTAGCGTCTCTTTTTGCGGGATTAGCTTGTCTTGATTGTGCTCGATAATGCTGTTGAAAAAAGCGATTACCTTCATGGTTTGGCTGCTTTCATCAATAACTAGCTGCACGCTACAACCGTCTGGGCTTACACGAATTACTCGGTATGGCACCGACATTAACGGCAATTTTTTATCGTAGAGTTGTAATTCTCGAAAGTTGATTCTTACCTCTTGCCCAGAACGTAACATCGTGGGCTCACTTAGCCTAATTCCGAGTCCTCGTTTGGAAAGGTCAACAGTACTGCCGCCTGTTTTAGTCTGTCCTGAGTACAACTCTAAAGGTGTTTTAAAACGATAACGAGGCTCTTTTCGACGAGACTTTGCATCAAAATAAATGCCCTTTGGATTGCCGATAACTCTTCTCGGATGGCGAAACGCGTTTAATGTATTAGCGGGTAAGCGCGGCTTTTCAGTTAGCAGGTAATCCTGCCCTGACTTTTCGTCAGCAATTTCTTGCAAAATACCAATATGGGTCAGTGATTGAGACGTTTCTGCCAACTCTGGAGAGAATGCTGCTAGGTCTTCCTGTTCTTGCTCTGATAGTTCAAAGATTGAAATTCTAAAGGCGCGCCAACTCTCTCGTTTGCCACCTAAATGCCAAAATAGCTGGCGCTGTTCGCGAGTTGCTTCTGGGCGAAACATCGAATAGAAATAGGTTCGATTCTCGTGCTCGTGAGTAAATGAATAAAGGACATTGGTTGTTCCTTTAACACCAGGCTTAATGAGTGACGCGATGCGTTGCTCGTTGAATAAGGAACCAAACATTTGCTGGTTTCTCTCATCGTGCCAGTATTGCCAAAGCTTTTGATTGTTTGGCGTTAACATTGCTAATTTTAGGTCACTACCATCAAAGAATAGAGGCAAGCTGCTGGTGTGCTTTAGTGCGATGTGCTCATAACCGCGAGTTCGAGCTCGAATAATCTTGTCTTGATTGTCGTGACGAGCCCTTTTAACAGCACTGTTGAGCGCTTCATCTATCACTCTGGTGACGACATTGGTATCAGTTAAGCGTATGGTTCTGAGGTATCGAACTGAGTCATTTTCGTAACAGTCATCAACCGCGAGTATGCGGTATGCAAGCGGTTTCTCTATACCTGCAACGTTAGATTTGCTGGCAAATTCAGTAAACGTGACCTGAATAATTTCCCCAAGGTTATATTTAAATGCGCTAGGGACTTTGAACTTTGCGCCAGAGCTAGATAAATCAATGCTTAATCCATGAAGAAGCTGTCCTTTAGAACGGCAAATTTCAACTTGAGATTGGACTTTCAAGCGTTTTTCTTGGCGCTTTAAATCGTAGCCTAGGTGAACGGGTTCTGCTAAGAACGGGCTTTTAGGATCCGTTAACGATTGCGTTTTTTGCTGAGTAAGGCGCTTGCTCATTACGCGAAAGTTATTTCGCGTGTTGACCAATGCTTCCCACATTCCTTCCGTGTAGCAGCCAAACTTTTTGATGTTTTTATGGTAAGCGTTGAAAGCAACATCATCCAACCAATGTGGAATACCATCCAAAATATACTCGCGACATTCGCCTTGAACGCGACCTCGCAAATCAATACTTTTTTTGCATGGAGCCATTAAGCGGTTAAGTTCCATTTTAACCAAAATTTTGGCCGAAGGCGGCTCTTCCTCGGTCAGTTGGCCAAGGACAAAGTCAAAGTCATTCGTACCGTAAACGGGAATGAGTCGTTCTGCGAGCGAGAGAATTTCAGATTGCTGCATTATTTCTGTTAGAGTATGTCGTTACTTTAAATTGTATCGGCTAAGCGAAGTAATACTTAAGTATATCAATAGTTCATTTCAGTTCAGGTCTGACTTGGCTGTGCTTAGTCACATTTGTAGAAAAAATTGAGGCATCATGGCGAAAGCAAAACGAGCGTATGTTTGTAATGATTGTGGCGCGGACTTTCCCCGTTGGCAGGGGCAGTGTAACGCATGTGGTGCATGGAATACGATAACAGAAGTACGTATCGCTGCATCGCCAACCGTTGCTCGCAACGAACGCTTAAGTGGCTACGCTGGTTCCGCAACAGAAGCAACGGTTCAAACGCTATCCGAAATTGATCTGCAAGAAGTACCTCGCTTCACCAGTGGGTTTAAAGAGCTTGACCGCGTATTGGGTGGTGGTGTTGTGCCAGGTGCCGCAATTTTGATTGGTGGTAACCCTGGCGCTGGTAAATCAACCCTTCTGTTGCAAACCATGTGTAGTTTATCTGCGCAAATGCCAACGCTTTACGTAACCGGTGAAGAGTCGTTACAGCAGGTGGCAATGCGTGCTTCCCGATTAGGCTTGCCGAAAGATCATTTAAAAATGCTATCGGAAACGAACGTCGACAAAATTTGCCAAATCGCCGAAAAAGAGCAGCCTCGTATAATGGTAATAGACTCGATTCAGGTGATGCACGTTTCTGATGTTCAATCGTCGCCTGGCAGTGTTGCTCAGGTACGTGAATCTGCGACGGCTCTGACACGATACGCAAAACAGAATAATGTTGCGGTATTTATTGTTGGTCATGTAACAAAAGATGGTACCCTTGCGGGCCCCAAAGTTCTTGAACACATTATCGACTGTTCGGTACTACTCGATGGTGGAACGGATAGCCGATTCCGCACTTTGCGTAGTCATAAAAACCGTTTTGGCGCTGTGAATGAGCTTGGTGTCTTTGCAATGACAGGCCAAGGGTTGAAGGAAGTGAGTAACCCATCAGCAATCTTCCTTTCTCGTGGTGAAGAAGAAACATCAGGCTCTTCAGTCATGGTGGTTTGGGAAGGCACGCGCCCTCTACTAGTAGAGATTCAAGCGCTGGTGGATTACTCGCAGTTAGCCAACCCTCGTCGTGTTGCGGTCGGCTTGGAGCAGAACCGCCTATCACTTTTGCTCGCTGTGTTGCATAAGCATGGTGGCTTACAAATGGCAGACCAAGATGTCTTTGTTAATGTGGTTGGCGGTGTTAAGGTGACGGAGACAAGCGCTGATCTTGCTTTAGTTATGGCGCTTTTATCGAGTTTTCGTGACCGTCCACTCCCTAAAGATGTGGTGATTTTTGGTGAGGTAGGGCTTGCGGGCGAAATCCGTCCAGTGCCAAGTGGGCAAGAGCGTTTGAATGAAGCGTTCAAACATGGTTTCAAGAAAGCCATCGTGCCAGCAGCCAACATGCCGAAAGGTGGCATCCCTGGCATGCAAATTCACGGCGTTAAGAAATTGTCGGAAGCGATAGAGGCTTTTGACGAGCTGTAATGCTCATAAGAATGGTATTTGTGCAATCACAAACTGTTCTATCCGTCCTCAATAAAATGCGAATAAAGTACATAAATTGCTGTGTTTGACTATGCTTTGGGGACGGAAATTTCACGTTAAAATTTTTTTTCTTCCATCCGCACGCAAGGGTATCAGTATTGACAGAATGTGATATACTCTGCGCGCACTTTATACCTTATTAACAGAGTAAGACAATGACTGATTTATCAAAATACAGAAACATTGGTATTTTTGCTCACGTAGACGCGGGTAAAACTACCTCTACAGAGCGTATCCTAAAGCTAACTGGTAAGATCCATAAGATCGGTGACACTCACGACGGTTCAACTACTACTGACTTCATGGAGCAGGAAGCTGAGCGTGGTATCACAATCCAGTCTGCAGCAACAACTTGTTTCTGGAACGATCACCGTCTAAACATCATCGATACTCCTGGACACGTTGACTTCACTATCGAAGTTTACCGTTCTCTAAAAGTACTTGACGGTGGTATCGGTGTATTCTGTGGTTCTGGTGGTGTTGAGCCTCAGTCAGAAACTAACTGGCGTTACGCTGACGAATCACACGTATCACGTCTGATCTTCGTTAACAAACTAGACCGTATGGGCGCAGATTTCTACAAAGTTGTAGATCAAGTACAGAACGTACTAGGTGCTACACCTCTAGTTATGACTCTACCTATCGGTATCGAAGAAGATTTCGTAGGTGTTGTAGACGTACTAAGCCAACAAGCTTACGTATGGGATGAGTCTGGCCAACCAGAGAACTACGAAGTTCAAGATATTCCAGCAGACATGGTAGAGAAAGCTGCTGAATACCGTGAAATGCTAATCGAAACTGCTCTAGAGCAAGACGAAGATCTAATGATGGCTTACCTAGAAGAAGGCGAAGAGCCATCTCTAGAAGACATCAAACGTTGTATCCGTAAAGGTACTCGTGATCTAGCATTCTTCCCAACTTACTGTGGTTCAGCGTACAAGAACAAAGGTATCCAACTTATTCTTGACGCGGTAATTGATTACCTACCATCTCCAACAGAAGTTGATCCACAGCCTCTAACTGATTCAGAGACTGGTGAGCCAACTGGTGAAGTTGCGACTGTATCTGCAGACGAGCCACTACGTGCTCTTGCATTTAAGATCATGGATGACCGCTTCGGTGCTCTAACCTTTATCCGCATCTACTCTGGTAAGATGAAGAAAGGTGACACAATCCTTAACTCTGCAACTGGTAAAACAGAGCGTATCGGCCGTATGGTTGAGATGCACGCGGACGAGCGTAACGAAATCGATTCAGCACAAGCTGGTGACATCATCGCTGTAGTTGGTATGAAGAACGTTCAAACTGGTCACACTCTATGTGATCCTAAGCACGAATGTACTCTTGAGCCAATGATCTTCCCAGATCCAGTAATCTCTATCGCAGTTAAGCCTAAAGATAAAGGCGGTTCTGAGAAGATGGGTATCGCGATCGGTAAAATGGTTGCAGAAGATCCATCATTCCAAGTTGAGACTGATGAAGATTCAGGCGAAACTATCCTGAAAGGTATGGGTGAACTTCACCTAGACATCAAGGTAGATATCCTTAAGCGTACTTACGGCGTTGAGCTAGAAGTTGGTGCTCCACAGGTTGCTTACCGTGAAACTATCACTCAAGCAATCGAAGATAGCTACACGCACAAGAAACAGTCTGGTGGTTCTGGTCAGTTCGGTAAGATCGACTACCGCATCAAACCAGGTGAGCCAAACTCTGGCTTCACGTTCAAATCTACAGTTGTTGGTGGTAACGTACCTAAAGAATTCTGGCCTGCAGTTGAGAAAGGCTTTGCGTCAATGATGGAGCACGGTGTTCTAGCTGGCTTCCCTACTCTAGACGTTGAAGTTGAACTATTCGACGGTGGTTTCCACGCAGTTGACTCTTCAGCTATCGCTTACGAAATCGCAGCGAAAGGTGCATTCCGTCAGTCTATGCCTAAAGCTGGCGCGCAACTTCTTGAGCCAATCATGAAAGTTGACGTGTTCACTCCAGAAGATCACGTTGGTGACGTAATCGGTGACCTTAACCGTCGTCGTGGTATGATCAAAGACCAACAAGC
>NZ_JAWOTE010000025.1:0-57103 GCF_033338695.1 Vibrio sp. Vb1166 | reverse complement strand
TTAAAATACAAAACGCCCGATGAAGTACATCGAGCGTTTTAGTTAAAAAGTGTCAACCCATATCAGGACGGGTCATTGATGTATTTACCCTTGTTGGGTGTGCTGGCACTTACGGTTGGCACATTGCAATTTCACACCACTGGCGAGTTTCTTCTCCACCAACAAAGTAAAACCACATTCTTCGCATCGCCCCTTGACCGGAGCAAGGTTCACAGCAAATTTGCATTTAGGGTAGTTATCACACGCGTAGAATGTTTTGCCAAATCGGGTTTTACGCTCAACCAAATGTCCTTTGCCACATTCAGGGCAAGCGTGTTGCTCTTGTGACTGCGCCTCTGGCTCTGGTTGATTAATCGACTCAATATGATGACAAGCCGGGTAATGGCTACAACCAACGAACATACCGTAGCGCCCTTGGCGGAGAACCAACTCATTGCCACACTCAGGACAAGGCACACCCAACTCTTTCACGATGTGACCATCATTGCTGTGTAGCGGTTTAATGTAATCACAGCTTGGGTAATGGTTACAGCCGAGAAATGGGCCATGTTTTCCGTGCTTGAGAGTCAGCTCACCACCACATTTTGGACACGGCTCGTGCTCCAAAGCGTGTTCATGGGCAGAGAAAAGGGTGTTGTCGATTTTACTACTCATACTTACCGTTTCGTGAAAAACACACAAAAAGACAAGCTCGCGTTTATTCTGGCTAAACTCGAACTTGCCCAGATGGTTAGTGAAGAATCCCTTGTTCCTTGGTGTACAACAGCTCTTCCATTAGCGTGTAAGCGTTTTCGTTGCCAGGCACATTAAACAGCACCATCAGAATGATCCATTTGAGGTCTTCAAGCTCAAACTCACTCGTTTCTAATCCCATCACTCGGTCAATCACCATTTCGCGAGTTTCTGTGGTTAACACATTGATTTGCTCGAGAAACAATAGAAATCCTCGGCATTCCAAATCTAAACGCTGCATCTCTTTCGCTGTGTAGATACGAGTTGATGACGAAGCCATGCAAGTCGAGATTGCAGAAGAGGTGTCACTTTGCTGCAATGCGGCAAGCTCTTCTAACCAGACAAGGGCTTTGTAGATATCTTTTTGTTGGAAGCCTGCACGGAGCAATTCTTCTTCCAACTCGTCTTGTTCGACCTGTAACTCTGCATCGCTATGGATGTAGGTTTCGAATAGATACATCAGTATATCCATCATCATAGCTAGCCCCTCCCCTTTCGAATATAGCCACCTGAAACCGCAACGACATGCCCAGAGAGTTCTAACTCTAAGAGCTGCATCATGACTTCTTGGACAGGTATATTGGTCCTGTTTGCAAGAATATCAACCGGTGTAGCTTCACTTCCTACGTTAGCTAACAGCTGAGGAAATGGCAATTCTTCTTCATCATTTAACGTAGAAAATAAATCGGTACTCTGATTAATAGACCAATCAAGCAAGGACTGTATTTCATCTAAGACATCTTTCGTCTTTTCTACGAGGCAAGCGCCATGACGTATCAACTGGTTTCCACCGCAGGCATTGGGGGCATTGATTGACGCTGGCAGCGCAAATACTTCTCGACCTTGCTCAAGCGCGTAACGAGCTGTAATTAACGAGCCGCTCTTTTTCGCCGCCTCGACGACCAGTACACCAAGCGATAATCCACTAATAATACGATTACGACGCGGGAAGTTTTCTGGGCGCGGCTTGGCATTAGGCCGAAACTCAGACACCAAAGCCCCGTGTTCAATAACACGTTGCGCTAAACTACGATGACGTGCTGGATAAATATTTGCTAAACCAGATCCTAGCACCGCAATCGTCTTACCACCCGCTTGCAACGCACCATCATGCGCATGACCATCAATGCCTAAAGCGAGACCACTGGTGACAATAAAATCGTGCTGAACAAACTCTGCAGCAAACTGACGTGCATGCTGTAATCCATCAATACTCGCATTTCGACTGCCAACCATCGCGATTTGTGGCTGAGAGAGACAAGTAGGGTTTCCTTGAACAAAAAGTAGAGGTGGCGGTGCAACGATTTGTTTGAGTTGAGGTGGATAACGCGGGTCAGTCAGTGTCAGGATATGATGATTTGTAGAAGCCTCAAGCCAGCTTAAACAAGCATCGACTTCTTTATCTGTTGAAGCCCAAGCTTGAATTTGCTTAGTTGTTAACCCAAGTTGTTGTAGCTGTTCAGGAGAGAAGTTTACGATGTTACGTGGCGTGTCTCTTGCCAGTAGCTTGTTCATTTTGACGCCGCCAATGCCTGGTAAACAACTCAGTTTTAACCAGGCAGCGAGATCATCGTTATTTCGTCGATTCATCGATGGTTAATTCGTCCGCCAACGGTGACACCACCGAAATATCTTGGTTAATGGGTTTCGTACTGTTAGTGATCAGTGCCAAGCTAAAGTACTCATAAGGACGAATGACCAGCAACTCACCAACTTTGCTTTGAGGCAAAGTGATTTTCTTATCAAGCACGCCAAACTCTTTCTTGAACTCATCGCCGTCTTTGTAAACTGGGTGCGCGTCTTCTTTTAAATCAAACACACTGCCTTGCTTCAGATTGTCTGACGTGCCTTTATCAATCACCACGACTTGGTTAGTTGAACTAAAGCGAATACCTTCGATATTACCTAGCAACTTTGCAGAACTGCCTTGTGGCGACGGCAGCGGATAGAACGTAGTCGTGAAGTCAGTATTCTCAACCGATTGATTTGGCAACGCGATATCGTTACGTAGGATTTCTTGCATTTGCGATGTAAGCTTCAAACCTGAATAATCACTCGAAGCTTCAACGAGCTCGCCTTTGGCAATCAAACGCAGCGCGGTAATCTCTTCGGACACATCGTCACGCGAAAAGGTAGCTACTGGTCGGTAAATAGCCCAACCTGTCGCGGTCTGATTGCCATTGATATACAGCACATCTTCTGCAGTCAGATACTTACTGCCTTTGCTGCTACCCATCACTTTTGCTGCTCTGTTCAACGAATCTTTATCTAGCAACCGATCCGATTTAAGGTAAGGCATCACCAAACCTTCCGCGACCGTTGGTACGGCTTTCTTTTCTGTGATGCGAGCTTTCGGGCTCAGCTTCTTAACCGGTTTTAGGCTCAACACGGGCTGACCGTTAATCCACACCAAAGACAGCTTGTCACCGGGATAAATTAAATGAGGGTTATCGATTTCCGGGTTTACTTGCCATAAACGAGGCCACAACCACGGGCTATCTAAGTACATGGCCGAAATATCCCATAGCGTATCGCCCTTCACAACTACATATGTTTGTGGCGCATCATCTTTAACAGTCAGTGGGTTCGCATCCACATTTGCTACAGCGTTGAAAGAGAAAAGTAACGGCAACGTAACACTGGCAACGTTGCGGAAAATTCGATTCATGACCCTCGTCCTTGGTCTATTAAGCAGGAACCAGAATGGAAATTGGTGCAAGGATGCTGTCATTTAGGCTATAAAATGTCTAGAATTGAGCCAACAAGGTTTGTGCTGTTTCGGCACAGTTCAATATTTCGAGTGAATATGTCTGTATTACAAGTATTAACATTCCCGGATGATCGCCTGCGCACAGTCGCAAAGCCTGTTGAAGCGGTGACACCTGAGATTCAAAAAATCGTCGATGACATGATTGAAACCATGTACGACGAAGAAGGTATTGGCCTTGCTGCAACGCAGGTTGATATCCACAAACGTATCGTAGTGATTGATATTTCAGAAACTCGCGATGAGCCGATGGTGCTAATCAACCCTGAGATTCTGGAAAAGCGTGGCGAAGATGGCATCGAAGAAGGCTGTCTGTCGGTACCAGGTGCACGCGCACTTGTGCCTCGCGCTGCAGAAGTTACCGTTAAAGCACTGGATCGTGATGGCAAAGAGTTCACCTTTGAAGCCGACGACCTGCTAGCGATTTGTGTTCAACACGAGCTTGATCACCTACAAGGTAAGCTGTTCGTGGATTACCTATCGCCACTGAAACGCAAACGCATTCAGGACAAGCTAGCAAAAATCAAACGCTTTAACGAGAAGCAGCAAAACGCTTAATCTCGAACCATACCAATTAGAAGGAAGTCTACCTTGAGTCAGTCTTTACGAATTGTCTTTGCAGGTACTCCGGATTTCGCCGCCCGTCACTTGGCGGCGTTGTTGTCTTCGGAGCATGAAGTCATCGCGGTTTACACAAACCCAGATCGTCCAGCGGGTCGTGGCAAAAAAATGGCTGCGCCACCGGTAAAACAACTGGCGCTAGAACACAATATCCCGGTTTACCAACCTGAAAGCTTTAAGTCCGACGAAGCCAAACAAGAACTTGCCGATCTGAACGCCGACCTCATGGTTGTCGTGGCGTACGGTATGCTGCTGCCACAAGCGGTTCTTGATACCCCTAAACTGGGTTGTATCAACGTACATGGTTCTATCCTACCTCGTTGGCGTGGTGCGGCTCCAATCCAACGCTCTATTTGGGCGGGCGATGCAGAAACTGGCGTGACCATCATGCAGATGGACATCGGTCTCGACACTGGTGATATGCTGAAGATTGCAACTCTGCCAATCGAAGCGACAGATACCAGCGCTTCAATGTACGAAAAATTGGCTGAGCTTGGCCCAGAAGCCCTGATTGACTGCCTAGCAGACATTGCTGCGGGTAAAGCAGTGCCAGTGAAGCAAGACGATGAGCTCGCGAACTACGCGAAAAAGCTCAGCAAAGAAGAAGCACGCATCAACTGGAACGACGATGCGGCGCACATTGAGCGCTGCGTTCGTGCATTTAACCCATGGCCAATGAGCCACTTTGAGGCGGCAGAAAACAGCATCAAAGTATGGCAAAGCCGTGTGGCAGAGCAAACCAGTGACAAGCCAGCCGGCACCATCGTACAAGCAGATAAAACCGGTATTTATGTTGCGACAGGCAACGGCGTACTGGTGCTAGAGCAACTGCAAGTTCCTGGCAAAAAAGCCATGTCAGTTCAGGATATTCTGAATTCGCGTGCGGCTTGGTTTGAAGTTGGCACTCTGCTGGTTTAAGCCATACTAGGGGTTATTATCCCCAATTATACGAACTTTTAGAGGGCAGAGATGCCCTCCTTTACTTTAAGGTACTCATCATGAATGTTCGCGCTGCGGCTGCTAACGTCCTGTATCTTGTCGTCGACAAGGGCCACTCACTTTCAAGCGCTCTTCCAGCGGCTCAACAAACGGTACGACCTCGTGACCACGCTCTGTTACAAGAGATCTGTTACGGTGCGCTACGTTACCTACCTCGCCTAGAAATGATCGCAAACCAATTGATGGATAAGCCGCTAAAAGGCAAACAACGTGTATTCCATCACCTAATTCTGGTTGGTATTTACCAACTGAGCTTCATGCGCATTCCTGCGCACGCAGCTGTCGGTGAAACGGTTGAAGGCACTAAAGAGCTGAAAGGTCCTCGTCTGCGTGGTTTGATTAACGCTGTATTGCGTAACTACCAGCGCAACCAAGAAGAACTCGACCAAATGGCCGTCAGCAACAACGCTGGCAAGTACGGTCACCCAAGCTGGTTACTAAAACTGCTGCAAGAGGCCTACCCACAGCAATGGGAAAGCATAGTTGAAGCGAACAACCAAAAAGCACCAATGTGGCTCCGTGTAAATCACCAACACCACACTCGAAATGAATACCTTGCGCTGCTCAAAAATGAAAACATTGATAGCACGCCACACACAGAAGCAATGGACGCCATAAAATTGGCCGCGCCATGTGACGTGATGAAGCTACCTGGTTTTGAAAAAGGTTGGGTTTCGGTCCAAGATGCGGCGGCGCAGCTCTCGATCAACTACCTAAAACCACAAGACGGCGAACTGATTTTAGATTGCTGTGCAGCGCCAGGTGGCAAGACGGCGCACATTCTAGAGCGCACGTCAGGCAGTGAAGTGGTCGCGATTGACTGCGACGACACACGCTTGAAACGTGTGCATGAAAACCTGAAGCGTCTCAACCTTCAGGCAAAAGTGGTTTGCGGTGATGCGCGTAATCCACAAGAATGGTGGCAAGGCGAGCAATTTGATCGCATTTTGCTGGATGCCCCATGTTCTGCGACTGGCGTGATTCGTCGTCACCCAGACATCAAATGGCTACGTCGTGCAGACGACATCGCCGCATTAGCAGAGCTGCAAAGTGAAATTTTTGATGCCATGTGGACGCAACTGAAGCCCGGCGGCACAATGGTTTACGCGACTTGTTCAATCACACCGCAAGAAAACGTGGAGCAAGTAAAAGCGTTTTTAGCACGTACCGCGGATGCGCAACTGCTGGATTCTGATCCCGACCAGCCTGGTCGTCAAATTCTACCAGGCGAAGAAGATATGGATGGTTTCTACTACGCAGTGCTAACTAAAACACACGCGTAACAGCATGCTAAATAGGGCGATTGAAGCGATTTCAATCGCCTTTTTCAGATACGAGAAAAGAGTATGAAGATCATTATTCTTGGTGCAGGTCAGGTTGGCGGCACACTGGCAGAAAACCTAGTGGGTGAAAACAACGACATCACCATCGTCGACAATAATGCCGACCGACTGCGTGAATTGCAGGACAAATACGACCTACGTGTGGTCAATGGCCATGCGAGCCATCCAGACGTGCTACACGAAGCTGGCGCGCAAGACGCCGATATGCTCGTCGCAGTAACCAACACTGATGAAACCAACATGGCCGCCTGTCAGGTCGCGTTCACTCTATTCAATACCCCAAACCGCGTTGCGCGTATTCGCTCTCCAGAATACTTGGCAGAAAAAGAAGCCCTGTTTAAATCTGGCGCCATTCCTGTTGATCACCTTATCGCACCAGAAGAACTCGTCACGAGCTACATCGAACGTCTGATCCAATACCCAGGCGCGCTGCAAGTGGTGAGCTTTGCTGAACAGAAAGTCAGCCTAGTGGCGGTGAAAGCCTACTATGGTGGCCCGCTGGTGGGTAATGCGTTGTCTGCTTTGCGTGAGCACATGCCGCACATTGATACCCGTGTGGCGGCGATTTTCCGTCAAGGCCGTCCGATTCGCCCACAAGGTACCACCATCATTGAAGCCGACGATGAAGTGTTCTTCGTCGCCGCAAGCAACCACATTCGCTCAGTGATGAGTGAGCTTCAGCGCCTAGAAAAACCGTACCGCCGCATCATGATTGTTGGCGGGGGTAACATCGGCGCAAGCTTGGCAAAACGCCTAGAGCAAACTTACAGCGTGAAGCTGATTGAGCGTAACTACCAGCGTGCAGAAAAGCTCTCTGAGCAACTAGAAAACACCATCGTGTTCTGCGGTGATGCGGCAGACCAAGAGCTTCTCTCGGAAGAGAACATCGACCAAGTCGACGTCTTCATCGCGCTGACCAACGAAGATGAAACCAACATCATGTCTGCAATGTTGGCAAAACGCATGGGCGCCAAAAAAGTGATGGTGCTGATCCAACGTGGCGCTTATGTAGACCTGGTACAAGGCGGCGTAATTGATGTAGCAATCTCACCTCAGCAAGCCACTATTTCAGCCTTGCTAACGCACGTTCGTCGCGCTGATATCGTAAACGTGTCCTCACTTCGCCGCGGTGCTGCGGAAGCGATTGAAGCCGTCGCTCACGGTGATGAAAGTACATCTAAAGTGGTTGGACGTGCAATTGGAGATATAAAACTTCCACCTGGGACCACCATTGGTGCTATCGTTCGTGGCGAAGAAGTTCTTATTGCCCACGACCGTACGGTCATCGAGCAGGATGACCATGTGGTGATGTTCCTGGTCAACAAAAAATACGTATCAGACGTCGAAGCGCTATTCCAGCCGAGTCCATTCTTCCTCTAGGATTTTCCTATGGTCAACTTACGTCCCGTACTGTTTGTTATCGGGCTAGTTTTATCCAAACTGGCCCTGTTTATGTACGTGCCGACTTTGGTCGCTTTCTTTACCGGTACGGGGGGATTCCTCGATTTCGCCCAAGCCGTTGTGATCACGCACCTTGCCGCCTTCATCTGCCTAACGATAGGTCGAACCGCCAAGTTCAAACTCAGCGTACGCGATATGTTCCTCATCACCAGTTTGGTTTGGACCATCGCGAGTGCGTTTGCCGCCTTGCCATTTGTGTTTATCAACCACATCAGCTTCACCGACGCCTACTTCGAAACGATGTCGGGTATCACCACGACGGGCTCAACGGTGCTCAGTGGCCTAGACAACATGGCGCCGAGCATCTTGCTATGGCGCTCTATTTTACAGTGGCTTGGTGGCATTGGTTTTATCGTGATGGCGGTAGCAGTGTTACCTATGCTGAATGTCGGTGGTATGAAGCTATTCCAAACCGAATCATCAGATTGGTCGGATAAAAGTAGTCCAAGAGCGAAAACGGTCGCCAAAAACATCGTAGCGGTTTATTTAATGCTAACGGGCTTATGTATTTTGGGCTACTTGGTCACTGGCATGAACCTGTTCGAAGCAATCAACCATGCCTTTACTACGCTATCGACGGGTGGATACTCTACATCTGATGGGTCAATGAACCACTTCTCTAATGGCGCACACTGGGTGGCCACTACCTTTATGTTCTTAGGTGGTTTGCCGTTTTTGCTCTTTATCGCCGCGTTACGTAAACGCCGTATTGATGTGTTGGTTAACGACGCTCAAGTTAGAGGATTTGCGTACCTGTTCGTATTCTCAAGCTTAGTGATTTCAGCTTGGTTAGTGATTCGAGATGGGTACACCATTTTGGATGCCCTGCGAGTGTCGATGTTTAATATTGTCTCTGTCGTCACCACAACTGGCTTTGGCTTAGAAGACTTCACCGCATGGGGCGCATTACCCACCACTCTTTTCGCATTCTTAATGATGGCGGGGGCATGCTCAGGATCAACGTCTGGCGGGATCAAAATCTTCCGCTTCCAAATTGCAATGACGCTGCTAAACAAACAAATGATGAAGTTGATTCACCCTTCAGGGGTGTTTGTACAGCGTTATAACCAGCGACCGGTGAATGATGATATTGTTCGCTCAGTGGTGGCATTTGGCTTGATGTTTTTTATCACTATTATCTTTATCGCGGGTTGTTTAAGTGCACTAGGCCTCGACCCTGTGACCAGTATTTCTGGCTCAATCACCGCCGTTGCCAATGTTGGCCCTGGTATGGGCAGTGTGATTGGCCCAACAGGCAACTTCGCGCCTCTGCCCGATACTGCCAAATGGCTCTTAAGCTTTGGGATGTTAATGGGCCGCTTGGAAATTCTGACTATTCTTGTACTGTTCTTTCCTGCGTTTTGGCGCCGCTAAGCAGACTCTAATTAAAAGGTATAACAATGAAAACATGGATTACTCTGGCGACCCTACTTGCCGCCTCATCCACATACGCCGCCGAGGTCATCACTTTAGCTGATGGTCGAGAAGTGAAGTTGAACGATGACTTTACCTGGGAATACGTCATGAAAAAACCGGCGCAGCAAGCGACGGAGACACAAACAACAGCAAGCGTAGTTGAAACAATCGCAGCTCCTGCGATTGCGACAATTCCAGTGGTAACGAAAACCGTTGGCACGACCGTGGTGGTAAACGCCAAAAAGCCAACCATGCAGCTATCAGATTCAGGTGTGGATGTATTGATTGGTTCAGCAAGCTATCAAAGCGGTGAGCTTATTTTACCTACATCAATCACTAACCAAAGCTCTCAATCTGTCATTCAAGTGGAAGTTGAGGTGCAAGTGTTTGATATGTCTGGTCAGCAACTGGCAAAAGAAAACGTGACGGTTTGGCAATCCATCAAGCGCATGGCGGATACCTACCTGCGACCACAGCAAGCGGAACAAGGTAAGAGCATTAAATTGGCTGTACCGCAATCACAGCAATACCAGTTTTCTGCCAAAGTGCTAGAGGTAAAAACTCGCTAATACGTGTTTAATATTCTTTGTTGAGCCTATCGGCTAGATAGGCTCAACAAAGTAATAAATCGCAAAGAAATGGCACACGCAGCCAGCCAAAACAAAGCCGTGCCAAATCGCATGGTTAAAGGGAATGCGCTTCGCGACGTAGAAAATTACCCCTAGTGAATACACAATTCCACCAGCAGCAAGCAGTGTAAGTCCGCCGACATCCAAGTTAATAGCTAATTGATAAATCACAATCAACGATAACCATCCCATCACCAAGTACGTCATCAAAGAAAGCTTTTTAAATCGATAGACGAACGCAACTTTCATGATGATGCCGATCAACGCAATGCTCCAAATAACGATCATCAACCCAAATGCTAGAGGTGTTCTTAAGCTGACTAACAAGAAAGGGGTATAGCTGCCTGCTATCAAAAGATAAATAGCACAGTGGTCGAAGGTTTTTAGCCAACGTTTCGCTTTGGGATAAGGGATCGCATGATAGAGCGTCGAGGCCAAAAATAGCACGATAATACTCGCACCATAAATCGCCATACTGGTAAGCGTTAAAGTGTCAGCTTGATGGTCTATGGCTTTAACTAACAGCAGTATCAAGCCAACAATACCAAAAATCATCCCTATACCGTGGGTGATGGTATTGGCCAGTTCTTCACGTTGACTGTATTGAGGTTTCTGCAGCTCGGACATCAATGCGCCTATACTAGAGTTTGAAATTTGCTCTAGTATGGCACATTAGGCTTACACGTGTAAGCTTAAATTAAGACTCATGAACGGCAGTAGTTTGATCGAGATAATTGAGTACCAGTTCGCCAACTTGATCTGGCTTAGTCGTGGCAGGGATGGTCAGCTCTCGCTTGAGTTTGCCACTACCCAGTAAGCTCGCGAGCATGCCACCTTGCCCCTTGCGTGTGCGGTCAACTTCAAACCATAACTTGAGTTCTTGCTCACTTCGGTGGGCAACAAATTCTAATTCGCGCCACACGCCGTGGTAAGGTCCGTCGGTTGGCACCAGTTCAAACTCTTGCACAAATGGTAGATCGAATCCTTTCACTTCCTCGCATTCCACCTGGCGAATTCGTAAACCTTGCGCTTCAAATGCAGATAGTACCGCATCCATCAGTGGATCAGGTCGAACGGTGAGGATGTCTTTATCAGTCGGATCCAAAGCAGCAGCAACGTCTAAGCCGGTTTCTAACCATACTTTGGCATCACCAATGGTGACAGGCGTGTTCCAAGGCACATCGAGCTTAACATCGAAGGTACGCTCTTCGCCGGAATGGATGGTAAATGCGTAAGGGAGACTCCACTTAGCAAGCACATGAGTTTGAGGTACTCGGCGCATGCTGTGTCCTTCTCGCGCACCACGGTCATCAGGGGCTTCGGCGATGTAGCGGCAACAGAGTTTTAAATCAATGTTGTCGATCGCTTGTTCAGTCGCACCACCATATACATGGATTGACACATCCACACTTTGACCTGGGTATAGCACGTCTTGGTTTAAGATTGAGTCGACCTTCGCGCTCCCAATCCCAAAACTGGCAAGTGTCTTCTTCAAAAATGACATAGGCACCTCCTTCATCGAGATCTCATACTACTACTGCTGATCGTGGGATCAAACAAAAATTGCCTCGAACATCGCGACAAAATGACAAAATCTAAACAATTCAATTGCTCAACTATCGACCAATTATTACAAGGATGCTAATCTTACACTTGATATGCATGCATATCGGTATTCCTGACTCATTAACTGGATTGGCGAGAGCCAGAAGAGTGATTCTTCAATCTTGTTGGAGCCTAGCTCATAATGATTCAGGCCATTACATCGGCAATGGATATGCCTGACAGTTAGGTAAATTAATGCGCCCAACAACAGTCAGGTTCGCACACACTAATACTAGTGCAATGCGCCGCCGCAGTGGCTTTACTACTGCACCAAAGGCAAAGCAAGTTGCGCCAGCAATGACATTGGTTGAGAAGACAGCAATGATGTCGAGTGTTCCGGCCAAAGTTATCAAAGCAGCTTAATCAAAAGCGCGGCGCCAGCTGCGCTTTTTTCTTTGCACGCGACTCATAAAGCTTCAAAGACTTAGAACGAACTACAGTGAAAGAGATAGTTTTTCCTATTTGGTCTTCGCAAAGCAATTTGGTACCTTTACTGCTAATTACACCTATAAATTCTGTGGAGAAAGAAATGAAGTGTCATCGCATTGAAGAGCTGCTTGAGCTACTAGAGCCTGAATGGCATAAAGATCAAGAGCTGAATCTATTGCAGTTCATCGTTAAGCTAGCAAAAGAAGCAGGCTATGAAGGAAAGCTAGAAGATCTGACCGACGATGTACTGATCTACCACCTTAAAATGCGTAATAGCAGCAAAGATGAAATGATCCCTGGACTCAAAAAAGACCAAGAGGACGATTTTAAAACGGCGATCCTACGCGCTCGTGGCATCATCAAATAACCAGCTCAACAGCCAGTATTCTTTAAGCGACTCTCTCTGTGAGTCGCTTTTTTATAACCAAAGTTTTTAGTCCCACAATTGGTTATAACTGTTCAGCCAATTATCAGGTTAACTGTACTGATTTTTGTTGTTAAACATTGACTGCGTTAAAGAAACGGAATTGTTATTGATTGTATAATCGCCGTTCATCAGTATTTACTAAAATAATTATGTTCGGTCATCTTTATGACGGAACGAGCAGCAATGTCATCGAGCGACATCAATAGAAATGACGCCGTACATTATAAAAGCCTAAGAAGGATGAGTGCATGAGTCAGGACAAGATCGATATCAAAGATGTGACTCCTAAAACCTATAATCCCAAAACCCATAAAGGAAACGGGGATCGGTTCAACCCAAGTAATCGCATCTATGTACGCGAAAGCAAAGGGACTTACCAGAAACTGCGTCGTTACGGTGGTTGGTTTTTACTGCTTCTCTTCGCTTTGATACCGTGGATCCCTTACGGTGAACGTCAAGCGATCTTGCTTGATATTGGCAACCAGCAGTTCAACTTTTTCGGTACCACGTTGTACCCACAAGATCTTACCCTACTCGCCTTGCTGTTTGTGATCGCGGCGTTTGGGTTGTTCTTTATTACCACCTTCTTAGGTCGAGTTTGGTGTGGCTACCTCTGCCCACAAACCGTCTGGACCTTCATGTATATCTGGTTTGAAGAGAAGCTCGAAGGTAGTGCCAATAAACGCCGTAAACAAGACTCCAATAAGCTGACGGCGAATTTAGCGATGCGTAAAACCGTCAAACATATAGCTTGGTTTGCCATTGCACTCGCCACTGGTTTTACTTTTGTTGGCTACTTCGTGCCAATGAAGCAATTGGTTATCGACTTTTTCACCTTTAACGCCAACTTCTGGCCCGTCTTTTGGGTAATGTTCTTTGCCATTTGTACCTATGGTAATGCTGGTTGGATGCGTTCCATCATGTGTATTCACATGTGTCCTTACGCGCGCTTCCAGTCTGCCATGTTTGATAAAGACACCTTCATCGTTGGCTACGATGCAAAACGTGGGGAAAAACGTGGCCCACGTCCGCGTAAAGCCGATCCAAAGCAACTTGGTTTGGGTGATTGTATTGATTGTGATTTGTGTGTGCAGGTGTGCCCAACAGGTATCGATATTCGTGACGGCTTGCAGTATGAATGTATCAACTGTGGCGCCTGTATTGATGCGTGTGATAACACCATGGATCGCATGGGCTACGAGAAAGGCTTAATTAGTTACACCACCGAGCATCGCTTATCGGGTAAGAGTACCAAAGTCATGCGTCCGAAGCTGTTAGGCTATGGTGCCGTACTACTCGTCATGGTCGGTCTTTTCTTTGCCCAAATTGCAGCGGTAGACCCAGCCGGCATGAGTGTTATTCGCGACCGTAACCAACTGTTCCGCGTTAATGGCTCGGGAGAAGTAGAAAACACCTACACCCTCAAGGTGATCAACAAAACTCAGCAAGTGCAAGAGTACTCGTTGGATGTTGAAGGGCTATCCGATGTAAGCTGGTATGGTAAGCAGACAATTCAGGTCCAGCCAGGTGAGGTATTGAACCTGCCAATGAGTCTTGGTGCCGATCCTGACAAGCTAAACTCTGCGATTACGACAATTCAGTTTATACTCACCGATAAGAGCAACGAATTCACTATTGAAGTAGAAAGCCGTTTTATTAAAAAACTATAGCGCTACTTCAGTGACTAACGGAAAAAGGCTCAGTAATGAGCCTTTTTGTTTATATGTCCCAAAGTATGTTTAACTTTGACGCCCTTACCCCAGACTTTATGTGGTACGCGTTAGAAAGCATCGGCGTTCGCGCAGAATCAGGCTTTCTTCCCCTCAATAGCTACGAAAACCGTGTTTATCAATTCACTGACGAAGAGCGTCGTCGTTATGTCGTCAAGTTTTACCGTCCTGAACGTTGGAGCAATGAACAGATCCAAGAGGAGCACGACTTTACTTTAGAGCTGATTGGCAATGAGATCCCCGTCGCACCACCTGTGCGCATCAACGGTGAAACCCTGCATCACTATCAAGGCTATGCTTTTGCGCTGTTTGATAGCGTGGGTGGTCGCCAATACGAGGTTGACAATTTAGATCAGCTCGAAGGTGTAGGGCGTTTCCTTGGCCGCATCCATAAAGTCGGCAGCCGCCAAGCCTTCCAACATCGCCCTACGATCGGCTTACAAGAATACCTGTATCAACCAAGAGAGATTCTGCAAAACGCCAATATGATTCCAATGCACTTGGAGAACAGCTTCTTCAATGACTTGGATATGCTGATCAAATCAATTGAAAGCCACTGGCAAGAAGGCTTCAATATCATTCGTTTGCATGGCGATTGCCACCCAGGCAATATTTTGTGGCGAGATGGCCCTATGTTTGTTGATTTGGATGACGCTCGTAACGGCCCTGCAGTACAAGACTTATGGATGCTATTGAACGGTGAACGCCAAGACAAACTGATGCAGTTGGATATTGTTTTAGAGGCTTACCAAGAGTTTTGCGACTTTAATCCTGCAGAATTGAAACTAATCGAGCCACTTCGCGGTCTACGAATGGTGCACTATATGGCATGGCTAGCAAAACGTTGGCATGACCCTGCATTTCCTCTCGCTTTTCCATGGTTTAATGAGCCAAAATACTGGGAAGGTCAGGTCCTTGCATTTAAAGAGCAGATCGCCGCTTTAGAAGAAGCACCGCTGTCTTTAATGCCTCAATGGTAAGTCAGGCCAAAAATTCAAAAATGGAGATATTTCGATGAAAAAACTGTTCGCACTGTTTTCTATGCTGATGTTAAGCCTGTCGGCACATGCAGCGCAATTCAAAGAAGGTGAACATTACAAAGTATTGGATCTTGAGGCATCAAAAAAACCTCTTGTGACGGAGTTTTTCTCTTTCTACTGCCCGCACTGCAATAGCTTTGAACCAGTTATCCAGCAACTGAAAAAGCAGTTGCCAGAAGGTACTAAGCTATTAAAAAACCACGTTTCTTTCATGGGTGGCAACATGGGCCCATCAATGAGCAAAGCCTACGCAACGATGGTTGCACTAAAAGTGGAAGACAAAATGGTGCCAGTGATGTTTAACCGCATCCACAATCTAAAGAAGGCGCCACGTAATGATGAAGAACTTCGTCAAATCTTCCTTGATGAAGGTGTAGACGCGAAGAAATTCGACTCTGCATTCAAAGGCTTTGCGGTTGATTCCATGGTTCGCCGTATGGACAAGCAATTTGAAAACAGCGGTCTAACCGGCGTTCCTGCGGTTATCGTTAACAACAAATACCTAGTTCAAGCACAAAGCATCAAAACGATGGATGAGTACTTCTCTCTGGTGAACTACTTGCTGACACTAAAATAAGCACATCGATATCAATCAAAAGGGGAGCACATCGCTCCCCTTTTGTTTACTTGTAAATCTCTTGTAGTAACCGATCTTTTTCTTGCCACACATCACTCAGCCATTGCTGAAATTGCCGCTTATAGGGCTTATCGTTGAAGTAATCACCAAGCACTCTTTCATCAACGGGTAACACATTTACACGCACAACCACCTTGCTCATGCGGCCCATCAATAAATCCTTGAACGGTTTATGCGTATTTTCTGGGTACGCCAACGTCACGTCGATAATGCTCTCGAACTGTTCCCCCATCGCCGCTAACGTGTACGCAATCCCGCCCGATTTTGGTTGCAGCAAATATTGATAGTTTGCTTTACTCTTACGCTGCTTTTCTTCGGTAAATCGGGTTCCTTCGACATAGTTAACCACTGTGGTTGGAGTGTGTTTGAACTTAGCGCACGAGCGACGTGTCGTCTCTAAATCTTGACCTCGCTTATGAGGATTGCGGATCAGATACTCTCGCGAATAGCGACGCATAAATGGCATGTCGAGCGCCCAACACGCCATCCCGATGAAAGGCACATACAGCAGTTGTTGCTTGAGGAAAAACTTCGGCATGGGAATACGGTCTTTAAACACGCAGCAAAGCACAACAATATCGGTCCAACTGAGATGGTTACTGATCAGCAGATACCACCCGTCTTTTTTAAGCGCTTCACCGCCCTGAACATCCCACTCAACACGGTTAGATACCGCCAGAATGCACGCATTAACGGTAGCCCATAACCACATCACCTTATTGGCACAAACGGTCGCTATCGCTTTTAGCTTTACGCCAGGAAGCAATATTTTAAATACAGCGATAACACAAATTGCGAGTGAACAAACCGCAGAATTGAGAATCACAAAAGAAGCGTTAAAAAAAAATAACAAATATGCCAACATGATAGTCAAACAACAGTGATAATGTGTGAAGAATAAAACAGCGTGTAATTATACTGCGCCTTTGCCACATTGGAACATGCGTGGAAATGGTCAGATTTGTTACCGCAACCAATATGTGCACCACTCATTCGACAACAAGGAGATAACGAATGAAACCAAGGCTACTTCTCTTGCCTTTGGCCTTTGTCGTCAGTTCTGCTCAGGCTCAACTCGCTGAAACCGCGGGTTTTGGCGGTGAAATTTCGCTGAATGCCGGATTCATATCATCAGAATCCAATTTCAATACAGAAAATAGTAACACCATCGATTCTCTCGATAAGCGTGCCGATAGTGACAGTTCCGTTATCGCTGCACCGCTAGGGAGTGTGACATACACCTTTGGTAGCCGACTCAACCACCAAGTTTACGCCGGTACCACACGCTCAGATGTCGCGGTAGGTACACTCGCTTTTCAGTTGGGCTATCAACACGAGCTACAATCTGGCACCGTGCTCGATGTTTCCTATCTGCCGACGGTACTCAAAGGCGAAACTTGGCGCAACCCTTATCAAGTAGGAACCGCACGTAAAGAGACGGATGTTGACGGCAATGCGTATCGCTTTCAGATCAAAGGGTTAATTGATAAGAACTTCAACCTTGATCTTGCTTATGCTGATAAAGACATCGAGCAGGAGGAAGTGACAGACCGCTCACTTGCTCGCGATGCTAACCTTTACTATGTCAAAGGCGACTATCGCATTCCACTCAACCAAACGTCTATGTTGCAACCCGCTTTCACCTACATCAATCAAGATGCCGACGGTAAGGCGGAGTCATTTGATTCGTACGGATTTGACATTAGCTGGTTTAAATTTATCAATCGCCATCGATTGGCCCTCACCGCGGGTTATGCATGGAAAGACTATCAAGCCGCTAGCCAAACTTTTGCTAAAACACGAAATGACGACACCATTAGCCTATTTGCGGCCTACGAATATCAAAACGTATTTGACTGGCAAGACTGGTCGTTCATTTCTTTAGCCGGCTATAGCCAAACTGACTCGAATATCACGTTTTATGAGGAGAAAGAGTACCTATTGTCGCTTGGTCTCAACTACACCTTCTAACGTCCTTCATCGCAACAAGGCGCTCACAACACTTGTTGCGATGACATTTTGCATGTCTCTATACCGCTTGCGCCGTAAGCTGTTTCAGCAAACGGTCCATCGCTCGATACCCAAGTGCTTCAGCCAAGTGCGTTCGTTCAATTTGCTCCGCCCCATCCAGATCGGCGATTGTTCGCGCCACTTTGATAATACGATGATACGCACGAATCGAGAGTCCTAAACGGTGCAAAGCGGTTTCAAGAAACTCAGCATCACTCTTGTGCAAGGGACAAAACGCCTCAATTTCTCGACTACCTAGCAGTGCATTGACCTTACCACTGCGGTTTAGCATATTGTTACGCGCATGGCTCACACGCGCTTTTACGATAGCAGTCGGCTCACCGCGATCACCACCTTCTGCTAATGTCCCTTTGGGCAAAGCTGGGATTTCTAAAGACATATCAAAGCGATCTAACAGTGGTCCAGATAATCGACCAAGGTAGCGCAAAATAGCTTGTGGATTGGTGCGCGCTTGATTGCCTTCGTAATATCCTGTCGGGCTTGGGTTCAAGGCTCCAACTAATTGGAAGCGAGCCGGAAAGCGTGTTTTACCTTGCGCTCGAGAGATAATGATCTCGCCAGATTCGAGCGGTTCGCGTAACGAGTCTAGAACTTTACGATCAAATTCGGGCATTTCATCGAGAAACAATAACCCGTTGTGGGCTAAAGAGATCTCCCCTGGTCTGGGTACCGAACCACCGCCGACTAATGCCGCCATTGAACTTGAATGGTGCGGAGAACGAAACGGACGCGACTTCCAGTTATGCTCATTAATTTCACTCTGAGTCAACGATGCCACCGAAGCGGTTTCCATTGCTTCTTCGTCACTCATTTCCGGTAATAAGTCACACAAACGCGAAGCCAACATCGTTTTTCCAGTACCTGGCGGGCCAAGGAAAAGTAAGTTGTGGTTTCCAGCGGCAGCAATCTCCAGTGCTCGCTTACCTTGTTGTTGGCCAATAATATCTTGTAAGTCTCGACCATGTTTTTCGATCGTTTTTCGCTTAGGCGTTTGAAAAAGATTCAGTCGATGTTGACCACAAAGCTCGGCACATACTTCCAGTAATGATTGGGCCGATTTATGTTGTTCCTTCCCCACCAGCGCCGCCTGATCGCCATTCACATGTGGGACGACCAAATGACGTTGAATCTTACTGGCTTCCAGCGCAGCAGGCAGCACACCTTTTACAGGTCTTAGACCACCAGATAGCGCTAACTCACCAACAAATTCGTAGTTTTTGAGCTTATCTGTCGCGATTTGCTCCGAAGCGGCCAAAATCCCCAATGCTATAGGAAGATCAAAACGTCCTCCCTCCTTGGGTAGATCTGCCGGAGCCAAGTTCACGGTGATCCGCTTAGCAGGAAATTGAAAGTTAGAATTAATGATCGCACTGCGTACGCGATCTTTGGACTCTTTTACCGTTGTCTCTGGCAAGCCTACTAAGGTAAACCCTGGCATGCCGTTGCTGATATGAACTTCTACACTAACCGATGGCGCTTGCACCCCGACGCTTGCTCGACTATGAATGATTGCCAGCCCCATACGTTCCTCAATTTTTTTGAACACTCTGTAAACAAATGTTTTATCTAGTTGGTTATGTTATATACCGCGTCCCAATTGAGAGTTAATGTGAAAAAAGAATGACTTTTTGCTTGTCATGCAGCGGAATTGTGTGATACCACTAATGACGCAAACAATTTCGTAGAACATTACACAACATTTTTTAACGAAAAAAGAACGACAGACAGATGAACCTTTTCGCTCATATCAACGCACTGCTAGCCCTGATTATCGTGGTCATTATTGGCACCGCGCGGGGTATTGTGGGCGAAAGGTAACCACAAATTACAAAAAACCCCCGCACTGAAAAGTCCGGGGGTTTTTTTACAACTACAAGTTGTCATCTGTCTAACCCTCGGACAGTTTAACGGGAAGAATGGGAGTGCACATGAAGTGCAATAAATATGGCAATCGCTACGAGCCACAACGTAGCAAAGGAGGTTTACGATGACTGGTGCACAACTTGTCGTAGCCGCTTTAAGACAGCAAGGCATCGAAACCGTTTTTGGCTACCCCGGCGGGGCCATCATGCCAATCTATGATGCTTTGTATGACGGTGGGGTGGAACACATCCTATGCCGTCACGAGCAAGGGGCCGCTATGGCAGCTATCGGGATGGCTCGTTCCACTCAAAACGTTGCTGTGTGCATGGCAACTTCCGGCCCAGGAGCCACTAACCTTGTTACCGGCCTTGCCGACGCTTTCCTTGACTCCGTACCTCTAGTTGCCATCACAGGCCAGGTTGCTAGCTCTCATATCGGTACCGATGCATTCCAAGAAATGGATGTGATCGGAATGTCCCTAGCCTGTACTAAGCACAGCTATCTCGTGACCGAAATTGAAGATCTAGCTCCGACACTTGCCGAAGCCTTTGAGGTCGCAAAAACCGGTCGTCCGGGTCCAGTCATTGTCGATATCGCCAAAGACGTTCAACTCGCTCAAGCACCCACAGACCTTCTTCCTCCATACATAGCACCAGCAATCGAAGATGTCAGCGCTGAAGATATCAAACGTGCGCAAGATGTCCTGGCAGCATCTACTCGCCCAGTGTTGTATGTTGGTGGTGGCGTGCAACTTGCGAAAGCAACCGATGCAGTACGCGAATTTCTTCGCTTAAACCCAATGCCTGCAGTTAGCACATTAAAAGGTCTCGGTACCATTGAACGCCATGATCCTCACTATCTTGGTATGTTGGGTATGCACGGTACCAAAGCCGCCAACCTAGTGGTTCAAGAAGCCGATCTATTGATTGTGGTTGGCGCGCGTTTTGATGACCGTGTGACGGGTAAGCTCGACACGTTTGCACCAAATGCGAAAGTGATTCACATCGACATTGATGCTGCGGAGATTCATAAACTTCGCCACGCCAACGCACCATTGCGTGGCGACATCAACACCATTCTTCCTCAGCTAGAGCTGACTCAAGATATATCACCGTGGGTTCATCACAGTGAAAGTCTGCGCAGCGGCTTTAAGTGGCGTTACGACCACCCAGGCGAGTTAATCTACGCACCGCTATTGCTTAAACAACTGTCTGACATGATGCCAGATAGCTCAATTGTCTCGACCGACGTCGGTCAGCATCAGATGTGGGCAGCGCAACATATCCAGCCACGCGAACCACAAAATTTTATCACTTCTGCTGGCCTTGGCACCATGGGCTTTGGCTTGCCAGCAGCGATGGGTGCTGCAGTCGCACGTCCTGATGATCAGTCTATCCTTATTACAGGTGACGGTTCATTTATGATGAACGTTCAGGAATTGGGCACGCTGAAGCGTCGTCAGATTCCAGTGAAGATTGTCCTTCTTAATAACCAACGTCTTGGCATGGTTCGCCAATGGCAGTCATTATTCTTTGACGGTCGCCACAGTGAAACCATTCTTGATGACAACCCAGATTTCGTGATGTTAGCAAAAGCGTTCGATATCCCGGGCAAAACCATCACCAAGAAAGAAGAAGTCGAACCTGCTCTCAAAGAGATGCTAGCGAGTGAAACTTCTTACATGCTTCACGTTTTGATTGATGAAGAAGAAAACGTGTGGCCATTGGTGCCACCTGGCGCATCAAACAGTGATATGTTGGAAAATACATAGGAGACAATCGCATGGACAGATATTTACTCGACATCAAAGCCGATGACAAACCGGTACTGTTGGAGCGCGTTCTACGTGTGATTCGTCACCGAGGCTTCGTGATCAAACAAGTCGCTGCTACGCAAAACCACGAAAGCAAAGTAGCCAGCGTCGAGATCATCGTCGACAGCGATCGACCAATCTCGTTTTTGATCAATCAAATAGAGAAGTTGTGGGACGTTCGTAAGGTTGAGGTGCTAAAAATCCGCAACGATGAACTGCCAAATCACAACTTACAACAACACGTAAGTGCATAAGGAAGGCAACAAATGGCAACGAAAACTGCAGATTTCATTTGGTTTAATGGTGAGATGGTTCCATGGGCAGAGGCGAACGTTCACGTTCTGACTCACGCAATGCACTATGGCACATCCGTGTTTGAAGGCGTGCGCTGTTACAACACACCAAAAGGCCCAATAGTCTTCCGTCACCGTGAGCATGCACAACGTTTAAAAGATTCCGCCAAGATTTACCGCTTTCCGATCCCTTTCTCTGTAGAGGAAATCATGGAAGCGACCCGCGAAACACTGCGCCAAAACAAACTCGACAGCGCTTACATTCGTCCATTGGGTTTTGTCGGTAATGTTGGCTTAGGCGTATGTCCACCAGTTGGCACTGAGATGGATCTAATCATTGCAGCATTCCCTTGGGGCTCTTACTTAGGCGAAGAAGCGCTAGAAAAAGGTGTCGATGCGATGATTTCAAGCTGGAACCGCGCTGCGCCAAACACCATCCCAACTGCGGCTAAAGCAGGCGGTAACTACCTATCTTCACTACTGGTTGGTGGTGAAGCGCGTCGTCACGGTTACGACGAAGGTATTGCGCTCAGCGTAGATGGTTACCTATCGGAAGGGGCTGGTGAAAACATCTTTGTTATCAAAGATGGCGTAATCACCACACCACCAGCAACTAGCGCGATTCTACCGGGCATCACTCGTGACTCGATCATGACCATTGCTCGCGATAAAGGCTACGAAGTACGTGAAGCGAACATTGCTCGTGAAGCCCTTTACCTTGCGGATGAAGTATTCATGACCGGTACCGCAGCAGAAGTTGTGCCTGTGGCAACCATCGACAAGATTGAAGTGGGCACTGGTAAGCGCGGCCCTATCACTAAAGAACTACAAGCAGCCTACTTTGGCCTATTTGACGGCACCACGGAAGATAAGTGGGGCTGGTTAGACTATGTGTACCCAGAACAGAAGTAAGAAGGATTAGGAAATGCCAA
Organism: Vibrio sp. Vb1166; assembly: GCF_033338695.1. NCBI lineage: Bacteria > Pseudomonadati > Pseudomonadota > Gammaproteobacteria > Vibrionales > Vibrionaceae > Vibrio > Vibrio sp. Vb1166. Next base: position 34,335 of record NZ_JAWOTE010000025.1, on the reverse strand, counting down.
AATATAGATCAGCTACCACCACACATGGTCGTAACATGGCGGGTGCACGAGCACTGTGGCGTGCAACGGGTGTGAAAGAAGAAGACTTCGGTAAACCAATCATCGCCGTTGTAAACTCGTTTACTCAATTTGTTCCGGGTCACGTACACCTGAAAGACATGGGCCAGCTTGTAGCGCGTGAAATCGAAAAAGCCGGCGGCATCGCAAAAGAATTCAACACCATCGCGGTTGATGATGGTATCGCAATGGGTCACGGCGGCATGCTGTACTCACTGCCTTCACGCGAACTGATCGCAGACTCTGTGGAGTACATGGTCAACGCGCACTGTGCCGATGCCATGGTATGTATCTCTAACTGTGACAAAATCACTCCGGGAATGTTGATGGCATCTATGCGCCTCAACATCCCGGTTATCTTTGTTTCTGGTGGTCCAATGGAAGCGGGTAAAACCAAGCTTTCTGATCAGATCATCAAACTAGACCTTGTAGATGCGATGATCCAAGGCGCGGATCCAAAAGTGTCTGATGAGCAAAGCGAGCAGATCGAACGCAGCGCATGTCCAACGTGTGGATCGTGTTCAGGCATGTTCACTGCAAACTCAATGAACTGTCTAACGGAAGCACTGGGTCTTTCTCAACCAGGTAACGGTTCTATGCTGGCAACGCACGCTGACCGTGAACAACTGTTCCTTAATGCAGGTCGTCGCATCGTTGAACTGACTCGTCGTTACTACGAGCAAGATGACGAATCAGCACTGCCACGCAACATCGCTACGTTTGATGCGTTCGAAAATGCGATGGCACTGGATATTGCAATGGGTGGCTCAACCAACACCATTTTGCACCTGTTGGCTGCAGCGCAAGAAGGTGAAGTGGATTTCGATATGGAAGATATCGATCGCCTATCACGCCAAGTACCACACCTATGTAAAGTGGCACCATCTACCCAGAAATATCACATGGAAGACGTACACCGCGCTGGTGGCGTCATGGCAATTCTTGGTGAGTTAGATCGTGCAGGTCTTCTACACAATGATGCGCGCACCGTGCTTGGCCTTTCGATGAAAGAGCAGCTGGCGAAATACGACATCATCCAAACTGAAGACGAAGAAGTACTTAAGTTCTACCGCGCAGGTCCCGCGGGTATTCGTACTACTCAAGCGTTCTCACAAGATTGCCGCTGGGATCGCCTTGATGACGACCGTGCGGAAGGTTGTATTCGTACTATCGATCATGCCTTTAGCCAAGAAGGTGGTCTAGCCGTTCTATCAGGCAACATCGCATTAGATGGTTGTATCGTTAAGACTGCTGGTGTTGATGAGAGCATCCATAAGTTCACTGGTCCAGCCGTGGTATTTGAAAGCCAAGAAGACGCCGTAGAAGGCATCTTGGGTGGCAAAGTAAAAGCAGGCGACGTGGTTGTTATCCGTTACGAAGGCCCTAAAGGTGGTCCGGGCATGCAAGAAATGCTTTACCCAACCACTTATCTAAAATCGATGGGCCTTGGCAAAGAGTGTGCACTTCTGACTGACGGCCGTTTCTCTGGCGGCACATCAGGTCTGTCAATCGGTCACGCCTCTCCTGAAGCAGCAAACGGCGGTGCAATTGGCCTGGTAAAAGAAGGCGATATGATCGCAATTGATATTCCAAACCGTTCAATTTCACTCCAAGTGTCTGAACAAGAACTTGCTGAGCGCCGTGCAAAACAAGACGAGTTAGGCTGGAAACCAGTTGACCGCCAACGTGAAGTTTCATTTGCACTCAAAGCGTACGCGAGTATGGCAACCAGTGCTGACAAGGGTGCAGTACGAGACAAGTCGAAGCTAGAGGGCTAGCAATGATGGAAGCTCAACCCGAAAAACAAGTGAACCAAACTGGCGCAGATTATCTGCGCCAAATCCTTCGCGCACCTGTTTATGAAGTAGCAACAGTGACGCCACTGCAAGAAATGCCTCGTTTATCTGCACGTATCGGGAATAACGTGCAGATCAAGCGTGAAGATCGCCAACCCGTACACTCGTTCAAATTGCGCGGTGCATACAACATGGTGGCGAGTTTATCTGAAGCACAAAAAGCCGCTGGTGTCATTGCAGCATCGGCAGGTAACCACGCTCAAGGCATGGCGCTCTCTGGTACTAAGCTAGGCATCAAGACCACCATCGTGATGCCCAAAACCACACCAGATATCAAAGTCGATGCGGTACGTGGCTTCGGTGGCAATGTAGTGCTGCACGGCAGCAACTTTGATGAGGCAAAAGCGGAAGCGGAACGCCTTTCTGATCTGCATGGGTACACATTTGTCCCTCCTTTCGATCACCCACTGGTGATTGCAGGTCAAGGCACCATAGGCATGGAAATGCTGCAGCAAAATGGTCACCTTGATTACATCTTCGTCCCTGTCGGTGGTGGCGGTTTGGCTGCCGGTGTTGCGGTACTTGTGAAGCAACTGATGCCAGAAATCAAAGTGATTGCAGTTGAACCTGAAGACTCATCTTGTCTTAAAGCCGCGCTGGATGCTGGTGAACCAGTGGTACTAGACCAAGTCAGCATGTTTGCCGATGGCGTCGCTGTAAAACGCATTGGCGAAGAGACTTTCCGTCTATGCCAAAAGTACATTGATGGCCATATTGCCGTCTCTAGCGATGAAATCTGCGCAGCCGTAAAAGACATCTTTGAAGACACTCGCGCCATTGCTGAGCCTTCGGGCGCACTTGCTCTGGCAGGTTTGAAGAAGTTTGCTGAGCAAAACAAACTGCAAGGTAAGAATTTAGGTACTGTGCTGTCTGGTGCCAACACTAACTTCCATGGCTTACGTTATGTTTCTGAGCGTTGCGAGCTTGGTGAGAAACGTGAAGGTTTGCTTGCCGTCACCATTCCTGAGCGTCAAGGTGCTTTCTTTGAGTTCTGTAACCTCATTGGCGGCCGTGCCGTGACAGAGTTTAACTACCGCTACAACGATGACGCATTGGCAAATATCTTTGTCGGTGTGCGTTTGCAAGGCGGTCAGGAAGAGCTAGAACATATCATTCACGACTTACGTGATGGTGGCTACCCAGTGGTTGATTTGTCTGATGATGAAATGGCGAAGCTGCACGTGCGCTACATGATTGGTGGTAAGCCGTCTAAGCCGCTTAAAGAGCGCCTATACAGCTTTGAATTCCCAGAATATCCGGGAGCGCTACTCAAGTTCTTAAGCACACTCGGTACTCATTGGAATATCAGCTTGTTCAACTACCGTAACCACGGCGCTGACTACGGACGTGTTTTATGTGGTTTCGAGTTAGATGAAAGCGATTTAGCTCAGTTTTCAGCACATTTACGTGAACTTGGCTATCAATGCAAAGACGAGACAGACAACCCATCGTATAAGTTTTTCTTGTCATAAAACGCCACATTTCAAATATATCAAAGACAACACCTCGCATTAGCGAGGTGTTTTTTATGACTGTAACCAATCTTTATGTAGCTGATTAGGCGACCCAAGATAGTCCACCATCCACTGGATCAATTTATGATTATCATCTTTGCGCCATACTAAGCAGCAGTGACTGAGCGGTTTATCATCCGGCATGACCTTCTCCACCAGCACACCATCATTGATTAAGGGTGTTGCAATATGACGTGGCATGTAACCCACGCCCACCCCATTTTTTAAACATTCAATCGCACTATACCAATTGGGCAATAATAATCGGCGCTGTTGCGGATAATGGCCAGTATGGCGTTTTGGCAGCACGTTCGAAGTATCATCAAGACAGATCGCCGGAAATTGACTCACAAACTCTTCAGTAAGCACTTGTTGTCTAACGCAAGGATGAGCGGGTGACATTACAAATGCCCAATCTAATACGCCCATATCTTTGACTTCAAAATCTCCCCCAACGGGAACCGCAGATGTCGCGCCAACGACAATGTCGGCTCGACCTTGTGCTATGGCTTCCCAAGAACCATTGAAGACCTCCATATTGATCTGCAATTCAGCAAATTCAAACTCGCGATAAAAATCTTCCACCAAAGGTTTGAGTTTTTCTAACTTCACCACGTTATCTAAGGTCAGCTTTAACGTGCTTTTCCATCCTTGAGCCGCTCGCCGCGTTTGTGCTTTCACCTCTTCCATTTGACGCAGCAAAGAGCGCGCCTCGGCCATAAAAAGTTCACCCGCTGGAGTTAGCTCGACTTTCCTTGGTAAACGTCGAAACAGCACCACATCTAAATCTTGCTCGACCTGCCTTACTCCATAGCTGATGGCTGAGGGGACTTTATGCAATACCTCAGCCGCAGCGGTGAAACTGCCTAAACGGGCAACCGTATCCAGCATTTCCAAAGACGCTTTAGAGAACATGATTTAACCTTTCAAAAAATTTGATTGATAACCAACAATTTTAGCGTTTTATTTTCTCAAAATCGAAAAATAGAATAATAAGGTAAATAAATCAGGGTTGGCGCCAACTGATGTTGATTAAAAAATGATTAAATAATTTGACTGGTTGAATCATGAAAATCTCAAAACTACAGCTCATTTATCTGGCAGCATTATCGATGCTTGGCTTCGTTGCTACCGATATGTATCTGCCAGCATTCAAAGCGATGGAAATCGACTTTGCAACAGGCCCTGAGCAAATTGCGCTCTCTTTAACGGTATTCCTCGTTGGTATGGCGATTGGCCAACTAATGTGGGGATTGGCATCCGATAAATTTGGCCATCGTAATACACTCGCAGCCGGGTTGGTGCTATTTACTATCGCGTCATTCGGTTTGGCTTTCTGTGATCAAGTATGGCAACTACTCACACTGCGCTTTATCCAAGCTATCGGTGTGTGTGCACCAGCCGTGATCTGGCAAGCTATGGTCATTAAGCGCTACTCAAGCAGTAGCCAACAAATTTTTGCGACGATCATGCCACTCGTCGCGCTATCACCAGCACTAGCACCTCAATTAGGGGTTGTGTTGGCAGATAACTTCGGCTGGCACAGTATCTTTATTACGCTAACACTAGTTGGCGTCTTTTTGGTCTTTGCGACCATGGCACAAAAAGACGAGAAAGCAGAAATCAAACAAACCAGTATGTCTGCCGACATCAAAGCGCTGCTGAGTTCTAAAAAATACCTTGGCAACGTGTTTATGTTTGCGACGGCTTCAGCTGCATTCTTTGCTTACCTAACTGGGATGCCAGAAATCATGGCGCAACTGGGCTACGAAGCAAAAGATATTGGTTTGAGCTTTATCCCACAAACCATCGCGTTTATGGCTGGTGGCTACTTAGGTAAAGTAGGCGTTCGAAAATTTGGTGATGAAAAGGTTCTGCGCCAACTGATTGGCCTATTTAGTGTCGCGGCATTAATGATTTTCATTGCTTCACAGTGGGAGCTGTCATCGATTTGGCCTATTCTTGCGCCATTCTGTTTGATTGCCGTTGCTAACGGCGCACTGTACCCAATCGTGGTAAACCGTGCACTGGCCAGCGCACAACAGAGCCCTGCAACAGCAGCAGGTCTGCAAAACAGCCTGCAAATCTGTGTAAGTAGCTTCTCAAGTGCATTGGTAGCCGCAATGGCAAGCCAAGCTCAGATGGTTACTGGCATCGCAATCATCATCTGTATGGGTGGGCTGTGGATGGGATACATTCTGTCGAATCGCGAATTATCCAAGCACTTTACGACTCCTGACAACGCTCGAGTCGTGAGTGAAGACGAACTTTAATCGTTCAAATAATAAAAAGAGCCGCGCAATGCGGCTCTTTCTGTTTATAAGCTTTTCAACCCCCACTTCTTGGCGGTCTGCTTAAAAAAGCCTTGAGTCTTTTTCAACTCAACCCAGTGATTGATGTAATTAATCCATACTTGATCGTCTTGCGGCAACAACATAGCAATTGGGGTTGGTTTACGCGGTGCGGTCACTGGCACTATCGCCAACTGTTTAAACTTGTCCACCAACGTCGCAGCTTCCACATTGGACGTCACCGATACATCGGCCCTGCGAGCTAGTAGTTCTTGGAAGTCGCGCGCTGGCGCTTCAATAACAATATGCTGAGCAGACGGGAAGAACTCTTTCACCATTTTTTCTTGTACCGTACCTAACGTCGCCGCGACTTTTACTTCTGGTTTATTAAAATCCGCCCAATCAGAGAATTTGGCGAGATCTTTCTTTTGCACCACAGGTACAAAGGCAAGGTAGAAATATGGCTGGCTATATCCAGCTACTTTCGCGCGCGACATGTTCAGAGATGCGCTGCCAGTAATATCGTATTTGTTGGCGGTAATGCCATTAACTAGCGTCTTCCAATCCGTGGGAACATACTCCACTTTTACACCGAGATCTTTAGCAAGTTCTGTTGTTACATCGATATCGAAGCCACGATAACTGTTTGTCGCGGGGTCTTTCATCGTCATCGGATTCCAATCTCCCGTCGTTCCAACTCGGAGTACGCCATTGTCTAAAATGGATTGAAGACGGCTTTCAGCGTGAGCGACTTGAGTCACAGCAAGCAAACACATTCCTAGCACTAGTAAAATCTTTCTCATTTTTATTCCCTTAAAAATAATGACCTTATACGGTTTAATAATTAACCTTTATTAGAGCTCTACTGATAACATAGCAGCAACAAAGGAAGTTTTTTAGTTAATTCAGGGAGTAAATGTGACGTTTCGAACTCTATGGCTATTTTCATTGCTATTACTCACTGGTTGTTCAGATTATCAATGGGGCTGGTATGTACTTGACCCTTCGACGGATCAAGGGCTCACCAATCTAAAGTTTTTAATCGCTGGGTTTAATGACACCATTCAGGTATCACTCCTCAGTATGTTATTTGCGATGAGCTTGGGCCTGATCGTTGCGTTACCCGCTCTGTCGGACTCTGCCTCTCTGAAGTGGATAAACCGTATTTATGTCGAGGTGATCCGTTCAGTGCCAGTTTTAGTCTTACTACTTTGGGTGTATTACGGCATGCCTACGCTATTGGATGTCTCACTCAATCACTTTTGGGCGGGTGTTATTGCACTGACTATCGCTGAGAGTGCGTTTATGGCGGAAGTGTTTCGCGGTGGGATACAAGCTATCAGCCGTGGCCAGCATGAAGCAGCTGAGTCTTTGGGCTTAAGCTATTGGCAAAAGATGCGCTTGGTAATTCTTCCCCAAGCGTTTCGACAAATCCTCCCTCCACTGGGCAATCAATTTGTCTACATTCTCAAGATGAGTTCTTTAGTCAGCGTGATTGGTTTAAGCGATCTCACTCGCCGTGCTAATGAGCTGGTGGTGAATGAGTACTTACCCCTAGAAATTTATACCTTCCTCGTTTTGGAGTACTTGTTGCTCATCCTATTTGTATCTCAAGCCGTTCGTTGGCTCGAAAAACGTATTGCTATTCCTAGCTACTAACGATGAAGCCTGAGCTAGAAACAACAAAGCCGCTCTTGTTGAGCGGCTTTGACAGTATAGCGATAGAGTGAGTGCAGGTAATGTTTATTTCTGTTTTACAGGACGCTGCCAGCCAGTAATTTTGCGCTCTTTGACGCGAGTAATTACTAACTCACCTTCTTCAACATCTTTTGTTAGTGTCGTGCCTGCACCGATGGTTGCGCCATCAGCGATAGTGACAGGCGCCACCAGCTGGCTATCAGAACCAACAAAAACATCATTACCGATGATGGTTTTAAACTTGTTCGCACCATCGTAGTTACAAGTGATAGTACCTGCACCGATGTTAGTACGTTGACCGATCTCTGCATCACCTAAGTAAGTTAGGTGGTTCGCTTTTGAACCTTCTCCGATGCGCGCATTTTTCACTTCAACGAAGTTACCCACATGGGAATCGTTACGCATTTCAGCACCAGGACGAAGGCGAGTAAATGGACCAACCGTACATTCTTCACCAACCGTTGCACCTTCAATCACACTGTAAGGGCGAACGATGGTGTTGTCGTCGATTTCACAATCTTTCAGTACACAACCCGCACCGATAACCACGTTATCACCCAGTGAAACTTTACCTTCGACGATAACATTCACGTCGATTTCACAGTCCATACCGCACTGTAACTCACCACGCAAATCAAAGCGTGCTGGATCGCGTAGCATGACACCTTGCTCTAGTAGCTTCTGAGCTTGCATTGACTGGAAAGCGCGCTCTAGACGAGCAAGCTGTGCGCGGTCATTGACCCCTTCCACCTCAATGGCATTGACTGGGTGTACAGCCTCAACGGCACGACCTTCATCGTGTGCAGCTGCAATAACGTCAGTTAGGTAGTATTCGCCTTGTGCGTTGTTGTTGTTTAAGCCAGACAACCAACGCTTAAGATCCCCACCAGTCGCAACCATCACGCCAGTATTGATCTCTTTAATTTGTTTTTGTTCTTCTGTTGCATCTTTTTGCTCAACGATCGCCACAACAGGACCATTCTTACGGATAATACGACCGTAGCCTGTCGGGTTATCTAGAATCACTGTTAGTAGTGCAATACCGCCTGTTGGCTGTGCATCTAATAGGTTTTCAATCGTTTCAGCTGAAATCAGTGGAACATCACCGTAAAGCACCAGTACTTTTTCATCGTCTTCAAACTTCGGAGACGCTTGATCAACCGCATGACCTGTACCTAGTTGCTCCGCTTGCAGTACCCAGTTTACAGGCTCTTCTGCTAGCGTTTGCTGCATTTGATCACCACCGTGACCATATACTAAGTGGATGTTTTGTGCGCCAAGACCTGTACATGTATCAATCACATGTTTTGCCATTGGCTTCCCTGCCAAAGTGTGTAGCACTTTAGGCATGTTTGAATACATACGGGTACCTTTACCCGCAGCAAGGATCACAGCACTGAATTTCATTAATAACCTATTGACGTTCTATTTTAATTGGGCGTTATTTTAAACACCTTGGAAGGATTAGTTAATGGTGGGATGTAAATTTCCAACTAAAATTAATCAAAAAGGCGACCAATTGGCCGCCTTTTTTCATGCAACGTTGCTAATTGAGCTTAGCGACGCTTTTTTGTCAGCTCGATAACTCGTAGCTGAGCAATGGCTTTAGCCAGTTCACTGGCCGCTTGTGCGAAGTCCATGTCACCATGCTGATTCTGGATTTGCTCCTCAGCGCGGCGTTTGGCTTCTTCTGCCTTCGCTGCGTCTAGCTCTTCACCACGGATAGCTGTATCAGCTAGTACAGTCGCTGTACCAGGCTGAATCTCTACCATACCACCAGAAACATAAATAATTTCTTCGTGGCCGTGCTGTTTCACAATACGCACCATACCAGGCTTGATAGCGGTCAGCAGCGGTGTGTGACCATGGAAAATACCAAGTTCACCTTCGCTACCGGTCACCTGAAACGTTTCAACACGACCAGAGAAGATTTTCTTCTCAGCGCTTACTACGTCTAGGTGAAAGGTTATTGCTGCCATATCGCCTCCTAGTTAGCCTTATAGCTTCTTCGCATTCTCAATAGCATCGTCGATGCTACCGCAGTACATAAATGCCTGCTCAGGAATGTCGTCGTATTCACCAGCTAGTAGGCCTTTAAAGCCACGTAGAGTCTCTTTTAGAGGTACGTAAATACCAGGGTCACCTGTAAATACTTCTGCTACGTGGTAAGGCTGAGTTAAGAAACGCTCAATCTTACGTGCACGAGATACAACTTGCTTATCTTCTTCAGATAGCTCGTCCATACCTAGGATAGCAATGATATCTTTCAGCTCTTTGTAGCGCTGAAGAGTCTGCTGAACACCACGAGCAACTTCGTAGTGATCTTGACCAACGACTAGTGGATCAAGCATACGAGATGTTGAATCTAGCGGGTCGATCGCAGGGTATAGACCCATTGCAGCGATGTTACGGTTAAGTACAACCGTTGCATCCAAGTGCGCGAACGTTGTTGCTGGAGACGGGTCAGTCAAGTCATCCGCTGGTACGTATACCGCCTGTACAGACGTGATAGAACCTGATTTCGTTGACGTGATACGCTCCTGAAGTACACCCATCTCTTCTGCAAGAGTTGGCTGGTAACCTACCGCAGAAGGCATACGACCTAGTAGTGCTGATACCTCTGTACCTGCAAGTGTGTAACGGTAGATGTTATCAATGAACAGTAGTACGTCACGACCTTCGTCACGGAAACGCTCTGCCATTGTTAGACCAGTCAGTGCAACACGTAGACGGTTACCTGGTGGCTCGTTCATCTGACCGTAAACCATCGCTACTTTTGATTCTTCAGGCTTCTCAACGTTTACAACGCCCGCTTCCTGCATCTCGTAGTAGAAATCGTTACCTTCACGAGTACGCTCACCAACACCAGCAAATACTGATAGACCTGAGTGCTGTAGTGCGATGTTGTTGATAAGTTCCATCATGTTAACGGTCTTACCTACACCTGCACCACCGAATAGACCGATTTTACCACCCTTAGCGAATGGACAAATTAGGTCGATTACTTTAACGCCCGTTTCTAGAAGTGCAATTTCGTTTGATTGCTCTTCGTAGCTTGGTGCACTACGGTGGATAGAGTAAACCTCTTCCGCACCCACTTCACCACGCTCGTCAATCGCGTCACCTAGGACGTTCATGATACGACCTAGAGTTTTAGTACCTACTGGTACTGAAATTGGAGCGCCAGTGTTAACCACTTCTACTCCACGACGTAAACCATCAGAGCTACCCATTACGATACAACGAACTACGCCACCGCCTAGCTGTTGTTGAACTTCAAGAACTAGACGCTCTTTTGAGTCCGTTACGTTTAGAGCGTCATATACACTAGGTACATCGCTCTGTGGGAACTCTACGTCGACTACCGCACCGATGATCTGTACGATCTTACCTGTAGCCATCGTTAATCCTCTAAACTATTTCGTTTTACCTAAGCTTAAACCGCAGCTGCACCACCAACGATTTCTGATAGTTCTTGTGTAATCGCAGCCTGACGGGCTTTGTTGTACACAAGTTCCAAATCGTCAATCAAACTGGTTGCGTTATCCGTTGCAGCCTTCATCGCAATCATTCGAGCCGCTTGCTCACAAGCAAGGTTCTCAACCACACCTTGGTATACCTGAGACTCTACGTAACGCACTAATAGCGTATCCAGTAGAGGTTTTGGTTCAGGCTCATAGATGTAGTCCCATGAATGCTCACGCTGCATCTCTTCGCTGTCCGATTTAGGCAAAGGTAGCAATTGATCGATCGTTGGTTGCTGAACCATAGTATTTACAAACTTGTTGAATACTACATATAGACGGTCCAGTTCACCTTCATCGTATTTCTTCAGCATTACGCCAACAGAGCCGATTAGGTCTTGTAGGCTTGGATTATCTCCAAGACCAGAAACCTGTGCCGCAACTTTTGCGCCACCATGTTTAAAGAAAGCTGTTGCTTTTGAGCCAACAACGGCTAGCTCAATCTCAGCACCTTTCTCTCTCCATGCTTGCATGTCTGTAACGGCTTTTTTGAACACGTTAATATTCAAACCACCACACAGACCACGGTCTGTCGAAACGATGATGTAACCAACACGTTTAGCTTCACGCTCTTCTAGGTACGGATGACGGTACTCTAGGTTTGCGTTAGCCACATGACCGATCACTTTACGCATTGTTTCAGCGTATGGACGAGAAGCTTCCATTGCATCTTGAGAACGACGCATTTTTGAAGCTGCTACCATTTCCATCGCTTTCGTAATTTTCTGAGTGCTTTTAACACTACCGATTTTATTACGTATCTCTTTTGCGCCGGCCATCGTTACTCTCCGTTAGTTGGTGGCAGAAACTGCCACCGACCTAATTACCAAGTTTGGGTTGCTTTGAAGTCGTCAGTCAGTTTCTTCAACTGAGCTTCGATTTCATCGTTGTAAGCGCCAGACTTGTCGATCTCAGCTGCTAGTTCAGCGTATTGACCGCGAGCGTACGATAGTAGAGCCGCCTCGAAATCTAGAACTTTGTTAAGTTCTACATCATCAAGGTAACCGCGCTCTGCCGCGAAGATAGTTAGAGCTTGGTCAAATACAGACATTGGAGCGTACTGCTTCTGCTTCATTAGTTCTGTAACTTTTTGACCATGGTCTAGCTGTTTCTTCGTTGCGTCATCAAGGTCAGAAGAGAACTGAGCAAATGCCGCTAGTTCACGGTATGCAGCTAGTGCTGTACGGATACCACCTGATAGTTTCTTGATGATTTTCGTCTGAGCTGAACCACCTACACGAGATACTGAGATACCTGGGTCAACAGCAGGACGAACACCAGCGTTGAATAGCTCAGTTTGTAGGAAGATCTGACCATCGGTAATCGAGATTACGTTAGTCGGTACGAATGCTGAAACGTCACCTGCTTGAGTTTCGATGATAGGAAGAGCAGTCAAAGAACCAGTCTTACCTTTCACTTCACCGTTAGTGAAACGCTCTACGTACTCTTCGTTTACACGAGCTGCACGCTCTAGTAGACGCGAGTGTAAGTAGAATACGTCACCTGGGAATGCCTCACGGCCTGGTGGACGTTTAAGTAGTAGAGAGATCTGACGGTAAGCTACCGCTTGCTTAGATAGATCATCGTAAACAATCAGTGCGTCTTCACCGCGATCGCGGAAGTATTCACCCATCGCACAACCTGCGTAAGGCGCTAGGTATTGAAGCGCTGCAGATTCAGAAGCTGATGCAACTACAACGATAGTATTTTGTAGTGCGCCGTGCTCTTCTAGTTTGCGAACAACGTTAGCGATAGTCGATGCTTTCTGACCGATTGCTACGTAGATAGAGAAAATACCAGAGTCTTTCTGGTTGATGATCGCGTCGATCGCCAGTGCTGTTTTACCAATCTGACGGTCACCGATGATAAGCTCACGCTGACCACGACCGATTGGGATCATTGAGTCAACTGACTTATAACCAGTTTGCACAGGTTGGTCTACCGATTTACGGTCGATTACACCTGGTGCGATCACTTCTACAGGCGAAGTCATTTTCGCTTCGATTGGACCTTTACCATCGATAGGCTCACCCAGCGTGTTTACTACGCGGCCTAGTAGTTCTGGACCAACTGGCACTTCAAGAATGCGGCCAGTACCTGTAACTTTCATGCCTTCCTTAAGGTCAGCATATGGGCCCATTACAACCGCACCAACCGAGTCACGCTCAAGGTTAAGTGCCAGTGCATAACGGCCACCCGGTAATTCAATCATTTCACCTTGCATCACGTCCGCTAGGCCGTGGATGCGGATGATACCATCGCTTACCGATACGATAGTACCCTCGTTGCGAGCTTCACTAACAACTTCGAAAGATTCGATACGTTGTTTGATCAGATCGCTAATTTCCGTGGAATTAAGTTGCATGCTCCAATCCCCATTAAGACTGCAATGCATCGCTCAGGCGGTTCAAACGACCACGCGCTGAGTCATCGATGACTAGGTCTCCGGCTCGAATAATAACCCCACCAAGTAGGGTCTCATCTACACTGCAATTCAGCTTCACTTTGCGTTCAAGACGCTTTTCAAGTTTGCTGCCAATGTTTGCAAGTTGTTCATCAGAAAGCTCTGTTGCTGAAATTACTTCAACATCAATTTCTTTCTCATGTTCTTTTTTCAGAGTAAAAAACTCTTTACAAACATCAGGAAGGGCCGCTAAACGACCATTCTCAGCCATTACCTTCATAAGGTTTTGGCCGTGCGCATCAACTTGTTCACCGCAAACTGCAACAAAAATTTCTGCCATTTTATCAGCAGAAACCGAACCCGTTAGTAGTTCGTTCATTTGTTCGTTTTTGGCCACTTCAGCAGCAAAAGATAACATTTGGCCCCATTGGTCCAACTGGTCTTTCTCTAAAGCAAAGTCGAAGGCTGCTTTAGCATAGGGGCGTGCGATAGTAGTCAAATCAGACATATGCGCCCCCAGACTTAAAGTTTTGCAGTAATGTTGTCGAGAATATCTTTTTGCGCATCTTTATCGATAGAACGCTCAAGGATTTTCTCAGCACCAGCTACAGCCAGAGTAGCAACTTGTTTGCGCAGCTCATCGCGTGCACGATTGCGTTCAGCTTCAAGTTCTGCTTCTGCTTGCGCTAGGATTTTCTGGCGTTCTGCCTGAGCTTCCTCGCGAGCTTCATCAAGAATTTGAGACTTACGCTTGTTCGCTTGTTCGATGATCTCAGTTGCTGTGCGCTTCGCTTCTTTCAATTGATCAGAAGCGTTGGCTTGTGCTAGATCCAAGTCTTTCGCAGCACGTTCTGCTGCTTGAAGACCATCAGCAATTTTCTTCTGACGCTCTTCGATCGCTTGCATCAATGGTGGCCATACATACTTCATGCAGAACCACACAAATAGTGCGAACGAGATTGCTTGACCTAGCAGAGTTGCGTTTATGTTCACAACAGCTACCCCTCTATTTGGACTTAGTGTTAATCAGTGACAAGCGATAATCGCCCGTCCCGAGTTAAAGGTGATTAACCTAGTTGACCAACGAATGGGTTTGCGAAAGTGAATAGTAGCGCGATTACGATACCGATCATTGGAACCGCATCAAGTAGACCCGCGATGATGAACATCTTAACTTGTAGCATAGGAGCCATTTCTGGTTGACGTGCAGCACCTTCTAGGAATTTACCACCTAGCAGTGCGAAACCAATCGCTGTACCAAGAGAAGCAAGACCGACGATAATACCTACGGCGATTGCAGAAAAGCTCAGTAAAGTTTCCATTACTATCTCCAATTTATAGTTGTTGGCTTAGTGCCCAAATAAAAAGCTTTAAAAAAATTAATGATCAGGATCTTCGTGTGCCATTGACAGGTAAACAATTGTCAACATCATGAATACGAAGGCTTGAATCGTAATAACCAAGATATGGAAGATTGCCCACGGTAGTGAACCCATCCATTGTAAGTACCATGGTAGCATTGCCGCACAAAGAATGAATACAACCTCACCCGCGAACATGTTACCGAATAGACGCATACCAAGTGATAGAGGTTTCGCTAATAGCGATACCACTTCAATTAGTAGGTTAAACGGAATCATCAGTGGGTGATTGAATGGATGTAGTGCAAGTTCTTTTGCGAATCCACCTAGACCTTTTACTTTGATGCTGTAGTAAATCATCAATGCAAAAACGCCTAGAGCCATAGCCATGGTGATATTCACATCAGCAGACGGTACAACCTTAAGGTAAGGAATACCTAGCCAATGCTCTGCTGGGTATGGTAAGAAGTCGATAGGAACTAAGTCCATCACGTTCATCAAAAATACCCAACAAAAGATAGTCAGTGCTAAAGGCGCGATCAGTGGGTTGCGTCCATGGAACGTGTCTTTGACGTTATCGGCGACAAATTCAACGATCATTTCTACAGCACACTGAAGCTTACCCGGTACACCCGCTGTTGTTCTCTTTGCTACTTTGTAAAAAATTCCGAGGAAAATTAAACCAGTAAACCAAGAAAAAAACAGGCTATCGATATGTACGTTCCAGAAACTTGTCTCCGACCCTACTAAACCCAACTTGTATAGCGATAGGTTAGAAAGGTGGTGGGCAATGTAACCGGACGATGTTAGCGCTTCACCTGGCGCAGCCATAACTCATCCTATTTTTTGTTGTTAATGAATAGCACTGGTGCACAGATATTAATACCTAGTACCAGCAAATAGGTTAGTTTGAGGGGAACAAGTTCCACCTGCATATACATGTAGGCAACATAGAACAGTGCAACCGTGATGAGAATTTTCAGTACTTCACCCGTATAGAAGGAAGCAGCGATGCGCTTGGCAGCGCGAGCTCCACTAAACATGAAAGCACACAGCGCGAATACTGCATTGGCAACAACAAAAATGCCTCCGCCAATCAGCGCTGAAAATCCCCAGTCAGGATTTATGGCTACCGCCATTCCTGCTGCCACAAAAATAACCGCGCCAGACTGGATCATTAACAATTGCCTTGCGAGCTCTCGTCCTGGTCTAGCTAACGCAGCTACCATGTATTCGTACCTCTAGTAATATCCACTTCGCACTTAACTCTCTGTGCTGGGAAATTGGCGAAAATTATACGTTCAGTTCAACGTAAAGCAATTCGATTGCATCAAAAACTTACAGTTTTGTTTACAAAACGACAACTTTCGCACAAAATTCGATTAATTAGATTAATTGACCTAAATCAATTATCTCATCTAGGCCTCAAGCTTGGCAATTAGTTGGTCCAATTTGTGAGGCTCATCAAGACTTATCGTCAATTTCGCTTTTCCGTTTGCAGAACGGGTCAGAGAAACTTTTGCATCAAGCAGCTGACTCAATTTATGCGACATTTGCTCGGCTTCGGTATCCTCTTGTTGCCCTTTTTGCTCATTTTGTGGGGCTAAGCACTTTTTTACTAACTGTTCGGTTTGGCGAACAGTCATTTGCTTCTTAGCCACTTGTTGAGCTACTTCGACTTGCTGTTCGCCTTCTAACGCTAACAGAGCTCGAGCATGACCCATTTCCAATTTTTTATCTGCAACCAGACCTTTTACATCAACTTCCAACTGATTCAGACGTAATAGGTTACTCACCGTCGTTCTTGATTTACCAATCACATCGGCCACTTGCTGATGTGTCAGCGTGAATTCATCTTGTAGACGCTCAAGCGCTTGGGCTTCCTCAATCACATTCAAGTCTTCACGTTGAATGTTTTCAATCAACGCCATGGCGATGGCGGCACGATCTTCAACTTTTTTCACCAAACACGGTACGCGTTTTAACCCCGCCTGCCTTGCAGCACGCCAGCGGCGCTCACCTGCGATGATCTCAAACTGACCACTTTCGACCTGGCGAACCACGATTGGTTGAATAATGCCTTGTGATTGAATCGAAGCCGCTAGTTCTTCTAGCGCTTCAGGCGCCATATCTTTACGCGGTTGGTATACGCCCGGTTGCAATTGACCAATCGCTAAATCGGTTAACTCACCGTCTGCCGATAATTCTTGGCTATGCGATGCAATATGCTGTTTTTCACGAGCAAACGAACTGGTCGACAATAACGCATCCAGTCCTTTTCCGAGACCACGCTTAGACATGGGATTGAATTCCTTAGGTTAGAGTTAAACTGGGATTTCTTCGCGGCGGAGCATTTCGCCCGCTAGAGCAAGATACGCTTTGGCACCTGCGGAGTACTTATCGTAGTACATTGCTGGCTTACCGTGACTTGGCGCTTCAGCCAAACGAACATTACGCGGAATGACAGTACGGTAAACTTTATTCCCAAAGTGTTTTTTAAGTTGATCGGATACTTCATTCGATAAGCGGTTGCGTGGGTCGTACATGGTACGCAATAAACCTTCGATTTTTAGGTTTTCATTCACAACAGCCGCTAACTTGCTGATTGTATCCATAAGAGCAGTTAAACCTTCTAACGCAAAGTATTCACATTGCATCGGCACCAGCACAGAGTCTGCTGCCGCCATCGCATTGATTGTAAGAAGGTTTAGAGAAGGAGGACAATCAATAAAGATGAAATCATAGTTATCGCGAACTGACGACAATGCATTTTTTAGACGCACTTCACGAGCGAAAACTTCCATCAATTTGATTTCTGCCGCGGTGACGTCTCCGTTCGCCGCGATCAAATCATACTTCCCTGTTGTTTGGGTACAAACGACTTGATCGAACGGTGTATCTTCGACCAAAAGATCGTATGCGGTGGCGTCGACCATATACTTATCCACGCCACTGGCCATCGTAGCATTGCCTTGCGGGTCGAGATCGATCACCAAAACCTTGCGCTTTGTTGCCGCCATCGAAGCCGCTAAGTTAATGCACGTTGTTGTTTTGCCGACCCCACCTTTCTGGTTGGCGATTGCTACAATTTTACCCACGATTACCTCGCTAATTTTCCTTGCGCGATAAGATTACTAGATGACGATCACCTTCCAACTCAGGAACAGCCAAAGATATGATCTCTGTCACACTGCACCATTCAGGAAGCTGATCCATTTCATCTTTAGGGTGCTGTCCTTTCAGCGCTAGAAACACCCCGTGCTCTTGTTTCGGCAAATGGTGGCACCATTCCACCATGTCTGTCATTGAAGCAAAAGCTCGACTCAAAACGCCATCAAATTTTTCTTCAGGCTGGAATTCTTCGACGCGACTTTGAATTGGTGTCACGTTTTTCAGCCCTAATGTGTGCACAACTTGCTTGATAAAACGGATGCGTTTGCCAAGACTGTCGAGCAAAAAGAAGGTTTTCTCAGGGTTCATGATTGCCAAAGGGATGCCCGGTAACCCCGGACCAGTACCAACATCAATGAAGCGCTCACCGGGCAGGTGTGCGCTTACAACGATACTATCAAGAATATGTTTCACTAACATATCCAGCGGATCACGTACCGATGTTAAATTGTACGCTTTGTTCCATTTATTGAGCAGTTCGACATAACCAACTAACTGCTCTCGTTGCTGTTCTGACACTTCCAAATCGGTTTTCGCGATCAGTGAATCCAGCTTTGTTCGCAATGCGCTCATTATTATTCCTCACCTTTCTTCAGCAAACCATGCTTTTTCAAGTGAACAAGTAGAATAGAAATTGCAGCAGGCGTAATACCTGAAATGCGTGATGCAATACCGATGCTCTCTGGTTTGGCCTCGCTCAGTTTAGCAACGACTTCGTTTGATAAACCTTTTACATCGCGGTAATCCAAATCAGCAGGTAACTTGGTATTTTCGTGACGCAGTGATTTTTCGATCTCTTCCTGCTGACGCTTGATGTAACCATCGTATTTCACTTGAATTTCAACTTGCTCAGCCGCTTGCTGATCTTCAAGAGCAGGAGCAAACGCTTCAAGTTGCGTCAGTTGCGAATAAGTGATCTCTGGACGACGCAGAAGATCCTCACCACTCGCTTCACGGGCCATTGGGGTTTTCAGCAGCTTGTTCAGCTCATCAACACCCTCTGACTTCGGATTCATCCACGTTGCTTTCAAACGCTGACGCTCCGTTTCCATATTGTTGATTTTCTCGTTAAAGCGAGCCCAACGAACATCATCAATCAAGCCTAGCTCGCGCGCTTTTTCCGTTAAACGTAAATCGGCGTTATCTTCACGAAGTAGCAGGCGGTATTCCGCACGAGAAGTGAACATGCGGTACGGCTCTTTGGTACCCATGGTCGATAAGTCATCAATCAACACGCCCATGTAAGCTTGGTCACGACGTGGGCTCCAGCCTTCTTTGTCTTGGCTAAACAAGCTTGCATTTAGACCGGCCATCAAGCCTTGCGCTGCGGCTTCTTCGTAGCCAGTCGTGCCATTAATCTGGCCAGCAAAGAACAAACCATGGATGAACTTCGTCTCGTACGTTTGCTTCAAATCACGTGGATCGAAGAAATCATATTCAATCGCATAACCTGGGCGAACGATGTGTGCATTTTCAAACCCTTTCATTGAGCGCACGATTTGTACTTGCACATCAAATGGCAAGCTGGTCGAGATTCCATTAGGGTATAACTCGTGCGTGGTTAGGCCTTCTGGCTCAATGAATATTTGGTGGCTGTTTTTGTCAGCGAAACGCATCACTTTGTCTTCAATAGACGGACAGTAACGCGGACCAATACCTTCAATCACACCTGCGTACATTGGACTGCGATCCAAGTTACTGCGGATCACATCGTGAGTTTGTTCATTGGTGTGGGTGATGAAACATGGAATCTGACGCGGATGCTGTTCACGTTTGCCCATGAACGAGAATACAGGAGTTGGGTTATCACCGTGCTGAGCTTCTAGCACTGAAAAATCAACAGTACAAGCATCAATGCGCGGTGGAGTACCTGTTTTTAAACGATCCACACGGAACGGCAGTTCACGCAGTCGATCCGCTAATGCGATCGATGGTGGATCCCCGGCACGACCACCAGACGAGCTTTCCATACCTATGTGGATCTTACCACCAAGGAAGGTACCCACGGTTAGCACAACGGCTTTCGCATGGAAGCGAAGTCCCATTTGAGTTACCACACCAACTGCGCGATCTTGTTCAACAATCAGATCATCAACTGATTGCTGGAACAACGTTAAGTTAGGCGCATTTTCTAATGCATTACGAACGTACGCTTTGTACAGAGCGCGATCGGCTTGAGCTCGAGTTGCTCGTACTGCAGGACCTTTGGAGGCATTTAGTGTACGAAACTGAATACCTGCATGGTCGATGGCTTCAGCCATCAAACCGCCCATAGCATCTACTTCTTTTACTAAGTGACCTTTACCAATACCACCGATCGCCGGATTACAAGACATCTGGCCTAATGTATCGATGTTATGGGTAAGGAGAAGCGTTTTTTGTCCTGTGCGTGCAGATGCGAGCGCGGCTTCCGTTCCTGCGTGTCCGCCACCGACAACAATGACGTCAAAGTTTTCGTGATAAAGCATGAACTGACCTCAGGTATTCAAAGGGATTTAATGGACAGATAAAGGAGCCGTATTTTACCTGCTTTATGCCAGAGAGAAAAACGTTTTCTCGTTTTATCCGTTTTAAGCTTCAAGATAAATATATATAAGATCTATATATATGATCTTTTATTAGATCTACTATTAGGATCGACCGTTTCTGTGGATAACCTAAAAATGATCAACAAGATCATGGATCTTCTTTGGATCATATCTTGTGATCATGATTGGATCAGATCGAGGATTACCTGGGATCAAAAGTGGTGGTTATACACAGGGGATAAAATTGATCAAAGTTGTTATTGGGATAACTAAAGGAAAATCACTGGATCTTATTGTAGTTATCCACAGTCTGTTTGGTTGGTTTTTGAGCGGTTAAACAAAATAATTTGGTGGGGGTTATTCACATGGGAGAAAACAGAGCCGAATTTCGACTCTGTTGAAGGGAAAGTCGTGAGTTTAAAAACGTTCGATATTCTCTTTTAACCACATCTCTGCGGCGTCTTCTGGCACATCATGGCTCAGTACATCGATTTTAAAGCAATCTGCGAGAGGGGTTGCACCAATATCCTCTAATAAATCATAAGCGTGTTGACCAGCGGCACAGAACGTATCGTAGCTAGAGTCACCAATCGCAATCACCGCAAATTTTACATCAGTCATTTTTGGCGGTGTATTTTGTAATGCTGCGATAAAAGGTTGGATATTATCAGGATACTCACCAGCTCCATGTGTAGAGGTGATCACCAACCACGTACCTTGATTTTCGATATCACTGAGGGAAGGCTGGTTGTGGATCGTTGTTTCAAATCCATTCTCGTTGAGTAGATCACTCACGTGATCCCCTACGTATTCTGCGCCACCTAACGTGCTGCCTGTAATAATGTGGATCATACTTCTTCCTTATTGAATGCGACGGCTAAAGCTCATGGATGGCTTGCCGTACAAAAAGAAACGCGGTGTGAGTTAAGCTCAGCACCGCGCGTTCGATTATTTACTTCCCGATACAGAATGAAGAGAAGATTCGTCCCAGTAAGTCGTCAGAACTGAACTCACCGGTAATCTCATTGAGATGTTGTTGGGTGATGCGTAGCTCTTCAGCCAATATTTCACCAGCCATATAGCCTTCAAGCTGCTCCTGGCCTATTTGAAGGTGCTGTGCGGCACGTTCTAATGCATCGAGATGACGACGACGAGCCATAAACCCACCTTCACTGTTGCCAGAGAAGCCCATACACTCCTTGAGATGATCGCGCAGAGCTTCAACCCCTGCACCAGTCTTCGCTGACAAACGGATAAGAGTAGGGTTATTGACGTGGCAGATCCCCATATCTTCACCCGTTTGATCCGCTTTATTACGGATCACAGTTATGCCAATGTTGTCTGGTAGGCGATCCACAAAATCTGGCCAGATATCTTTCGGATCGGTGGCATCGGTTGTCGTGCCATCCACCATGAACAACACGCGGTCTGCTTGGGCTATTTCATCCCACGCGCGTTCGATACCGATTTTCTCTACTTCATCGGAAGCATCACGCAAACCTGCTGTATCAATGATGTGTAGTGGCATGCCATCAATATGGATATGCTCACGCAGTACATCACGCGTGGTTCCTGCGATGTCGGTTACGATTGCAGATTCTTTACCCGATAGCGCGTTCAGTAGGCTTGATTTGCCCGCATTTGGACGACCCGCAATCACGACTTTCATCCCTTCACGCATAATAGCGCCTTGGTTAGCTTCTTTGCGCACCGCATCTAGGTTGTCGATGATGGCTTGTAGGTCACCAGCCACTTTACCGTCGGCCAAAAAGTCGATCTCTTCTTCAGGGAAGTCGATGGCTGCTTCAACATAGATACGCAAATGAATCAGCGACTCAACTAAGGTATTAATGCGGCCTGAAAATGCGCCCTGTAAGGATTGCAGTGCCGATTTTGCTGCTTCTTCAGAACTGGCATCAATGAGGTCTGCGATCGCCTCGGCTTGAGCGAGGTCGAGTTTATCGTTCAGAAATGCGCGTTCAGAGAACTCACCAGGGCGAGCAGCTCGAATACCATCTATACCTAGAATGCGTTTTATCAGCATATCCATCACGACAGGGCCGCCATGGCCTTGCAGCTCAAGTACGTCTTCACCTGTAAATGAGTGTGGGTTAGGGAAGTACAGTGCGATGCCCTGATCAAGCACAGTGCCTTCTTCTGACTTAAACGGCAGGTACTCTGCGTAGCGGGGCTTTAGTGTTTTGCCAGTGACTTCTAACGCCACTTGGTTGGCTTTAGGGCCAGAAACTCGAATAATACCGACACCGCCACGACCAGGCGCGGTCGCTTGAGCGACAATCGTATCTGTAGTCATAATTTTGCCTTTTGAGCTGGGCTATAGGGAAGATACCTAGGGAGCCATCACAATTAATTAGCTGAATTGTAATCAGCCAAAAACAAAAAGGCGACCTTTTGGCCGCCTTTCTCAATCATTTCCTAAAAGGTTACTTGCTGTGTAAGCCTTTTTTCTCTAATCCTTTGTAGATCAGAGTTTGCTGGATAAGCGTTACGATGTTCGACACCAACCAGTACAGAACGAGACCTGATGGGAAGAACAAGAAGAAGAAGGTAAACATAACCGGCATAAAGGTCATGATCTTCTGCTGCATTGGATCCGTTACTGTTGTCGGGCTCATCTTCTGGATTAGGAACATAGACGCACCCATCAATAGCGGCAGGATGTAGTAAGGGTCCTGCGCTGAAAGGTCATGAATCCAACCGAAGAATGGAGAGTGACGTAGCTCAACCGATTCCATTAGTGCCCAGTAAAGCGCGATGAAGATAGGCATCTGTAGGATAAGAGGTAAACAACCACCTAGTGGGTTCACTTTCTCTTTCTTGTACAGTTCCATCATTTCTTGGCTCATGCGCTGACGGTCATCACCGATACGCTCACGCATTGCTTGCAGCTTAGGCTGAAGCATACGCATTTTCGCCATAGACGTGTATTGCGCTTTTGTTAGTGGGTACATTGCACCACGAACGATGAAGGTCAGGCAGATGATTGCCACACCCCAGTTACCAACAAAGCTCTGGATGAATGAAAGCAACATATGAAGAGGCTTCGCAATGAACCATAACCAGCCGTAGTCCACTACTAGGTCTAGGTTAGGTGCCACTTCTGCCATTTCATCTTGCAGTTTTGGACCAACCCAAAGTGTTGCTTCAAACTTAGCCTGATCGCCTGTTGCGATAGTTTTGTTCGGCATACGAACGCCGATGTCGCCTAGGTTGCCAATTACACGAGTGTATAGGTTAGTACCTGGTTCGTTACGTGGGATCCAAGCTGCGGCAAAGTAGTGCTGAATCATTGCTGCCCAACCTTGGCCATCGGCTAGGTTAAGAGACAGGTTGCGATCCTGCATATCATCAAAGCTGTACTTCTTGTAACGCGTATCTTCTGTTGAGTATGCGCCACCACGGTAAGTAGGCATTGTGATGCTACCACCATCGTCCATTAGGTTTTGACGTAGGTGAGCGTACATACCAAATGTTGCGTTGTTGCCTGAGTTGTTCACTACATCGTATTCAACATTAAGCGCGTAGCTGCCGCGTTTAAAGATGTAAGTTTTGGTGTATTCGATGCCGTTTGCAGTGAATGTCATCGGAACGCGAAGTTCATCTTGACCGTCAGCCATTGTGAAGCTGTCTGCACTTACGTTGTAGTGAGGGCGATTTGTGCTGCTCAAGTCGATACCTTGAGGGCCCACTAGACCGCTTTGAGCGATAAATTGGTGACCTTGAGCGTCTTTAAGCAGAACAAAGGAATCTGATGAATCTAACTCAGCAGAGTATTCGTTAAGGTTGGCATGTACCACATCGCCACCAACGGTGTCGATCGACAGAGTTAAAACATCAGTCGTTACTGTGATAGTTTTTGCAGAAGCTTGCTGTTGACCAGGAACTGGGTCAAGTTCATCAGCAAAAGATGGTGCAGGTAGAGTGCTGCTTGATTGAGCCTGTTCAACTGCTTGAGGTTCTGGATTCTTTGCAACTTGCCATTGTTGAAACAGCAAAAAAGAAACCAGGGCCAAACCGATGAGCAGGATATTACGTTGAGAATCCATCGTTAGTTATCTCTGTCTTGTTTTTGGACTGGTGGAACGGGGTCATACCCCCCTTCATTCAAAGGGTGGCATTTTAATAGACGTTTGCCTGATAACCAACATCCTTTTACAAAACCGTGAGCTCTCAAAGCTTCTAGCGCGTAAGTGGAACAGGTTGGTGTGAACCGGCAACGAGGACCAATCAAAGGGCTGATAAACCAGCGATACAGATAAACGAGCCCAATGGCTATCCACGTGAAGGGCGAGACAGGCGTTGCCATAGCTTATCAAACAACTTAAAAATTTCCTCATTGCTTAAATCTTGCGCGCTTTTCTTTGCAATCACAACAAAATCTTTGTTTGGAAGCTGATGTTGATTGTTACGAAAGCTTTCACGAGCCAAACGCTTAAATCGGTTACGACCGACAGCCGTTTTGATTTGCTTTTTGGGAACCGCTAAACCTAATCGTGGGTGAGAAAGTTTGTTATTGCGAGCAATGATGGTGAAATGAGGCGAGCCAGCTCGATGAGCTTGCTGGAAGACGTTTTGATAATGCTCGGGAGTTAACAAACGTAACTCCCGATTAAACGCGTACGTGTTCAAAATAAACTAGCGATTATTTTGATAGGCGCGCACGGCCTTTTGCACGACGTGCGTTGATAACTTTACGACCGTTCTTAGTTGCCATGCGAGCACGGAAGCCGTGAGTACGCTTGCGCTTTAGAACTGTAGGTTGAAAAGTGCGTTTCATGATAATTACCTTTACTGATCAGTAGTTTTAGGTTCTTGTTAAACCCGGCGTGGGTATTTGCTTTCTTATATAAAGAAGCTCTTTATATAGAGAAGGACAACCGACGCCTCTCAACAAAGAGGCGGAATTGTAATCACACTCACATAATGTGTCAATGACTCAATGAGTACGAAATTCCGGCCGGGCGATTATACGTAGTGTGAGTAAAATCTCAAGGATCAATCGATCCTGATGCTTGATCGTTACTCTATTCCTACTTGGTTAAGGAATTTTTTCAAACGAGGATCTTGTGGATTATCGAAGATATCCTGTGGAGAACCTTGCTCAACGATATTGCCTTCCGCCATGAAGATCACTCTATCAGCGACTTCTTTCGCGAATTGCATCTCGTGCGTCACCACCAGCATGGTTTGATGCTGATTAGCTAACTTCTTCATTAATGAGAGAACTTCACCGACCCATTCAGGATCCAGCGCAGAAGTTGGTTCGTCAAACAACAGCAGTTCTGGTTGCTGCGCCATCGCTCGGCCGATACCCACGCGTTGTTGTTGGCCGCCAGATAATGCCGCTGGATAACTATCGCCTTTATCCCCAAGGCCGATGTCATCCAGAATTTGTTGCGCTCGTTTGAGAGCATCGGCTTTTTTCCAACCTCGAACGGTCACTAGACCTTCGGCAATGTTCTGGCGCGCATTCATATGGGCAAACAGGGCATAGTTTTGGAACACAAAGCCAGTTCGACGACGCAGCGCTAATACTTCGGCTTTAGTGTGTTTTTGAGTATCAACGGAGATGTCATCTATCGTGATACGACCTTCATCTGCTTGTTCTAGAAAGTTCACCGTACGCAGCAAGGTTGATTTACCCGTACCACTTGAGCCGATAATCACGATGATCTCACCTTGCTTAATATCGAGGTCGATGCCTTTCAGCACTTCAGTCTCACCAAAACGTTTGTGAATATTTTCTAACTTAATCATCGTACGTACGCCTTATTCAGTTTTGCTTCTGCCCAGATTTGTACGCGAGTCAGAATCACCACCACGCCCCAGTAAATAAGAGCAACCGCAAGGAAAGCTTCAAAGAAACGGAAACTTGATGAGGCTTCCATCTGTGCTTTCGCCATGATTTCGGCCACACCAAGCGTGAAAGCGAGAGACGTTGACTTGATCATATCGATGAAATAGTTCATCAATGAAGGCAGTGCGACACGCGTTGCTTGAGGTAAAATCACTCGGCGCATTGCTTGGGATGTCGTCATACCGACCGATAAGCTCGCTTCCATTTGGCTGCGATCAATGCCAATAATGGCGGCACGAATACTTTCCGCCATATAAGCGGCAAAGTGCAGCGTTAAACCGATAACCGCTGCTGAAAAGGCGTCGATACCGACCATCAATGGAAAAATTTGCGGTAAGCCGTAATAAAGCAGGAAAAGCTGAACCAACAGTGGGGTGCCACGGAAGAAGCTGATGTACAGTTGGCTTAATTGATCCAAAACTGGCAGTTTAAATACGCGAATATTGGCTAAAATGACGGATAAAATCAGCGAAAACACCAATCCCCATGTCGCCATTTCCATGGTTGTGCCAAGATATTTCAGCAATATCGGCAACAGTTCCAACATGTAATTAAAGTCAAATCCCATACGGCTTACCTAAAGGCTAGAGAAAAGAAAAGGTGGAAAACAAGTTCCACCTTTACGTAAGTTTATTTTAGTCCGAGAGTGATACCACTTTGCGGCCTAAAGTACAAAGAGTTCTTATTTCGTGATGTCAGCGCCAAACCACTTCACGGAAATTTTCTCTACTGTACCATCTGCGCGCATCTCAGCCAGTGCTTTGTTTACTTCTTCTTGCAGCTTACGACCTTTCTCGTTGTCCACGAAAGGCCATGCGTTTTGAATGGTCTCAAACGGTTCGCCTGCCAATTCCAAAGGAAGACCTGTTTTCTTAATCAGCTCTAACGCAGAAAGACGATCCATTACAAACGCGTCTGCACGACCGAGCGCCACGTCATGTTCGATACCTGTGTCGTACGTTTTAATGTTGATCTTGCCGTCTTTGTCGTATTGACGCAGCAGTTGCTCAAAGTTAGAGCCTAGGTTCACCGCAACGGTTTTGCCCGCAAGATCGTCAACACCTTTGATGCTGTCGTTGCCTTTACGCACGGTAATTTGTGCGCCATCTACAACGTAAGGGTCAGCAAATAGGTATTTAGCTTTACGCTCATCAGTCATGGTGATTTGGTTGGAGATCGTATCGATACGACCAGTTTCTAAAAGACCAAATAAACCAGAGAAGTTGGCTGTTACGTATTCGATTTTGTAATCGTTACGTTTACCGATTTCATCCCACATGTCGACTTCAAAGCCTTGTAGCTTGTCTTGCTTTACAAAAGTAAACGGGAAGTAGCGACCTGACATACCAACTTTGACTTCAGTAGCGGCTTGTACGGTTGCTGCCGACAGTGCAATGGCTGCAACGGCAACCTTAATCCAGTTTTTCATAATACATCTCCATAATTTTATGGTTGGAAATACTACTGTTAGTTAGCTCAATTAAATAAATAACCAAGAGCAATAACCTAGACCTGTGAGTTATTAGATAATAGAAGAAGAATGTTAAATGTGACGAAAATGCGAACTGAACCTAGCGAAATGATCGACAAAATCAGCATTGGGAATAAAATAATACACAGACTTATCACCAATCGCTCGATCTTGTGAATTTTGCCCAATTGTGGATCGTTGTGTGGGCAAATTTGGGGCAAGGTGTGTTGATCTCATCAAGTTTGCAGAAATAATTGTGAATAACTTGGATCTTATTCACTGGATCGTCGATCAATCGCTGGCGATCTTGGTTATCAACAGGTAAAATTGCCAGTCTTTTCCGATAATTCAATTACTCAGTGGGGGCACCGTGTCATCTTCGCTTTGGCTGCAATGTTTGCAGCAGCTTCAAGAAGAGCTACCAGCTACAGAATTCAGCATGTGGGTTCGTCCGCTACAAGCGGAGCTCAATGACAATACTCTCACTCTATTCGCGCCAAACCGCTTCGTGTTGGACTGGGTGCGTGATAAGTATCTGAACAATATTACTCGCTTACTGCAGGAATACTGTGGTGGCGACATTCCTAACTTACGCTTTGAAGTGGGGAGCCGACCTGTCTCTGCTCCAAAACCAGCGCCGACACGTACGCCTGCAGATGTGGCTGCGGAGTCATCTGCACCTGCGCAATTACAGGCGCGTAAGCCAGTACACAAAACCTGGGATGACGACGCTCAAGCGATTGCGGCTATCAATCACCGCTCAAACATGAACCCAAAACACAAGTTCGACAACTTTGTTGAAGGTAAGTCGAACCAACTGGGTTTGGCTGCGGCGCGTCAGGTATCGGATAATCCTGGTGCAGCATACAACCCGCTGTTCCTATACGGCGGCACGGGCTTGGGTAAAACGCACTTGTTGCATGCGGTGGGCAACGCGATTGTGGATAACAACCCGAACGCAAAAGTGGTCTACATGCACTCAGAACGTTTTGTGCAAGACATGGTAAAAGCGTTGCAAAACAATGCGATTGAAGAATTCAAACGCTACTACCGCAGCGTGGATGCGCTCCTTATCGATGACATCCAATTCTTTGCTAATAAAGAACGTTCACAAGAAGAATTCTTCCATACCTTCAACGCACTATTGGAAGGTAATCAGCAGATCATTCTAACGTCTGACCGTTATCCTAAAGAAATTAATGGCGTTGAAGATCGTCTTAAATCTCGCTTTGGTTGGGGTCTTACTGTTGCGATCGAGCCACCTGAGCTTGAAACGCGTGTGGCGATCTTGATGAAAAAAGCTGAAGATCACCAAATCCACCTTGCTGATGAAGTGGCATTCTTCATTGCCAAGCGTCTGCGTTCGAACGTTCGTGAGCTCGAAGGTGCACTGAACCGTGTTATCGCGAACGCGAACTTTACTGGTCGTCCAATTACGATTGATTTTGTTCGTGAAGCGCTGCGCGATCTGCTTGCTCTACAAGAGAAGCTGGTGACGATCGATAACATTCAAAAGACAGTGGCGGAATACTACAAGATTAAAGTAGCGGACTTGCTGTCTAAACGTCGCTCTCGTTCTGTTGCGCGTCCTCGTCAGCTGGCCATGGCGTTAGCAAAAGAACTAACCAACCATAGCTTGCCTGAAATTGGCGATGCGTTTGGGGGCCGCGATCATACGACCGTACTTCATGCTTGTCGCAAGATTGAGCAGCTGCGTGAAGAGAGCCACGACATTAAAGAAGATTACTCTAACTTGATTCGCACCCTGTCTTCGTAATCGGTTAGAATAACGGTATTCTAAGCAAATCATTTATTGAGCTGACAGCGTAAAGAGCCAAGCATGAAATTTACCATTGAACGTAGTCATTTAATCAAACCGCTACAGCAGGTTTCGGGCGCTTTAGGTGGCCGACCAACTCTGCCAATCCTGGGTAACCTACTTCTTAAAGTAGAAGAGAACGTATTGTCGATGACGGCAACCGATCTTGAAGTAGAGTTAGTAAGCAAAGTGACGCTAGAAGGTGATTTTGAAGCGGGCAGCATTACCGTTCCTTCGCGTAAGTTTCTCGATATCTGCCGTGGTTTACCGGACGATGCGATCATCACATTTGTATTAGAAGGTGATCGCGTACAAGTTCGCTCTGGTCGCAGCCGTTTCTCATTGGCAACGCTTCCTGCGAACGATTTCCCTAATATTGAAGACTGGCAAAGTGAAGTGGAAGTATCACTGAGCCAAGCTGATTTACGTACGCTGATCGACAAAACTCAGTTCTCGATGGCGAATCAAGACGTTCGTTACTACCTCAACGGCATGTTGTTTGAAATTGACGGCACCACGCTACGCAGCGTGGCGACGGACGGCCACCGTATGGCGGTATCGCAAACTCAGCTAGGTGCGGACTTTGCGCAGAAGCAAATCATCGTGCCACGCAAAGGTGTGCAAGAATTAGTAAAGTTGATGGATGCGCCAGAGCAGCCTGTAGTACTTCAGATCGGTAGCTCCAATGTTCGTGCTGAGGTGAATAACTTTACTTTTACCTCTAAGTTGGTTGATGGTCGTTTCCCTGACTACCGCCGTGTATTGCCTCAGAGCACCAATAAGACCCTAATAGCAAGTTGTGACGAGTTGCGCCAAGCCTTCTCTCGTGCTGCGATTCTTTCCAACGAAAAATTCCGTGGCGTGCGAGTGAATCTGGCTGATACTGAAATGCGCATAACCGCGAATAACCCAGAACAAGAAGAAGCGGAAGAGATGCTTGATGTAACCTTTGAAGGTGACGCCATCGAAATCGGCTTTAACGTAAGCTATGTGCTTGATGTTCTGAATACGTTGCGTTGTGAAAATGTACGTGTGTCGATGTCGGATGCTAACGCTAGCGCGTTGATTGAAAATGCCGACGATGACAGTGCCATGTACGTGGTGATGCCAATTCGTCTATAAGCCAACTGAATGCCTCTTTCTCGTCTCATCATTCAGCAGTTTCGAAACATTAAAGCCTGTGATATTGAGTTATCAGCAGGCTTTAACTTTCTTATCGGGCCGAACGGCAGCGGTAAAACCAGTGTCTTAGAAGCGGTTTATCTGCTCGGGCATGGCCGCTCATTCAAGAGCTCTCTCACCGGACGAGTGATACAAAATGAGTGTGACGAACTGTTTGTTCATGGTCGTTTTTTGAACTCGGATCAATTTGAGCTACCTATCGGCATTAATAAGCAGCGTGATGGCTCAACAGAGGTTAAAATAGGCGGTCAATCTGGACAAAAATTAGCGCAGTTGGCACAAGTTCTGCCTCTGCAGTTGATACACCCAGAAGGGTTTGATTTACTGACAGATGGCCCTAAACATCGTCGTGCGTTTATTGATTGGGGCGTGTTTCATACCGAGCCCGCTTTTTATCAAGCATGGGGAAGGTTCAAGCGCCTGAACAAGCAGCGCAACGCGTTGTTGAAAACCGCCAATAGTTATCGTGAGCTCAGTTATTGGGATCAGGAAATGGCAGGATTGGCTGAAAACATCAGCCAATGGCGAGCAAGTTACATCGAGCAGATGAAAACCGTCGCAGAAACTATCTGTCAGACATTTTTGCCAGAATTTGAGATCCAATTGAAGTATTATCGTGGCTGGGATAAAGACACTCCATACCACGAGATACTAGAAAAGAATTTTGAGCGTGATCAGGCTTTGGGATACACCTTTAGTGGCCCAAACAAAGCTGATTTGCGCATTAAAGTGAACGGAACGCCCGTTGAAGATGTTCTGTCACGCGGTCAATTAAAACTCATGGTGTGTGCATTGCGTGTAGCGCAAGGGCAACACCTGACAGAGATGGCCGGTAAACAATGCATTTACCTAATTGATGACTTCGCGTCGGAATTAGATAGCCAACGTCGCAAGCGTCTTGCTGACTGCTTAAAAGAGACGGGCGCACAAGTATTTGTAAGCTCTATCACTGAAAGCCAAATCGCCGATATGTTGGACGATAACGGTAAATTGTTTCATGTGGAACATGGCAGGATAGAGTCAAACTAGAAGAGAGAAACTCATGTCTGAAAATTACGATTCATCGAGTATTAAGGTACTGAAGGGTCTGGATGCGGTACGTAAGCGTCCAGGAATGTACATCGGCGATACGGACGACGGCACCGGCCTTCACCACATGGTTTTCGAGGTGGTGGATAACTCAATTGATGAAGCGTTGGCAGGTCACTGTAAAGACATCGTTGTGACAATTCATGAGGATAACTCGGTTTCCGTTAGCGATGATGGTCGTGGCATTCCAACAGAAATCCACTCAGAGGAAAATGTCTCTGCAGCAGAAGTAATCATGACGGTTCTTCACGCGGGTGGTAAGTTCGACGATAACTCATACAAAGTATCGGGTGGTCTTCACGGGGTAGGTGTTTCAGTAGTAAACGCACTATCAGAGAAAGTTGAGCTAACGATTCATCGTGGTGGCCATATCCATACGCAAACCTACCGCCATGGTGAGCCTCAAGCGCCACTAGCCGTTGTGGGTGATACGGATAAAACCGGTACACAAATTCGTTTCTGGCCAAGTGCCGAGACGTTCTCTAACACAGAGTTCCACTATGACATTCTGGCGAAGCGCCTGCGTGAACTGTCATTCCTGAACTCTGGTGTGTCGATCAAATTGGTTGATGAACGTGAAGCAGACAAACATGATCACTTCATGTATGAAGGTGGTATTCAAGCGTTCGTTGATCACCTAAACACCAACAAAACGCCAATCATCGAAAAAATCTTCCACTTTAACTCTGAGCGTGAAGACGGCATTTCAGTTGAAGTGGCGATGCAATGGAACGATGGTTTCCAAGAGAACATCTTCTGCTTTACCAACAATATCCCACAGCGTGATGGTGGTACTCACCTTGCTGGTTTCCGTGCTGCGCTAACACGTACATTGAACAGCTTTATGGATAAAGAAGGTTTCTCGAAGAAAGCGAAAACAGCGACTTCAGGCGACGATGCGCGTGAAGGTCTAACTGCGGTTGTTTCGGTGAAAGTGCCTGATCCTAAGTTCTCAAGCCAAACAAAAGACAAACTAGTTTCTTCTGAAGTGAAATCAGCTGTTGAGTCTGCAATGGGTGAAAAACTGTCTGAGTTCCTGATTGAGAACCCGACAGAAGCGAAGATGGTTTGTTCGAAAATCATCGATGCAGCACGTGCACGTGAAGCTGCGCGTAAAGCTCGTGAAATGACGCGCCGTAAAGGTGCACTAGACCTAGCTGGTCTTCCAGGTAAACTTGCAGACTGTCAGGAAAAAGATCCGGCACTCTCTGAACTATACATAGTGGAGGGTGATTCGGCAGGCGGCTCCGCAAAACAAGGCCGTAACCGCAAGAACCAAGCAATCCTACCGCTAAAAGGCAAGATTCTTAACGTAGAAAAAGCACGTTTCGACAAGATGCTATCTTCTCAAGAAGTAGCAACACTGATCACCGCACTAGGTTGTGGTATCGGTCGTGACGAGTACAACCCGGACAAGCTTCGTTACCACAACATCATCATCATGACCGATGCCGATGTCGATGGTTCGCACATCCGTACGCTACTGTTGACCTTCTTCTACCGTCAAATGCCAGAGCTTATCGAGCGTGGCTATGTGTACATCGCTCAGCCACCACTATACAAAGTGAAAAAAGGCAAACAAGAGCAGTACATCAAAGATGAAGAAGCGATGAACCAATACCAAGTATCATTGGCTCTGGACAATGCATCGCTACACGTAAACGCAGAAGCACCTGCACTGGCAGGTGAAGCACTAGAGAAGCTTGTTCAACAGTACAATGCGGGTATTAAACTGGCGGAACGTATGAGCCGTCGCTACCCAAGTGCTTTGGTAAACGAGTTGATTTACACTCCTCGCCTAACGCCAGAGCAATGCCATGACGCATCAGTTGTGGAAGCTTGGACGAAGCAGCTTATTGAACAGCTGAATGCGAAAGAAGTGGGTGCAAGTCAGTACAGCTACGAAGTTGAGCAGCACGAAGAGCTAGGCTTAAACTTGCCTAAGATTGTGGTTCGTACTCACGGCGTGACGCACGAACATGCAATTAGCATCGACTTCCTAAACTCGAAAGAGTACGGCAAGTTGGCCGATCTATCAGAAGCACTTGATGGACTTCTGGAAGAAGGCGCGTACATCAAACGTGGTGAGCGTACTATGCCAGTGGCAAACTTTGCAGAAGCGCTTGACTGGTTAGTGAAAGAGTCAATGCGTGGATTAAGCCGTCAGCGCTACAAAGGTCTAGGTGAGATGAACCCAGACCAACTTTGGGAAACCACCATGGACCCAGAAACACGTCGTATGATGCAGGTAACGATTGAAGATGCGGTAGGCGCAGATCAACTGTTCACGACGCTAATGGGTGACCAAGTAGAGCCTCGTCGTAACTTCATCGAAGAGAACGCACTGAAAGTAGCGAACCTAGACGTATAACGACACTGTTCGTGATAGTAAAAAGCAGCGAGAAATCGCTGCTTTTTTTGTTTTCAGCCCTAAACCACCTACTTCAGTAGGTGGTTATCATCCGTTTCGGCTTTGCCTGTAAAACTACTCA
>NZ_JAWOTE010000024.1:0-59982 GCF_033338695.1 Vibrio sp. Vb1166 | reverse complement strand
TTGGCGCTGGACTAAACAAAGGCCCCCTTTTAGGGGGCTCACACAAAGCCACCTTCTTTAGAAGGTGGTAATTTACTTTGTCTAACATACCAATTCCGCTACACTACATGAGCTTTTATTTCGGTTTGAAAGCGTTATACCCAAATAGCTTTAATAGAGTCCGTATAACCATGAACGCGTGGTTATCCGTGATTGCTCATGAGGTTATTTTGGTATAGATATGGAGGTGATATGCATTGTCCTTTTTGTTCCGAGAACGATACCAAAGTTATTGATTCCCGCTTAGTGGCTGATGGCCATCAAGTTCGACGTCGCCGTCAGTGCTTGGCGTGTAGCGAGCGTTTCACTACGTTTGAAAGCGCAGAGTTAGTGATGCCTAAAGTGATCAAATCGAATGGCAACCGTGAACCATTTGATGAAGATAAAATGGTTGGCGGTATTCAACGCGCTTTAGAGAAACGCCCAGTGAGTGCCGATTCTATAGAGTTAGCGATCAGTATGATCAAATCACAACTGCGTGCGACGGGTGAGCGAGAGGTTCCGAGTGAAATGATTGGTAATTTAGTCATGGACCAGCTCAAAGAGCTCGATAAGGTGGCTTACATTCGTTTCGCTTCCGTTTACCGCAGCTTTGAAGATATTCGCGAGTTTGGCGAAGAGATTGCCCGCCTAGAAGACTGAGTAGCTCATGACTCAACACACTCCTGAAAGAGCGTTTTCTGATTTAGATTTCGCCATGATGTCACGAGCTATTAAGTTAGCGAAACGTGGCATTTACACCACCGCCCCTAATCCAAATGTAGGGTGTGTCATCGTTCGTGATGAAGAAATTGTCGGTGAAGGCTATCACCATCGTGCTGGTGAGCCGCATGCCGAAGTGCACGCGATGCGCATGGCGGGTGAAAAAGCGGTTGGTGCAACCGCTTATGTGACGCTAGAACCTTGCTCTCATTACGGCCGTACACCGCCATGTGCCGAAGGGCTGATTAAAGCCAAAGTGGCACGTGTGGTTTGCGCCATGGTAGACCCAAATCCGAAAGTTGCAGGTCGCGGCATCCAGATGTTGCGTGATGCCGGAGTTGAAGTACAAATCGGCTTGTTAGAGCAAGATGCCCTTGCCCTTAACCCTGGTTTTATAAAGTACATGCGTACAGGCATGCCGTTTGTTCAATTAAAAATGGCAGCCAGTTTGGATGGGCAAAGCGCACTCAGTAATGGTCAGAGCCAATGGATCACCTCCCCAGCGGCCCGCCAAGATGTGCAGCGTTATCGAGCGATAAGTGGTGGCATTCTTTCTACTAGCAAAACGGTGATTGATGATAATGCATCACTCAATGTGCGCTGGGATGACTTACCTAATAGTGTTCAAGCGCAGTATTTACAAGAAGAGCTTCGTCAACCAGTACGTGTAATCTTAGACCGTCAGAACCATTTAACTGATGCGCTCAAGCTGTTCCATACCGATGGAGAACGAGTTATTGTTCGCTCTGATGGAGACTGTATCCCTCTATTGGACAGCGCTGACCAAATTGACTTATCAACGACATTAAAACGTATCTCGGATGAGCACCACATCAATCACTTATGGGTTGAAGCTGGAGCTACGCTAGCGAGTGCGATGATAAAGGCTAATCTTGTAGATGAGCTCATTGTTTACCTTGCGCCAAAACTCATGGGCAGCGATGGTCGGGGGCTTATCGGTGCTTTAGGGTTAAGCGCTATGGCTGACGTCATAGATTTAAACATTACAGACGTTCGTATGGTTGGGGTAGACATTCGCATCACCGCCACCATAAAACGTAATGAAATTAGATAAGAAATAGTATGTTTACAGGAATAGTAGAAGCAGTGGGCAAGTTAGCTGCGATTACGCCGAAGGGCGAAGACATCACCGTCACGGTTGAAACGGGTACGCTTGATATGTCAGACGTTAAGTTAGGCGATAGCATTGCGACCAATGGTGTTTGCTTAACGGTAGTTGACTTCGGAAGCCACTATTACAGTGCTGATCTGTCATTAGAAACCTTGAAGAAAACTGGGTTTGCTGATTACCAAGTAGGCGATAAGGTGAATCTAGAAAAAGCCATGTTGCCAACAACGCGATTGGGTGGACATATCGTTTCTGGCCATGTCGATGGGGTTGGTGAAATTGTCGAACGCAATTCAGTTGGCCGTGCGATAGAGTTTTGGGTTGCAATGCCTGCGGAAATTAGCAAGTACGTTGCAGAGAAAGGCTCGATTACTGTTGATGGTATTAGCCTAACCGTCAACGACTTACGTAAAAATGCTTTTAAGCTGACGATCGTTCCTCATACGAGTGAAGAAACTACGATTGACCAGTTTCAAGTGGGGCGCAAAGTCAACTTAGAAGTTGATGTACTTGCGCGTTATATGGAGCGTTTACTGCAAGGACAACAAGAAGATAAGGCCGAGTCTCGTATCACGATGGACTTTTTACAGCAAAACGGTTTTGCATAAGTCTTGGGAGTGGCTGCGTGAGGCATGCGATAAAGAGCAGACTCACAGAACACCGCGAGATTCATTGACTTGCTTAATGCAAAGCTCAAACTATTGACCTAACTAGCATTCACTGCAACGTAATTTTTCATTGCTGTCGCAATAACAAATTTAGAATAACGGGATAACAGACTATGCCAATCAGTACGCCACAAGAAATTATTGATGATATTCGCGCAGGCAAAATGGTCATCCTAATGGATGATGAAGACCGCGAGAATGAAGGTGACTTGATCATGGCTGCCGAGCATATTACGCCGGAAGCCATCAACTTTATGGCAACCTATGGCCGTGGCCTGATTTGTTTAACCATGACCAAAGATCGTTGCGAAAGCCTAGGTCTGCCACCAATGGTGCAAGACAATAATGCGCAATA
Source organism: Vibrio sp. Vb1166 (assembly GCF_033338695.1). Classification (NCBI taxonomy): domain Bacteria; kingdom Pseudomonadati; phylum Pseudomonadota; class Gammaproteobacteria; order Vibrionales; family Vibrionaceae; genus Vibrio; species Vibrio sp. Vb1166. Next base: position 57,089 of record NZ_JAWOTE010000024.1, on the reverse strand, counting down.
CACCACCAACTTTACTGTTTCGATTGAGGCAGCAGAAGGGGTAACGACTGGTATTTCAGCCGCAGATCGCGCACGTACCGTTCAAGCAGCAGTCGCGCCAAACGCTAAAGCTGCGGATTTGGTGCAGCCTGGTCACATCTTCCCTCTCGCAGCTCAAGACGGCGGTGTACTGACTCGCGCAGGTCACACTGAAGCTGGCTGTGATTTGGCTCGTCTTGCTGGTTTAGAGCCAGCATCGGTGATTGTTGAGATCTTAAATGACGACGGCACCATGGCTCGTCGCCCAGATCTAGAGATCTTTGCAGAGAAGCACGGTATTAAATTGGGCACTATTGCCGACCTAATTGAGTACCGCAATAACACTGAGACAACGATTGAACGTGTGGCAGAGTGCAAGCTACCGACAGAGTTTGGCGAGTTCACGTTAGTCACTTACAAAGACACCATTGATAACCAAGTGCACTACGCAATGTGCAAGGGCGATTTGAAAGAAAAAGCGCCACTGGTTCGCGTTCATCTTCAAGACGTTTTTACCGACTTACTACGTAGCGATCGTAATGCAGAGCGCAGCTGGACACTAGATAAGGCAATGAAACGCATTGGTGAAGAAGGCGGTGTGCTGGTTGTTCTTGGCCATGAAGAATCGACCGATCTACTTATTCATCGCGTGAAGATGTTCGAAGCGCAAGACAAAGGTGAAGCCCCAACGCTTGCTAAAAAACAAGGCACGTCTCGCCGTGTTGGCGTTGGTTCACAGATTCTTGCGGATCTCGGTGTACATGATATGCGCCTTCTGTCATCGACCAACAAAAAGTACCACGCGTTAGGTGGTTTTGGTCTGAACGTTGTTGAGTACGTCTGCGAGTAACAACCGAACAATAAGTTCCTAGTCTTTGACGTGCTTAACTCGTCAATGGCTAGGAACCGGTGATTTGCCTCCAATTTCCATTAGATATTGCTCACAAATTTGTGCTAGAATCCGGCGATTCTCACTTGATGAACATATTTCACTTATAAATAGAGTTAAAGGAAAGCTTATGAAAGTGATCGAGGGTGGCTTCCCAGCGCCAAATGCAAAAATTGCTATCGTTATTTCTCGTTTCAACAGTTTTATTAACGAAAGCCTACTTTCTGGTGCGATCGATACACTAAAGCGTCACGGACAAGTAAGCGAAGACAACATCACGGTTGTGCGTTGTCCAGGTGCCGTAGAACTACCTCTAGTAGCTCAGCGTGTTGCTAAAACTGGCAAATTCGACGCTATTGTTTCTCTAGGGTCTGTTATTCGCGGTGGAACGCCTCACTTTGACTATGTTTGTAGTGAAATGAACAAAGGTCTAGCACAAGTGTCTATGGAATTCAGCATTCCAGTAGCATTTGGTGTTTTGACTGTTGATACGATCGATCAAGCGATTGAACGCGCAGGAACCAAGGCTGGTAATAAAGGTGCAGAGGCTGCACTAAGCGCACTTGAAATGATTAATGTACTATCTGAAATTGATTCCTAATGGGGGCCAGTGTGAAACCAGCCGCACGTCGTAACGCACGTCAATTCGCTCTACAGGCGATCTACTCATGGCAAATTACTAAAGAGAATGTTGCCAAGATTGAAGAACAGTTTTTGTCTGGCGACAAATACGATGAAGAAGAACTTCATGCATCTGAGCCAGCGCTTGCTGCTCCAGAGACAGACGTAGCTTACTTCCGTGAACTATTAAGCGGTGTTGTACTTAGCCACGCTGAGCTAGATAGCAAAATTCGTCCATACATCTCTCGTCCTATGCAGGATTTAGATATGATGGAACTTGCTCTTCTTCGCCTTGCTATGTACGAGATGACTCGTCGCGAAGATGTTCCTTACAAAGTTGTTATCAATGAAGCGATTGAACTTGCAAAAGTTTTCGCAGCAGAAGATAGCCACAAGTTTGTGAATGGTGTACTTGATAAAGCAGCACCTCACATTCGTAAGAAATAACGATTTCTTCAATGAAAAGGTCAGCACATGCTGACCTTTTTTGTATCAAAAGCTTTTACATCAAAAAGTAAGTGAATTATGTCTGGTGAATTTAATCTGATAGACAAGTACTTCGTCGGTCGTCAGAGCCAACGTAAAGATGTCCATCTAGCCGCTGGTGATGATTGTGCTTTGGTCAAAGCGCCAGCTAATGTTCAGATTGCGATTAGCACGGATACATTGGTAGCTGGAACGCATTTCTTAGCCGACGCGAACCCAGCATGGGTCGCACACAAAGCATTGGCTTCTAACATCAGTGATTTGGCAGCGATGGGAGCAACGCCTGCATGGGTGAGCTTTGCATTAACGATGCCCGAGCCAGATGAAGAATGGCTTGCACCTTTCTGTGATGCATTTTTCGAACTGGCTGATTACTATGGTATTCAGTTAATAGGCGGTGATACCACCAAAGGGCCATTGTGTCTGACACTCACGGTGCAAGGTTTTGTACCTGAAGGTAAAGCTCTCACACGTTCCGGCGCAAAGCCTGGGGATTGGGTATATGTAACGGGAAACCTTGGCGATGCAAAAGCTGGCTTGGATGTGATTCTAGATGACTCTCTGCGAAGCAGAGCCGGCGCGGAAGCACTAGAGCGAGCTCATTACCTTAGTTCTCCGCGTGTGCTTGCTGGACAAGCTCTTGTTGGCTTAGCCTCGTCGGCGATAGATATTTCAGATGGTTTAATCTCTGATATTAAGCACATTTTACAGCGATCTCAGGTTGGGGTGAGTATTGATGTCTCTCAGCTACCGATCTCTTCAGAATTAGTCCAGTTTTTAGATGATAAGATCAGCGCGCAGCAGTATGCTTTAGCAAGTGGCGAAGAATACGAGTTGTGTTTTACCGTGCCGGAGCAAAATCGAGGCTCGTTACAAAGCGCTTTATCTCATACTGGCTGTAAGGTCACATGTATTGGTCAAATCCGACCAAATGGAACCTTCGAGCTGCATGATAACAATCAACCACTTGATTGGGACTTAAGTGGCTTCGACCACTTTAAATGATCTAAGCTAAGCTCTAGCCAAGAGCCTGTTACTATTGAGCAACTCACAGGCATGACGATTGAAACCAAACTAGCAGTATAGGTTTAAGGATATGACCAACCCTCTTTCTCTGATTTCATTAAAGAACCCGTGGCATCTATTGGCGACGGGTTTTGGCAGTGGATTATCCCCGTTTATCCCTGGAACAATGGGCACACTGGCGGCCGTGCCTTTCTTTTTGTTGTTGGCACAATTACCATTTACGGCGTATGTCATTGTTGTTCTGATTTCGTGTGTGATCGGCATTCAAATATGCCAAGTGACGTCTGCAGACATGAAGGTGCATGATCATGGTTCAATCGTATGGGATGAGTTTGCAGGCTTTTGGATTACGATGAGCATTGTACCTGCACTGAATATTCCACTCACTGAATGGAAGTGGTTGATCACTGGCTTCATCTTATTTCGTTTTTTCGATATGGTAAAACCTTGGCCAATTGGGTGGCTAGACAAGCGAGTTCACGGTGGGCTGGGTATTATGGTTGATGATATCGTGGCGGGAGTTATGGCCGGTGTTGCCCTGTTTCTAGTCGCAAAATATGCGGGCTGGATGAACTAAACACTGAACGTAAAAAAGGGATGCTATGAACATCCCTTTTTACATTCTATTTTGCTAAATAATCCAAGATGGACTTTTCAATTCCTTTTGCATCGAGACCAAGCTCTTCATGCAGTTCATCTTGTGTTCCCTGATGAATAAACTCATCTGGTAAACCTAGGTTCAACACAGGTTTAATGATTTTATCTTTCATCATGAACTCAACGACACCAGCGCCAGCACCACCCGCGATAACATTTTCTTCTAACGTCACGAGCACGTCATGATCTGCGGCTAGTTGACGAATCAATGCCTCATCGAGCGGCTTCACAAAGCGCATATCAGCAACAGTGGCGTTAAGGTATTCTGCCGCTTCTAGCGCGTTGCCCAAGAAAGTACCAAAGTTCAGAATAGCAACTTTTTCACCTTGGCGAACCATGCGCCCTTTACCGATTTCTAACGCCGTAAACTCAGTTTCGATTTCTACGCCCATGCCGCTACCACGAGGGTATCGAACCGCACTCGGGCCAGAATGCTTATGGCCAGTGTAAAGCATTTGTCGGCACTCGTTTTCGTCGCTTGGCGCCATGATCACCATGTTCGGAATACAGCGCATAAAGCTCAAATCGAACGCACCTTGGTGAGTTTGACCATCTGCGCCAACGAGACCTGCGCGGTCGATCGCAAACATCACTGGTAAGTCCATGATCGCGATGTCGTGGATCAATTGGTCATAACCACGTTGCAAGAAAGTCGAATAGATAGCAACGATTGGATGATCGCCCGCAATTGCCATGCCTGTTGCCAGTGTCACCGCGTGCTGCTCAGCAATCGCCACATCAAAGTATTGGTCTGGGTACTCTTTTGAGAAACGCACCATACCTGATCCTTCGCGCATTGCTGGCGTAATTGCCATTAGCTTAGGATCTTGGGCCGCCATGTCACATAAAAAGTCACCAAAGATCTTTGAGTAAGTTGGCTTACCGCCACTGCTTTTCGGTAGACAGTTATGCGTTGGATCGAATTTAGGAACACCATGGTAGCCGATAGGATCTTTCTCGGCAGGCTCATAACCTTTGCCTTTCTTGGTCATGATGTGTAAGAACTGAGGACCTTTGAGCTCACGCATGTTTTTTAGCGTTTTGACGAGTTCATTGACGTCGTGCCCATCAATCGGGCCAATGTAATTAAAGCCGAATTCTTCGAATAGAGTACCAGGCACTACCATGCCTTTTAGGTGCTCTTCCGTACGGCGAACCAACTCTTTAATAGGTGGAACACCAGACAGCACTTTCTTGCCGCCTTCACGGATAGAAGTGTATAAGCTACCAGAAAGTACCTTTGCAAGGTGGTTATTCAGGGCGCCGACGTTTTCTGAAATCGACATTTCGTTGTCGTTCAAAATCACCAACATATCAGGATGAACGTCGCCAGCGTGGTTCATGGCTTCGAATGCCATGCCTGCTGTAATTGCGCCATCGCCAATCACACTGACAATTTTACGGCCTTTGCCTTCTTTTTGTGCGCTGATGGCCAAGCCAAGACCTGCACTGATAGATGTCGAAGAGTGACCGACAGACAACGTGTCATATTCACTTTCTTCACGCCAGGGGAAAGGGTGTAGACCATCCTTTTGGCGAATTGTTGGCATTTTATCGCGACGTCCGGTGAGGATTTTGTGCGGGTAAGCCTGATGACCAACATCCCAAATCAATTTGTCGATAGGGGTGTTGTAAACATAATGCAGAGCGACAGTTAGCTCTACGGTGCCTAAGCCAGACGCTAAGTGTCCGCTAGATTGGCTCACTGAATTTAGCAGATACGTTCGCAGTTCATCACACAGATTTGGTAATGTTTCTTTCGGAAGAAGACGTAATTCTTCCGGTGTATTTGCTAACGCCAGTGTTGGGTACTTTGAAATATCAAGAGTCATATAAATGCGCGCTTATAGTGTTAATTTTTGCGCTCGATGACATATCGGGCGAACTCTTCGAGTAACTGAGTATTGTATGGGATAGCTTCCAATGCTTGAAGTGCTTCCTGTAACAGAGTGTGAGCTTTCTCTATGGCTCCCTCTAAACCCAGCAGGGAAGGATAAGTGCTCTTATTCAGACCTTGGTCGGAACCTTGAGGCTTACCCAGTGTTTCTGTGTCACTGATGATATCAAGAATATCGTCTTGAACCTGAAACGCCAAACCAATTGCTTTTGAGTAGCGCTCCAATTGAGGTAGAACCTCGATACCTTTCTCACCAGCAGCTAATGCACCTAATTTTACCGCACAATCAATCAGAGCTCCGGTTTTTTTACGGTGTATCTCTTCCATTTCTTCAAGAGAAACTTGGCGATTTTCCGCGCCTAAATCTAAGGCTTGCCCTACACACATGCCGCTGGCACCAGAGGAATGCGCTAAGGCTTTGATCATGCTGATGCGTTGAGCTTCAGCCGCCGGGCTTAATTGACCATCAGCAATAATAGTGAAGGCAAGAGTTTGTAGTGCGTCACCTGTCAGTATTGCGGTTGCTTCATCAAACTTAATATGACAAGTTGGTTGACCTCGACGCAGTTCATCATCGTCCATGGCTGGCAGATCATCATGAATGAGTGAGTAGGCATGTATACATTCGATAGCAGCGGCGGGGGTGTCTAAGTCTTCAGGTTTACAGCCGAGCATTTGACCTGTGATGTAAACAAGAAAAGGGCGAACGCGTTTTCCACCTAGCAAAAGGCCGTATTTCATTGCTTGAATCAATGGCTGCTCTTGATATGGAAGCTGATCGAGCCACAAATTCAATTGCTGATTGTTTCTTTGTTGAAAAGACGTCAATGTCTGTTGCATCACATTGCTCACTACTGATTGTTATTCTGAATCTGGTTTGAAGTCACTCAGTGGTGCTTCATCATCTTCATTAAGAAGAATGCTCACGCGCTGTTCGGCGTCGCTTAATTTAGTTTGGCCTGCACGAGCTAAGGCAATGCCTCGTTCAAACTTACGCAGGGCATCATCTAGAGCAAGATCGCCATTTTCTAATTGATCAACCAAGCTATCAAGCTCTTCAATGGTTGCTTCAAAGGTCATGTTTTCTGGTTTCTTGACCGCCATCTTTTTTCTGCCTTAATCAAGCCTCGGGTAAGATGCACGAAAGTTACCTTAGCCTAGTAACTTGGTCAAATTTAACCTTATATAATTGTCACAAAATTAGCGTTCAACGAGTCTAAGCGGTGAAACCCCATATTTTGGTTGAGGTTGTTAGGTGTAATTTGTGATCCATTAGCTAAGATTTTTCTAAAAATTCTGCGCGAGTTGTCGATACAGGTAATAATCCGCCCAATGGCAGTATTTGAGTATAGCGTGAGGAGTGCTTTGTGGATTTAGCAACCCTATTAGGTTTGATTGGTGGTTTTGCATTCGTCATTATGGCGATGGTGCTTGGTGGCAGCATCGGCATGTTTGTCGATGTCACGTCGATCCTTATTGTCGTTGGTGGCTCAATATTCGTCGTGTTGATGAAGTTCACAATGGGACAGTTTTTTGGTGCGACAAAGATTGCAGGCAAAGCTTTCATGTTTAAAGCGGATGAACCCGAAGACCTGATCGCAAAAATTGTGGAAATGGCCGATGCGGCGCGTAAAGGTGGTTTTCTTGCTCTTGAAGAGATGGAAATAAACAACACATTCATGCAGAAAGGCATTGATCTACTGGTTGATGGCCATGATGCCGACGTTGTGAGAGCGGCACTCAAAAAAGACATCGCGCTTACAGATGAACGACATACGCAAGGTACTGGTGTATTTCGCGCCTTTGGCGACGTTGCTCCTGCAATGGGAATGATTGGCACCTTGGTTGGTCTTGTTGCGATGCTTTCAAACATGGATGACCCTAAAGCGATTGGACCAGCAATGGCCGTTGCACTCTTGACCACATTGTATGGCGCGATCCTGTCCAATATGGTGTTTTTCCCTATTGCGGATAAGCTTTCTCTTCGCCGTGACCAAGAAACGCTAAATCGCCGTTTGATCATGGATGGCGTATTAGCGATTCAAGATGGCCAAAACCCGCGAGTGATCGATAGTTACTTGAAGAACTACCTCAATGAAGGTAAACGTGCCCTTGAGATTGACGAGTAACTTGGAGAGTCGTGATGGATGATGAAGATAACAAATGCGATTGTCCGCCACCTGGCCTCCCGTTATGGATGGGGACATTCGCAGATTTGATGTCGCTACTGATGTGTTTCTTTGTTCTTCTGCTCTCGTTTTCTGAGATGGATGTACTGAAGTTCAAACAAATTGCAGGATCAATGAAATTTGCCTTCGGTGTGCAAAATCAGCTTGAAGTGAAAGACATTCCCAAAGGCACTAGCATTATTGCCCAAGAGTTTCGACCGGGTCGGCCGGAACCAACTCCGATTGATGTCATCATGCAGCAAACCATGGACATCACTCAGCAGACGCTCGAATTTCATGAAGGGGAGTCTGATCGAGCTGGTGGCACAAAACGTGATGAAGGCAAGTTAACGGGTGGGCAATCGCCAGAAACGTCAACTCAAAACAATGAATCTGCCGAAGCGGACATGCAACAACAGCAATCTAAAGAGATGGAAACCTTGATGGAAAGCATCAAGAAAGCCTTAGAGCGAGAGATTGAACAAGGCGCCATTGAAGTTGAAAACCTCGGTCAGCAGATTGTTATACGTATGCGTGAAAAAGGTGCATTCCCAGAAGGTTCGGCCTTCTTGCAGCCTAAGTTTCGTCCTTTAGTTCGTCAGATTGCAGAGCTAGTAAAAGACGTGCCAGGCATTGTGCGAGTATCTGGCCATACAGACAATCGACCGCTAGACTCGGAACTTTATCGTTCTAACTGGGATCTCTCTTCTCAGCGTGCAGTATCAGTCGCGCAAGAGATGGAGAAAGTGAGAGGCTTCTCTCATCAACGTTTAAGAGTACGAGGCATGGCGGATACGGAACCCTTGTTACCGAATGATTCTGATGACAATCGCGCGCTTAACCGACGGGTTGAAATCAGCATTATGCAAGGCGAGCCTCTCTACAGTGAAGAAGTGCCGGTAATTCAATAACTAGGCTTTAGTTTTAAGTCAGTAAAGAGATAAGAAAGCGAGCAGATTGCTCGCTTTTTTTGTTTTTCCAATCCGCTTGGGTGTATAATCTTGCGCCTTAAAAGTGAGCTCAGACTACTTTTTGTGACTGAAACGCGGTTTTACTGCGTATGAAGTATTGAAGTTGAGTGTCACTCTTTGTTGATTGCGAAACTAACCTGCGAATTAGACTATGAAATTTATTGTAAAGCCCCATCCAGAAATTTTTGTAAAAAGTGAATCTGTGCGTAAGCGCTTCACAAAGATTTTAGAGTGCAACATTCGTAACATCATTAAGAGCCGCACGGAGTCTGTCGCGGTATTTAACCGTCGTGATCACATTGAAGTGACCTCTGAGAGTAACGAATTCCACGCTGAAGTTCTTGAGGTTTTGACTCATACACCAGGCATTCACCACGTACTGGAAGTGAAGCAAACTGAATTTAAAGACTTGCACGATATCTTCGAGCAAGTACTAGAACTCAACCGTGCTGCACTCGAAAATAAAACCTTTGTTGTACGTGCGAAGCGTCGTGGCAAGCATGACTTTACCTCTATTGAACTAGAGCGTTATGTAGGCGGTGGTTTAAATCAAGCGATTGAAAGCGCTAGTGTTAAGCTACGAAACCCAGACGTGACGATCAAGGTAGAAGTCTCGAACGACAAGCTAAACCAAGTATTGTCTCGTCATAAAGGCCTAGGTGGTTTCCCACTGGGTACGCAAGAAGACGTGTTAAGCCTGATCTCGGGTGGTTTCGACTCTGGTGTTTCAAGCTATCTTCATATCAAGCGTGGTTCAAAAGTACATTACTGCTTCTTTAACTTAGGTGGTCCAGCACACGAAATCGGCGTTAAGCAGGTTTCTCACTACCTATGGAACAAATACGGTTCTTCAGCAAAAGTACGTTTTATCTCAGTTGATTTCGAGCCTGTGGTTGCGGAAATCCTAGAGAAAGTCGATGACGGCCAAATGGGCGTGATCTTGAAGCGTATGTTTATGCGTGCAGCAGGCATGATCGCTCAGAAGATGAAGATCGAAGCATTGGTAACAGGTGAAGCGCTAGGTCAAGTATCGAGCCAAACGCTAACCAATCTACGCCACATCGATAACGTAACTGACACGCTGATTCTGCGTCCACTTATCAACTGGGATAAAGAAGACATCATCAATCTAGCACGTGAAATCGGCACAGAAGATTTCGCGAAGACAATGCCAGAATACTGTGGTGTTATCTCTAAGAAGCCAACCGTGAAAGCGGTGAAAGGCAAGCTAGAAGCTGAAGAAGAGAAATTCGACTTTAGTATCCTTGAGCAAGTGGTTCAAGAAGCTCGCATGATGGACATTCGTGATATTGCGAAAGAGTCTGAGCAAGCCGCACCAGAAGTAGAGCAAGTTCAAGCGATAGAAGAGCACGCGGTTGTGCTAGATATTCGTAGTCCTGAAGAGGAAGACGATAACCCACTTGAAATCGAAGGTGTGGATGTGAAACATATCCCTTTCTACAAGCTGGGTACACAGTTTGGTGACTTAGACCAGTCTAAGACATACCTACTTTACTGTGACCGCGGTGTGATGAGCCGTCTGCAAGCGCTTTACTTGCAAGAGCAAGGCTTCAGCAACGTAAAAGTTTACCGTCCATAGCTGACTGTTAAAATACGTTAAAAGGCGCAAATTGAGACATCAATTTGCGCCTTTTTTGTTTTTGATCGCGTTACAGACAACCATTACTTAGCATAATGTTGAGGCTTATCGCAAAGCCATACACTTTGTGTTGATATAACGATAATTAATCCGAAAGAAGAGTAATAAAGTGATATTGCTGCCAGATATGCGGATGAGATTTTTGATAGATAAAAAAAACACCGCCTAATTTAGGCGGTGTAACAAATTTGACAGACAGGTCAAAAATAAATACAGGAAGTATATGTTTTGTCACAGGGAGTGTGGACAAAACATTATGGTAGAAATCTACCTAACTCGAAATACGAGTTTGCAAACACAACATCGCAACAACGAAGCCAATTGATTTCCAAAGAAATCAAGCCGTTCAGGCCCGTGTTGCGGGGTGAAATATAGAATTTATCTGGCTGTTCGACAACGGACATTTTATAATGTTTCAGATTAAAAAAACTAATCCTATTAGAGGTCCCATATGTCTCGCAGATTGCCTCCATTAAATTCGCTTCGAGTCTTCGAAGCGGCTGCTCGTCATCTCAGTTTTACACGAGCAGCAGAAGAGTTATTTGTTACTCAAGCCGCGGTCAGTCACCAGATTAAAGCGCTTGAAGAGTTCTTATCATTGAAGCTCTTCCGTCGACGTAATCGTTCTTTGTTGTTAACAGAAGAAGGCCAAAGTTACTTTCTCGATATCAAAGATATTTTCACCTCGATTGCGGAAGCGACAGATAAGGTGTTGGAACGTAGCGAAAAAGGGGCATTGACGATTAGCCTACCGCCGAGTTTTGCTATCCAATGGCTTGTACCTCGTTTGGCCGATTTTAATGCTCAAGAGCCCGATATCGATGTTCGTATTAAAGCCGTAGATATGGATGAAGGCTCACTGACTGATGATGTTGATGTGGCGATCTACTATGGCCGTGGGAACTGGCCAGGTTTGCGAGCAGATAAATTGTACCAAGAGTTTTTGATCCCACTTTGTTCACCTTCATTACTTTTGGGTAACAAACCATTAGAATCTTTAAGTGACCTCAAATTACATACTTTGTTACACGATACTTCGCGTAAAGACTGGAAGCAGTTTGCTCGTCATTACAACATTGAAGGCATCAACGTAAACCACGGTCCTATTTTTAGTCACTCAACGATGGTGCTACAGGCTGCTGCGCACGGTCAGGGGGTCGCGCTCGGTAACAACGTACTCGCCAAACCTGAAATGGAAGCCGGACGACTCATTGCACCATTCGACGAGGTGTTGATATCTAAGAATGCATTCTATGTGGTGTGTCATGAACAGCAGGCAGATATGGGCCGAATCGCAACGTTTAGAGACTGGATGTTAGCAACCGCGAGAAAAGAACAAGAGGAAGTATTGGATGAATCACTGGATAGCTGAGGGACCTGAAAACGGACCGCTGTTTATTTTTGCTCACGGCGCAGGTGCGGGGATGGAGCATGACTTCATGACAGCTGTCGCCAAAGGATTAGTGGAGCAAGGTATTCGTGTAGTGCGTTTTAATTTCCCTTACATGGTGAAACGTTCGGAAGATGGCAAAAAGCGTCCGCCCGATCGCGCGCCAAAGTTGCTCGAAGCATACAGCGAAGTGATCGCTCACTTTACTTCTTCTCCCGTGGTTATTGGTGGTAAGTCAATGGGCGGTCGTATGTCGAGCTTGTTGGCTGAAAATGAGCTGGTGGCGGGCATTGCCTGTTTAGGGTTTCCATTTCACCCGCCGGGAAAGCCAGAGAAATACAAAGGCGAACACTTAGCAACCATTGAGAAACCTACGCTGATTCTGCAAGGGGAACGAGACACCTTTGGTAAGCGTGAGGAATTCGATGATTTCGTCCTTTCGTCACAAGTAACGGTGAGCTTTTTACCTGATGGTGACCACAGCTTCAAACCGCGCAAGATCTCAGGTCATACTGAAGTGGGTAACATTGCACTCGCGATAGAGCAGTTAGCGGCGTTTATAAAAGAGGTGTACAGTGAAAAGTAAGTGGTTACTCTCATTCTCTGCTCTGTCTGGGCTGATTTCGGTCGCTCTTGGAGCATTTGCTGCTCATGGGCTAAAAGCGACACTGGCCCCTTATTTGCTCGGTGTATTTGAGACCGGAGTTCTGTATCAATTTATTCACACGTTGGCGATTGTGTTTTGTGCCATTCTGCTTCTGCTCAATTTGGGACAAAAAGCACAAAAATATTTTTTCATTGCGGCGATTTGCTTTATTATCGGCATCTTTTGTTTTAGCGGCAGTCTTTACGCGCTGGCGCTGACGGGCATTAAGTGGTTTGGGCCAATTACTCCTGTGGGAGGATTACTGTTCATGATTGGTTGGTGTCTGTTCTTTTTTGCTGCGTTCAATATCAAAGAGGTCTCCAAGTGAAACAACTAATGCTCTATTGCCGTTCTGGCTTTGAGAAAGAGTGTGCTGGTGAAATTCAGGACAAAGCGACACAGTTGGAAGTGTATGGCTTCCCTCGTGTGAAGAGAAACTCAGGTTATGTTGTCTTCGAGTGTTACCAAGATGGAGATGCCGACAAACTTGCGAGAGGTTTAGACTTTAAGTCTTTAATTTTTGCTCGACAAATGTTTGCGGTAGCAGCTGAGTTTCAATCGTTGCCAAGTGATGACCGCATTAGTCCAATTTTGAATGAACTAGCAGACATTGAAGCATTCCCTCGTTGTGGTGATTTGAGAATTGAAACGCCAGATACAAATGAAGCGAAAGAGCTACTGAAATTCTGCCGTAAGTTTACCGTCCCAATGCGTCAAGCGTTGCGCGGCAAAGGCTTAATGCTGAACAAAGATAACGCGAAAAAACCAGTACTGCACATTTGCTTTGTTGAGCCTGGCCACTGTTACGTTGGTTACTCTTACACTGACAACAACTCACAGTTCTTCATGGGTATCCCTCGCCTTAAATTCCCAGCAGACGCTCCAAGTCGTTCAACACTTAAACTGGAAGAAGCATTTCATGTCTTTATTCCACGTGAAGAGTGGGATGAGCGTTTGGCACCAGGTATGTGGGGTGTGGATTTAGGTGCATGTCCAGGCGGTTGGACGTACCAATTAGTGAAGCGCTCAATGTTCGTTCACTGCGTAGATAACGGCATGATGGCAGACAGTTTGATGGAAACTGGCCAGATCAAGCACCATATGGTGGATGGTTTTAAGTTCGAACCAGACCGCAAGAACGTAACATGGATTGTTTGTGACATGGTGGAAAAGCCAGCTCGTGTTGCTCACCTGATGGGACAGTGGCTGTTAAAAGGTTGGGCAAAAGAGGCCATCTTTAACCTTAAGCTGCCAATGAAAGGGCGTTATGACGAAGTGCTGCAAGACCTTGAAAATCTGAAGCAGTTCCTCATTGATAATAAGGTAAAGTTCAAGCTACAAGCTAAACATTTGTATCATGATCGTGAAGAGATCACGATTCATATCCAATGTCTGTCGAATATTTCACCTTACTAACTTTATTCCCCGAGTCTTTTGGGAATAGTGATTAGAATAGAAAAAGCGCCTTCAAATGGCGCTTTTTTAATATCTGCCGGATTTCATGGTGTGAAACTTCCATCGGGCACTACTTCGCTTTGTTTGGCCCTAAAAAGCGAATATCTTGCAAGTTAAAGCCTAGTTCGATATCGCACTTTAAAGCGGCGACGCGTTTACATAAACGAGCAGACTCAATGTGCTCGTCCAATTTTTTACGGTATTTCGGTACGAGGTCTTCACTAGCGTAGGCAGCTTCAATACTCTCAAACTGAGTGAGAATCTCTTTCGCTGCTTTCGGGCCAATTCCAGGTACGCCCGGAACCTGGCTAGAGCTTATCCCTGTCAATCCCCAGTAGTCCGCTAGTTGATTTGGTTTTACGCCGAACTCTTTTTCGATAAATGGTTCATCTAACCAACGGTGTTGGAAATAATCACGGATTTGTAGGGTAGGGGAAAGTAGCTGGCAGTAACCTTTGTCTGTGGAAACGATGGTGACTTTTTCACCATGGCTGGCCACTTTCGTTGCGAGTGTAGCAACCAAATCATCTGCTTCATCGCCTTCAGAAAGCAATGAATCAATACCTTGCTCCCACCACGCTTGTTGAATCGCATCTAACCCTTGCAGTAGTGGCTGAGGCATTGGCTTTCGGTTTTGCTTATAGTCAGGGAGAATTTCAGCGCGCCAACCTCTGTCTTGTTCGTGGTGATCAAAAACTGCGATGATGTGTGTCGGGTTGGCCTCTGACAGAATGCGAGTGAGGGTTCTTTGCGTTGTGGTTATGGTTCTTGCTATGTCGGTTGGATCTGGTTGTGCTGAGTGCACTCGGCGGATCAGGTTTAGGGCATCAATGATAACAAGATGAATAGACATAATGACTTAGCAATAAAAAAGGGGCGTAATGCCCCTAGTGTAACGAATGCTAGCCTGACTATCGACCACCAATTTCCGGGTGAGCGATTCGATAACACGGTTCGTAGTCTGAACCGCCAGGTAATTTCATTCGGTGCTGTTCGACAAAGTCTTTTAGCAACTTATCGAGTTTTTTCATGAGGACTGCGTCGCCATGAATGGTGAAAGGCCCTCTACGTTCTATTTCTCGAATGCCTTCAGCCTTTACGTTACCTGCCACTATGCCAGAGAAGGCTTGACGCAAGTTGGCCGCTAAAACTTGCGGTTCTTGATCTAGGCTTAAATCCAATTGTTCCATCGACTCATGAGTAGGCTCGAATGGTAGTTGGAAGTTTGGCTCAATTTTCAATGACCAGTTAAAGCTGTACGCATCGCCTTTCTCTTTTCGGTGAAGGCGTACCGAGTCCATGGAGCGTTTCATAATACGAGCGACTTCTGCCGGGTTGTCAATGATGATCTCGTAGTGCTTTTGCCCTTCCTCACCAAGTGTGTCGCGAATGAACTCATCAATAGAGCGGAAGTACTCTTCACTCTCTTTTGGTCCTGTTAATACGATAGGCATTGGCTGATCGGCGTTATCCGGGTGCATCATGATGCCAAGAATGTACAGTAGCTCTTCCGCTGTGCCCGGGCCTCCTGGGAAAATAACGATACCATGAGCCATACGGACGAAAGCTTCCAAGCGCTTTTCGATGTCGGGCATGATGACCAGTTCATTTACTATTGGGTTTGGTGGCTCGGCAGCAATAATCGAGGGTTCGGTTAAACCAAGATAACGTTGCTGAGTATAACGTTGCTTTGCGTGCCCAATTGCTGCACCTTTCATCGGCCCTTCCATTGCACCAGGGCCGCAACCTGTGCAGATGTTAAGTTCACGCAGGCCCAGTTCGTTACCCACTTCACGTGTGTACTGATACTCCACTCCATTGATAGAGTGACCACCCCAACATACGACAAGATTCGGTGCGATACCTGGAGTTAATGCTCTGGCATTACGAAGAATGCCGAATACGAGGTTCGTAATGTGAATTGGGTTAGTAAGGTTGAGCCGCTGGGCGTCTGCCAAATGCATGTTTACGTAAACGATATCACGCAATACGGAGAACAGATGCTCTTGGATACCTTTAATTATTTCGCCGTCAACAAAAGCGTGCTCTGGCGGATTAGTCAGCTCAAGCTTAATACCACGCTCACGACGCACGACGTTGACATCAAACGATTGGTATTTATCGAGCAGTTCTTTCGAGTTATCGGTATGGCTACCGGAGTTCAACACCGCTAATGTGCAATTACGGTACAGCTGATAAAGTTCACTCGAGGCTGTGTTCTTTAAGCGCTCTACTTCTAGTTGAGATAGCAAGTCCATGCTACCAGCGGGGCTTATATGGGTAATCATAACGCCTCCTTGTGTTGCATTAATTTGAGGGAAAGTACCAACTTACCTTTTTGGTGTTATACGTATGGTTTGATGAAAGGTAGTTGGCCGATTTGGTTTTATGGTTATCAACTCCCAAGCAACCTCAAGATGATACATTTGCCTTTTATAAATACATCATCTTGAAGTGACTTGGGTTTTTACAGCTTAGCAGACTAAAAGGGAAGAAATGTGATAACTCGTTGAAAATGGGTGGTTATAAAGCGAAGATTGCACCAAATTTGGTTTGTTTGCTCGCTTTTTGTACGAATCTTAGCTCCAGTTAAGCTGGTTTGTTCCACGTTTTTTAGCGTCCGCAAGCATCTTGCCAAGACGATCGAGCACATACTCTGGCGTATCGGACTCTTTGAAAGACGTCGATACAGCAGCTAAGGTAATCATGATATTTTGCTCACGGAACTTAAAGGGTAATTGGCTAATATCACGCTGGATATGCTTAATCAGATCCAGTGTGTATTCTTCAGATTGTTCCGGGACGAGTAGAATGAACTCCTCGCCACCAAAGCGAGCCACTGTTTCCGTTTCTGATACGCGCTTGTTAATAGTACGAGCGATGATCTTCAGCGCTTTATCGCCAGCCGTATAACCATAGCTATCATTCACCGCTTTGAAATTGTCTACATCAAACAGCACAACACGAAGGTTTTGCTGAGAGCGAATCCAACGGCGATACTCTAGCTCTAGTCGATCGTTAAATGCAGTGCGGTTATAAACTTTAGTCAGCGGGTCGAGCAACATACGCTGAGCTTGGTCATCTAAGCGTCGACGATAATCTTGCGTAGTTTCAAATACCGCTTCGAGTTGGTTCTTACTGTAACTTAACCGCTCTTGCAGCGCTTGCTCTCGCTCTTCCGTCATTTTCAGTCGCTCTGTCAGCGACGCCATTTTTTCGAGAAGAGGCGTGATTTCTTTTTTCACAACCGCGATATCTTGAGCTTGATTAAGTGACTTTTGGCTTAATTCAACCAAGCTGTTCATTTCTGTGTTGAGCTCTTGGCGGTGTTCAAAGTAGGTATGATGCTGGTCGACGTTCTGATGAACGGTTTTTAGGTTACTTGCGAGAGAAGTGTTCAGCTGATCAAGGAATTGGCTAGACGCCTCGCGCTCGAACTTTGTTGCTTCGACAACCAATTTCAGCGTTGAGAGCGTAAGCTCAATGAGAGACTCGGCACTCACGCCAAGGAGCAACTTAGCGCGAATATCCAGCAATCTATCGCCTGATTCTCCCTCGAAATCAAGCTCTGTAATAGTATGTTGGAGGTCGCTGGCTAAGCACTCAAGCTGAGATCTGTCGGGATTGTTTTCAAATTCACTAAGATGTAGACGTGAATTAGACGTGATGATTTTCAGAGCGCGTTCGTAAATACTCAGTAGCTTAGTGGCTTGATCAGCTTTATTGCTGGCGTGAACTTCAGAGAAACTCATCAGGTTCCGTAGTTCACGTTTTAACTGCGCAGGTAAGCCCGTGACACGTTGCAGTGTTTCACCACTGTGCTTGATTTGTTCGTCAAGGTAACCGTTTTGTTTATCCATCGTCTTCGACTGCTGTTTGAGCATCCTCTCTAATACCGCTAAACGCGGGATAAGAGTGCTGATATCTTTTTGATGTTGCAGCTCTTGTTGGATTTCAAATAGGTAGTTGGATACCTGAGTATTCGAACCCTGGCAAGCTGAAGACAATGATGCCACAACGCGTTTAAGAACTTGTTGTTCACGTTTGAATTTGAGTGAAGTATCACGATGAGTCAGTCTGAGTTGGTCAAGTTGACAACTCAGCTGATGCAGCTGCGACTGAATATCGGATTCCAAGATTCCCATGAAGTGACTACGGTTAAGTCCATGTACTACTGACAATTATCTGATAATAACAAAAAACTTTATAGCGTCATTAGTTATTACGTTCAACAGGCGTTTAATTATCCATTTTTTAATATTTTCTTGATGTCGTCCTCATTCTTGTAGGACGAATGGATCTTGATCAGGCCTTGGCTAATGGCATGTTGACAGGCAGTTCTTATGTTACCTGTTGCAAAGCTAGCAGCAGGCGCATTATCGATGGCTTTTAAGAACACCCAGTGGCTTTGCTTATCCTTCAAGCTGACTTCTCGTGCGATGTGAGTAGCAAGCAATAACAGATCGAGTAATTCCTCATCGTTAATTGCAGTGTAGGCTCGGGGTAAGAACGGATAATCGCTGATGCCCATACGAATAATACGATTGACGTTGTGCTGCTGTGCGAACTCATCCACCCAAGTCTGGAATTTTTCGAACATGACTTCGGCAGAAGCATCACGGTCAGCGTTCGGTTCTATGTAGAGTAAGTTCGCATCTGAGAAATGGTAAAGACGCGACGGTTTTTCTATTTTTTCCGCAAGGAAGTCGCCAAATGCCCGTTCTAGTTCTAGACCTGCCTTATAGCCGTTATGGACGTACATGCTTCGTAAGAATGGCAAATCGATCATAACAAAGCGTAGGCGATCATTAAGTGGTTCGTGGATCAATTCACCCATTTGCCATTGCTCGAAAGTTTCGCTCGACTTTTTCAATGAGCGAGAAAGCTTAACATTCAGCATACGCAAGTTACGTAAACGAGAGCGAGAGTGGGTGAAGAGGTCGTTACGCAGTTTTTCGATTTCACTTGCTTGGCGCTGCATAATGACACCACGGCGCATAATGAACAAAAACATGACCAAGACAGTAATAAACAATGCAAATGAGATTTTCTGGAATTTACGATGCTCTCTTTCCACTTGCTCTAAGCGTTCTGATTGACCGATGTAATGGATGGTTTGTTCGGCAAATTCTTTTTGCTGACGGAACGCATCCTCACTGATTTGGTTAAGCTGCTTTTGTTCTAGACGAACGAGGTTGGTGTATTTTTTATAAGCTTGCAGAGAAAGTTTGTATTCGCCTGCCTGCTCGTAACCCAACCCAAGTAAACGGTATGACTGCTGCTTAATGAAGTTGTTATTTTCAGGTGACTTTTCAGCAAGTGCTAACGCCAGCTTAGCATTAGTAATGACGTCTTTACTGTCATTTTGATGATAAGCCAGACCTGACTGAAGCAGGGCAGCCTTTGCTTCAAGCTTAGGAATATTGGTGTATTCTAAAAGCTCTTTAGAGCGGTCTAAGTACTGCTCTGCTAGCGCGTAGTTATAGAGTTGTAGGTAGGTAGCCGCCAAGCTTAAGCGAATTTTAATGATTCTATTGATGTTCTTACTGGTACTTTCATGGTCAAGCACGTTGAAGTAATGCACTAACGCAAGGTTAAACTTACCCTGATAAAAGTAGATGTCGCCCATTTGCTCTAGGACGTCCGCTAGGATCGGAGAGCTAGGGTAAGAGTCATAAAAATCTGCGGCTTGAGATAAGTATTCGATCGCTTTGTCGTACACTCGTCGCTCCTGGAAGAGCCTAGCCAAAAGGCGATTCACTTTTGCTAATCTTGCACCACTGTTACTTTCAATAGATTGCCAATAACCGTATAGCAGCTCTGACAAAGCCAAATTGTATTTCTTGCTATTGAGGTAAAACTCGCCGACGGCTGTGTAGTAGTCGATCAAGGCTAACTCAGAGCGGCTATCGTCAAGCATGGTCTTTGCTTCAGAGTACAAGTTTTCCGCTTTAATGATATCGCCACTATGTGAAGCGAGGAGTGCTCTTTGCATCACTAGTCGGTAGCGAACGCTGTCGGTGCGTTGTAATACGGCATCGGCTTCATCGAGCTGTTGTTCAATTTGGTTAAGCGTGTCTTCCGCTTTTGAGTAGTTTTCGTCGTACATCCAAATCATTTGGTTGCGCATCAGCTGGAGATCTAAGTCCATGTACGGCAATTGATATTCTTGCGCTAAGCGTTCCGCTTTATTTAGGTGCTCGATAGCCGAACGAACATTACCCATGGCGTAATCTGCCTGAGCGATAATCTTGTGCGCTTCGATGGTGCTGCTTGGTGTGCGAACGCTACGATCTGTTTCGTCGCGAGACATGGCTGAAGGGCTGTCACTTTCTTTGCGTTCTGTTAGCTCACGCTGTGACAAATAGTTGGTTGCCGCTTGTTTTGCTTGTGATGGTTCTATTTCCGCCAATTGTTGTGCTTCGTTGAGTAACGCGGACGATAAAATGGTTGCATGAAGTGGCTGTACAAACAGCAAGCAAAGAAAGCCAATCAATTTGAATAGACGCGAACTGTCCCAAAACATCCTTTCGTTCCCTCGAACTGTTTTTAGATATGGCGATAACGGCGAAAAGCCTCAATTAGCCGTTTAAATGCGGGTTGAAGCCATTTGATATAGTAACATGCTTGGACAATAAAAACGTCCGGCAACCCTTTAGATTGCCGAACTTATTTCTGTTGCCTATGCGCTTACTGACGAGCCATACGGTGATTGTGAGCTGGCTTATCTTGTTCCGTTGAGCGGTAAGGGTTGATATCCAAGCCTCCACGGCGCGTATAGCGGGCAAATACGGTCAGTTTGCTTGGTTGGCAGTATTTCATTAGATCCGTAAAAATACGCTCTACACACTGTTCGTGGAACTCATTGTGCTCGCGGAAAGACACTAAGTAACGTAACAGCTTCTCACGAGCTATTTTTGCGCCTTGGTAGCGAATTTCTACACTGCCCCAGTCGGGTTGGTTAGTGATCAAACAGTTTGATTTCAATAGGTGGCTATGTAGCACCTCTTCAACTTGTACTTCACCTGCTGCACCTTCAAGCAAATCGGCATCGAAATCGTAACTGGTGATGTTAATGTCTTGGTCATCAATACATTCACCGTCCATTGTTACGATAGGTTGATTGGTATAGTGGGTCACTGGATTCACCTCAACCAGCACCTTTTCACCTGCGCATTCAGAAAGGTCTTGTGTTAAACGCTCAGTCACTTCTTCCCAGCTTGCAAAGCGGGTTTGGTTATAGCTGTTTAAGTACAGTTTGAAAGACTTCGATTCAATCAAGTTTGCGCTGGTGGCTGGAATGTATACTTCGCCAACGGCCACTTGTGGTAAACCTTTACTATTTAACCAAGACAGTTCGTACAGCGTCCAAATGTCGTGCCCCATGAAAGGCAGAGTATCGCCTAACTGGAGGTCATCTCGGTTCAGGCTGCGAGGGACTGGTTGCAGCAAGCTTGGGTCATACTGGTTCGCATACTCGGTCGTTTTACCTAGTGTTAAGCCAGCAAGCTCTTTAGCGTCAGAATATTTGCTCATACTTTGTGGTCGTTTTCGATTAGAATGGCGAGAATTTTACTGAATCCGCTGGTCAATTGCCATCCGGCAAGCACGGCTATCTGATAAATAAGGAATGAGGAGACCTTCATGACCCCAAACGTTACTCAGGCGCTACAAGAGTTCAGCCTGCGCTACCAACAAGCTTGGCAAGCTAAGCACAATGAGTTGCCAAGCAGTGAAGAGCTTGCAGAGCTTGTTTCTCCTTGTGTCGAAGAGAAGCGTGATGGAAAGGTGCTTTGGAAAGCGGTCGCACGTGATGAAATGGCCGATTTCACCAATGTGGAAAATGCGATTGAGTTGTCACTGCAAGATGATGTTAAAGCCTTTTATGGTTCTCAATACTGCGCTGATATGGAGGCAACTTGGCAAGGTAATTCGTTGACGCTGCTGCAAGTCTGGAGCGATGACGATTTCGTGCGTCTACAAGAAAATATTCTTGGTCATTTGGTGACGCAGCGCCGCTTGAAACTTAAACCAACAGTATTTATCGCAGCGACAGATGAGGAAATGGATGTGATTTCTATTTGTAACCTCACTGGCAATGTGATTCTAGAGCGTTTGGGCACCTCTAAACGTGATGTATTGGCAGATTCATTGGTTGAGTTCTTGAATAAGTTAGAGGCTGCCGTCTAAGTATGTATGTTGTTGAGTTGCAGTTTGAGTGTTTTGATAACACCACCGTCAGCGCGGTAGACAAAGCCATTAATGGCTTGATGGATGCTCTGCGTTACAACGGCCAAGTATTAGGTCGTGAATTCCCGATAGTGATGGGAGAAGGTGAATTTTTCGTTCGTGTTGTTTGCCCAGAACAAGACAGCTTGCATCCACGTTATCACTCAGATTTCGTCAAAGTGTGCATGAACCGTTTGTCGGATGCGTCTTTGCTTGCACCGAAAATGCGTATGCTGGGGCGTGATTTGAATTCAGAACAAGCAGCCGAAGAAGAGACACCTAGCTGGCAAGTGTTGTACACGACTTATGTTCATACGTGTTCGCCTTTGCGAAGTGGTGAAACCCTGTTGCCAATTCCTTTGTATCGTAATGAGCCAACACTTAATGGAGACCATAAAGCCGTCATTAAGTGGCAGACTGAGTGGCAAGCGTGTGATGAAATCCAAATGGCAGGGGGCTGCCGAGCGGAACATGCGGCGCTGCACGAAATTTGCGATGTGGATAGTGTGCTGTTTCGCCGAGGTTGGGACTTACGTGGCCGTATCGATTACATCACGAAGATCCCTACGTACTATTACCAGTATCGTGTCGGTGGTCAGTCGCTGGAGAGCGAGAAAGCGCGCAAGTGTCCAAAATGCGATGGCGAGTGGCTACTCGATGAGCCACTACATGACATATTTCATTTTAAGTGTGATGACTGCCGAATCGTGTCGAATATCTCTTGGGACCATCTTAAGTAGCGAATTGAAGCTACTTAAATGGGTAGATAGACAAATAGAAAGGGCTGATGTTTTCACATCAGCCCTTTTGTGTTTAGAACGTTGTTTTCAGTCATGTTTTGAAAAGTGGGATTACCAACCTTTCACAACACCGCCTTTGAACAGTTCTTTTGCCGCTTCGTAAACTTCTTCCGTTTGGTAAGCTTTTACGAAGTTTTGTACGTTTTGCGCATTAACATTTTCTTCGCGAGCGACAATTAGGTTTACGTATGGTGAGTCTTTATCTTCAACGAACACGCCGTCACGCTCTGGCGATAGGTCGATAGAGCTTGCGTAAGTGGTGTTGATGATAGATAGCGTTACGTCATCCAGTGAACGTGGAAGCTGTGGGGCTTCTAGTTCAATGATTTCGATATTTTTAGGGTTGCCTACGATGTCACGTACTGTAGCGAGTAGACCAACGCCATCACGTAGCGTAATTAAACCTTGCTGCTCAAGAAGCAGTAGTGAGCGACCTAGGTTAGTTGGGTCGTTTGGTACTGCGATGCGTGCGCCATCTTGAATTTCATCAATTGATTTTACTTGCTTTGAGTAACCAGCAATAGGATAAACGAATGAGTTACCCGCGATAGCCAGTTTGTAGCCGCGGTCTTTCACTTGTTGGTCTAGGTATGGTTTGTGCTGGAACGCATTCGCGTCTACTGAACCATCATCCAGAGCGGCGTTTGGTGTTACGTAATCGGTAAATGTTACTAGCTCAACATCTAGGTTGTATTTCTCTTTTGCTACTTTAGCGGCAACTTCGGCTACTTGTGCTTCAGCACCAGCAATAACGCCAACTTTTACTTTGTTTACGTCTACTTCTTTGTCGCCGCAACCCGCTAGAGCAAGAGCAGAGGCGGCCGTTGCTACAGTCAAAAGACCTTTAAGGCTAAATTTCATCTTTATCTCCTTATAATTTGTATTTTTGATGCTTATCTGTGGTCTACACGGCGCACCACTGCGTCACCGATAGACTGAATAATCTGTACTAGAACAATCAACATCACGACAGTCACGGCCATGATAGTTACATCGTAGCGGTGGAAACCGTAACGGATGGCTACGTCGCCTAGGCCGCCGCCGCCTACCGTACCCGCCATAGCTGAGTAGCTAACGAGAGTGACCAAGGTAATCGTTACTGAGTTAACAATAGTCGGCATTGCTTCAGGTAGTAGAACTTTTGTGATGATCTGTGTTGGTGTCGCCCCCATTGACTGCGCTGCTTCCACCAAGCCTGTCGGTACTTCTAATAAAGCACCTTCAATAAGACGAGCGACAAAAGGAATGGCGCCAATAGTCAGTGGGACGATTGCTGCGGTTGTACCGATAAAGGTTCCAACCAGCATTTTTGTCACTGGAATAATCGCAACCATCAGTACGAGGAATGGCACTGAGCGACCAATGTTAACGATAGCGCCTAAGCCGCTATTTAGTTTGGTGTTTTCAAGTAGGCCGCCTTTCTTAGTAATATGGAGGATTACGCCTAATGGAATACCCACAGCAAAGCCGACTAATCCGGCAACCGCAACCATGTAAAGCGTTTCCCACGTTGCACCTAAAAGTAGTTTGCTGTTTAAACTCAGCCATTCAGAAATCGTATTAAAGGACATAACCAAGTACCTCTACTTTTACGTTGTGCTTACGCAGGTATTCAAGAGCTGCGTTGTCATCTTCTTCGTTACCAAATAGCTCTGCGACCATCATGCCGAATTTCACTCCACCAGCGTAATCAAGGTCGGAACTCAAAATACTCACATCAATATTGTATTTACGAGAAATTTGCGACATTAACGGTGCATCGACGGTTGCGCCAGTAAACTCTAAGCGAACCAACGGGTAGCTGCCATCAACACGCTCTGCTTGCAGACGAGCTTGGTAATCTTCAGGAATGGAAAGATCCAGCGTTGAGCGAATGAATTGGTGCGCTAGCTCTGTCTTAGGGTGCGCAAAAATATCGCCAACGGTGCCTTTTTCCACCAGCTCACCACCACCGATGATTGCTACTTCGTGACAGATACTTTTTACGACTTCCATTTCGTGAGTGATAAGTAAAATCGTGATGTTGAGTTTGCGGTTGATCTCTTTCAATAACTCAAGGATAGATTGAGTTGTTGCTGGATCTAGTGCGCTAGTGGCCTCATCACAAAGCAGCACGCTAGGATCGGATGCCAATGCACGAGCAATTGCCACACGCTGTTTTTGTCCGCCACTTAAGTTAGATGGGTAGCTCTCGTGTTTGTCGGCTAAGCCTACAAGCTTTAGCAACTCAGTTACTTTTGTTGTGATTTGCGATTTGTCTTTACCTGCCAGTTCTAGGGGTAATGCCACATTATCAAACACAGTACGAGACGAAAGCAGGTTAAAGTGCTGGAAGATCATGCCAATGTTACGGCGTGTTTCGACTAGTTGTTTTTTACTGAGTTTGGTTAGATCTACACCATCAACGATGATGGAACCAGAAGTCGGTGCTTCTAGCATGTTGACACAGCGGATCAGCGTACTTTTACCAGCACCTGATGAACCGATAACACCAAAGATGGTGCCTTTGTCGATGTGTAGGTTAATGTCTTTCAGGGCAAGGATTTCCTTACTGCCTTGGTAGAACACTTTATTGACGTTTTTTATTTCTATCATGTTTCAACCTGCCCAAAGATACGGGGAACTTCGCTGTCAAAAACGGCCTTTGACAGAACTTAATGTTGAGCTTTATCTCAATTTTCAGTTGATGCTATGGGTTAAGCAGAATGAAGTCAATAGATATTTTTACGTCTAGACGTCTAAATGTATGGATGTTCTGTTTCGAAACGGAGATGTATAGATAGCAAGCAGGAGGTAGACGGCAGGGCACCCTCAGATTTACCGATTCTTGCCCAACAAATCAACCGTTTTGTCGAGGTCTAGAATGAATTAGATAGTGTTGAAGTTTATAAGGTATGTAATAATCTGATTAAACCGAGTTAATAGAGAAATACGTTTTGGCAAAACCTGCTGTTTTTATCGATCGTGATGGCGTGATAAACGTTGACCACGGCTACGTTCATGACGAACATGATTTTGAGTACATTGATGGTGTATTTGAAGCGACGAAAGCGCTAAAAGATAAAGGCTACCTTCTAGTGTTAGTGACGAATCAATCGGGCATCGCACGCGGTAAATTCAGTGAAGACCGTTTCTTGTCTCTGACTCAATGGATGGATTGGAACTTTGCTGATAATGGTGTTGAGTTCGATGGTATCTATTACTGTCCACATCATCCAGAACATGGCATTGGCGAGTACAAGCAAGATTGTGAGTGCCGTAAGCCAAAACCAGGCATGTTCATTTCTGCGCGTGACTTCTTGAAGATCGACATGGAGAAATCTGTGATGATCGGCGATAAAGCTGAAGACATGATGGCAGCAGAAGCGGCAGGCGTTGGCACTAAGATTTTGGTTCGCACTGGTAAGCCAGTAACGGAACAGGGCGAAGCCATTGCAACGGTAGTATTAGATAGCATTGCAGATGTGCCTGCGTACTTAAACAAGTAATCTTCATTACTGACTGAGATAAGGGAAGCCACTGCTTCCCTTTTGTTTGATTCCTTCTTTTAATCTGAACACTTATGAGCAAAAAACTCACCATTCTTGATATCGCAAAATTGGCAGGCGTGGGCAAATCAACAGTAAGCCGTGTGCTTACTAACGATCCAAAAGTGAAACCGCAAACGCGTGAGAAGGTAGAGCAAATCATTCGTGAATCAGGCTACGTCCCATCAAAGTCGGCGCAGTCGATGCGTGGTGGCAGTCAAAAGGTTATTGGGGTTATCATCTCCCGTTTAGATTCACCATCAGAAAATCGCGCCGTTGGTACCATGCTCAATGCTTTGTATTCCGCTGGTTATGATGCGGTGATCATGGAGAGCCAATTCGATCGCGATAAAACCAATGAACATTTGGATGTGCTTAAACGTCGCAACGTCGATGGGGTGATCGTGTTTGGCTTTACTGGATGTGATGAGCGAGCATTGGCGGAGTGGGGGAATCGTATCGTCGTGATCGCGATGGACACGCAAATGGTTTCTTCGATCAACTACGACAACCAAGGTGTGATAGACATGGCTTTGTCTCATCTTGAGCAGCAATCTTTATCTCACATTGCTTATATTGGTGTTGATCCTGAAGACAAAACCACTGGCTTAGCTCGTCTAAATGCTTATAAAGCTTGGTGTCAACGCAAGCAAATTGCACCTTGTTTCCAAACGGGTAAGTTGAGCCATGAAAGTGCTTATCAGTTGGTAGACAAAGTCCTTCAATCTGATACTCAGGCCATCGTGTGCGCCAGTGACACTATCGCGTTGGGCGTGATTAAGCGTCTTCAAGAGTTAGGCCGTGAAGACGTGGTTGTGACAGGTGTTGGTGGTAATGAATTGCTCTCTTTCCTTTTCCCTAAAGTATTTAGTGTCGATCCAGGTTATACCCTTGCAGGTGAGAAGTCCGCTAACATGCTGATCAATCAATTAAATGGCGATGAGGAAGTGGTTCACTTTACTCAACAGCCTATCGTTTGTTAATCCACACTAAAACGATCTGCTCTAAAATTATACTGTGATCATTCTCAATTAATGGGACTGTTCCCATTTTGTTTTTTGTCTTCGAATGGCAATATTAAAATTAAGAAATGGGAATGTTCCCATTTATAAAAACAAAATGATGAATCGAATGTATCCAATACAGGGTGGACAAAGTTATGAGTAAGATTGCGCGTAAAGACGTGGAGCGTCTTATTGAGCTGGTCGGGGGGCCGGACAATATTGCCAGTGTAAGTCACTGTTTAACTCGCTTGCGTTTTGTTCTAAATGATACGGACAAAGCAGATACGAAACAGTTAGAAACATTACCGATGGTGAAGGGCTGTTTTACCAACGCAGGCCAGTTCCAAGTGGTTATCGGTACTGAAGTGGATGAAGTTTACAAGGTACTGATCGGACTGACGGGTAAAAGTGAAGCCAGCAAAGACGAAGCGAAGAACGCTGCTCGTCAAAACATGAATATCGTTGAGCGTGGTATTTCCCACCTTGCAGAAATCTTTGTACCACTGCTACCTGCGATCATTACCGGTGGTCTGATCCTTGGCTTCCGTAACGTGATTGGCGACATCAAGATGTTTGATGGTCAAACGCTAACGGAAATCAGCCAGTTTTGGGCAACGGTACACTCTTTCCTATGGCTAATTGGTGAAGCAATCTTCTTCTTCCTACCAGTTGGCGTGTGTTGGTCGACAGTGAAAAAACTCGGCGGTACTCCGATTTTGGGTATCACATTGGGTGTCACGCTGGTTTCGCCGCAGTTAATGAACGCTTACCTAATTGGTAAGCAAGTACCTGAAGTTTGGGACTTTGGCTTATTCGCCATCGAGAAAGTGGGCTATCAGGCGCAAGTGATTCCAGCAATGCTTGCTGGTATGGCTCTGGCGTTTATTGAAACCAACTTAAAACGCATCATTCCGTCTTACCTTTACCTAGTGGTCGTGCCGTTTGTCTCAATCATTGTGTCTGTGATTCTTGCGCACTCTATCATTGGTCCATTCGGTCGTATGTTGGGTGACGGCGTTGCTTTCGCAGCAAAAGCAGCCATGACGGGTGACTTCGCAATGATTGGCTCAACCATCTTCGGCTTCCTATACGCGCCATTGGTCATTACTGGTATTCACCACACAACCAACGCGGTAGACCTTCAACTGATGCAAGAGCTAGGCGGCACGCCAATTTGGCCTCTGATTGCGCTTTCAAATATTGCTCAAGCGTCTGCGGTCGTCGGCATCATTATCATCAGTAAAAAACACGGCGAGCGTGATATCTCAGTGCCTGCAGCTATCTCTGCTTACCTTGGTGTGACTGAGCCGGCGATGTACGGCATCAACTTGAAATACAAGTTCCCAATGCTGAGCGCAATGATCGGTAGTGCGTGTGCTGCTGCTATTTGTGGTAGTGCGGGCGTAATGGCGAACGGTATCGGAGTGGGCGGTTTGCCTGGCATCTTATCTATCCAACCGCAGTTCTGGGGCATTTTTGCTTTGGCTATGTTAGTCGCAATGCTGGTACCTGCCGCATTAACGTTAATTCTTTATAAGCGTGCACAAGCCAAAGGTGAGCTTGAGCCTGCAAACGCGTAATTCTATTTGAGGCAGTGACTTGGCTGCCTCCGCCTATTTTTCTTTTCAAATTTTAAGTTTCCGATTACTGGTAAGTGAGTGTTAGAAATGGCTATGACCAAGCATGATGAGAGCTGGTGGAAAACCGCAACCATCTATCAAATTTACCCAAAAAGCTTTTGTGACAGTGGCAGTAAAGGCACGGGCGACATCAAAGGGATCATTTCTAAGCTGGATTATCTTAAGCATCTTGGTGTGGATGCGATTTGGCTGACGCCGGTTTACCAATCACCAATGATCGACAACGGTTATGACATATCCGATTACTACTCGATCAACCCTGAGTTCGGCACTATGGAAGATTTCGATACTTTGCTAGCAGAAGCGCATCAGTTGGGCATTCGTATTATCATGGACATTGTAGTGAACCACACGTCGACAGAACACAAGTGGTTCCAATCCGCACTGGGTGATAAAAACAGCCCATACCGTGATTACTACATTTGGAAAGATCCGGTAGATGGTGTAGAACCAAACAACTGGCAATCTAAGTTTGGTGGTAACGCTTGGGCGCTGGATGAAAAAACAGGCCAGTACTATTTGCACCTTTTTGCTAAAGAGCAAGCGGACTTAAACTGGGAAAACCCAGTAGTGCGTGAAGAAGTGAAAGAAGTCATCAGCTTCTGGGCAGAAAAAGGAGTGGATGGTTTCCGTCTCGACGTTATCAACCTGATTTCCAAGCAGCAAGATTTTCCAAGTGACGATATTGGTGATGGTCGTCGTTTCTACACGGATGGTCCACGTGTGCACGAATACCTTCAAGAGATTAGCGAATCTGTGTTTCAAAAATACGGCAGCGTGACGGTGGGTGAAATGTCTTCCACCACACTAGAGCACTGCCAGCAATATTCTTCGCTAGACGGCAAAGAGCTATCCATGGTGTTCAACTTCCATCATCTGAAAGTCGATTATCCAAATGGTGAAAAATGGACCAAAGCGCCGTTTGATTTCATTCAGTTAAAACAGATCTTCAATCATTGGCAAACGGGCTTAAATGGCAAAGGGTGGGGGGCGCTGTTCTGGTGTAACCACGACCAGCCACGCGTTGTGAGCCGATTAGGTAACGACGAGCAATACCGTGTTGAATCTGCCAAGATGCTTGCGGCATCAGTGCACATGATGCAAGGCACACCTTATGTTTACCAGGGGGAAGAGATCGGCATGACCAACCCAGGTTACACCGAGATCAGCCAGTACCGTGACGTAGAAAGCACCAACATGTATGACATTATGGTCAACCGTGATGGTGTATCACACGAGGAGATGATGGCGATTTTGGCGCAGAAGTCGCGTGATAACTCACGTACACCAATGCAATGGAACTGCCAAAAGCACGCTGGTTTTACCGAAGGCACACCGTGGCTTGAAGTGGCGCAGAATTACTCTGAAATCAACGCAGAAGCAGCGGTTGCTGATTTGAACTCGGTGTTCTACTTCTACAAACGTTTGATTGAGCTACGTAAACAGGTTCCGGTGATCACCGATGGCCGTTATGAAGATTTACTGCCAGAGCATCAACGCATTTTTGCTTACGCTCGCCAGAACGACAAACAAACGCTGCTGTGTATCAATAACTACTACGCTGAAGAGGTGGAATGCGTTCTGCCAGAACGTTTTGAACTGAGTAAAGCGAAAAACTTGCTATCCAACTATCAAAACTCAGCGAGCGCAGTCGCGTCAAACCATCAAGTGTTACGACCTTACGAAACTCGTATTTTATTGATAGAAGAATAAACTCGGGTGTCATCACCCCTAGGATTGATGTTCGAGATGAAGGCTTTGGTGTGCTCCCCAAAGCCTTCTTTTATTGAGATGCCGTATCTCTAAAAGATGCGAGCTTATTTTGTTTCAATCGCTGTTAGCTGCACTTTCTCTTCGTTGATTTGTACTTGTTGTACTTTTAGTAGTTCGATTTGCTCAATCAGACCTAAGCTCGGATTAAACCAACGTTCTGCCGAAGTGGCGAACTCCATTGAGTCCATATCATCACAGTTTAGGTTGTAGATGTTCTCTTCCATCAGGTATGCCGCTTCAATTTTCTTGCCTGAGATCGAGAACGCTTTACGCATACCAGTCTCTCGGATTTGCTGTTGCCAAACCACTTGGCAAGATGCTGTCATAGGAAGGTTTTGTACCCACTCATGATCTTCAAAACGGTCTAGAAGGTTGTGAACTGCGTAGCCTGTAAGAGTGGTTTGCAGAGACATAGTTTCTTCACCGATGTCAATATTCGGGCTTTTCTCTTTTACGTCGTCACCGTTTAGGCGGAAAATCGGACCGCTGTGCATAAGCATGGCAATAAACTGATGACCAATGAAATAAGCGTCAGTGATTTCATGGAGTGCACCATCTGATCCTGCAAAGTAAAGCGTATTGCTCTCTTCGTCGTCGTTGTACTGCTCGTCTGAATAGTAGAACTGTTCGGCGCCGTAGTTCACCAAGTCATTAACCAACTGGACCATTGCCTCGCTGTTTGGGATTTGTGCCAATGCTGCCAATATTTGCTCGCTATCCATCGCTTGGAAGCTCAGTTTCATGTCGCCCTCTGGTTGGCCATCCAAGCTAAACGAATAGCTCAATTGTGTGTTTGGTACAGGAGCGAAGATTGAGTTGTGAATCGAGACGTCGAAACTTTCTTGAGGCATTTTGTTTGGATTCGCACTGCCAGAAGACGAACCTCCGCCACAGCCGTAAAGAGCCAGAGTTGCTGCTGCGATAAGCGTCATTTTGTTTAGCATGGTTTACATTCCTGATTGATAAGGCCGTTTCATGTTGGGCCGTTGCTTGAATGCGAGCATGCTAAGTTCAGTGAGAGAAAAAGGGCAAAAAACAAAAGCTAACAGGGGTTAATGAAAGCTTAATTTTATATTTAGGTCTTTGTTTTGTTTGGGGTTATTTCGTTGGCTACGTTAGTGCAATACTCGTTAATGAGCGCTTTCCATCGGCTTATGATTTCTTGATCGGTCACACTAACATGCAACGTTTTCCACGGTTGGAGGCAAGTCTCTTTTGATTCAGATTGAGAAAGACGCTCAAACAAGGTTTCGGAAGGTAAAACGCGCAGCAGCGCCACCAGTGATTCCATGTAGTTGAGACGGAACTGTTCAAGTTTGTTCTGCTTATAAGCAATGTGAGACACAAAGGTATAAATCAGTGCGTTTTGGATACGTGAGTCGCCATCTGGTGTCGTTAACAGAGCTTTTGCCCTGTCTAAGTTACCTAATTTGAAATGCAATAGACCTAACCAGAGGCTCAGCTCATCTGGCAAAACATCAAACGACGATTGTACTTGAGTTAAATACGCTTCCAGCTTTTGATGTTCGTGCTCGTATAAGGCGAGATGTCTTGCCGTTGTTATAGCCGCAAACTCATCAGATTGTCGGAGAGGTTGGCTAGAAAAGGCATTCTCGAATAACATTTTTTTGTGAATATCCGAAAGCTGCCACGTACTTGCCGAAGGTGCAGGCAGATTGAAGTATTGCGCGACATCCGAGTGCATTTGGAAAATATCCGATTGTAAGTCAGATAAACGCAGTGTGTACTCATTGCGAAACGCTAGCTTGCCCGTCGCAGGATAAATAAGGTTCATCTGCGCTTTCAAGATGCCCTGTTTTGTGCCGTCTTTTAACTCGATATTGAGCTCGTAGTCGCTGGTCTGCATGTTTCGTGCGCCAGGGAAATATGGCGCATGACCGATAGGATCAAGAAAGTAACTGGGAGCATCTTGGTTGGCGATGTCGGTGTATGGATATTCGACCTGTTGTTGCAGCAAGATGGCTTTGACCAGTATGCGGTATTTTCGCGCCTGAGAGCCGATTGAATCGACACGGTTGAGTAGTAGCTCGACTTTGGGAATCAGTAGTTGATGACGTGTTTGTTGTGTTGAGATTTCTTGGCGTTGCCATAACAAGCTTGCGAGCGTCACGCTACAAACTGCAAGTATGGCACACAAGCTATAAGCAAAAATCAGCTTGAAGTTCTTATTCCTCGCAACCTGAGTTGGGATAACGCGTCGATGGCTTTTCGCTGGTGGCACCAAACGAATATTGGCAGGGTTAAGAAAGTAGCCTTTGCGGGGGTAAGTGACTAAAAGCTTAGCGGCATCGTATTCGGGTAAGTACTGCTGTAGCAGGGCACGTAAGGTGCTAATGCGGTTCGTGAGCACATTCTTAGAGATGAACTTGCTCTGCCAAATGGTTTCAATAATGGTGTCAGCAGAGAGTGGGTGGCCAACGCTTGTTAACAGCAGTTCTAATAATTCAATGGTGCGAGGTTCAAGATCAATCGCGATAACATCTTGATGAAGGGTCTGTGTCTTCGGGTTATAGATCAGCTCTCCAATCGCAATATAACTGTGAGTCTGTTTAGCTTGTTGCAGAAAGTCGCGCATACCGTACCGATCTATTTGGAAATCGCGAAGTATTATATAGCGATTGGAGCGCGAAATCTTATAAATCGCGCTTCAATCATTATCAAAAATTTATGAACCGTAGGTCACGGAATAGCGGTGCGGTTTGTGGTTCATCGCTAACACGAGATTGAGTGCAAACGCCCCCAAAATTGAAAGGCCAATCACTTCTGGTGTGACAAAGAAGAATGAAGCAAATAGGATACATGCATCGATTGCCATTTGGCTTTTGCCAACTGAAATGCCAAATTTGTCTTGGATAAACAAACACAGCACGTTAAAGCCACCCAAGCTGGAGCGATGTCGGAATAGGATCAGCATACCGAGCCCCATTAAAAGCCCGCCTGCGATGGCGCAATAAACTTCATTTACCGATTCGAGCGAGATTAGCAAATAAAGATGATCGGCAAAGATAGAAACCAACGCGCCAGAAATGGCACTATTAATGGCGAAATGACGGCCGAAGCGTTTCCATGCTAGTAAGTAAAAAGGACTGTTTGCTAAAAAGTACAGCACACCAAAGGTAAAAGGTGTAAATTGGCTAATAAGCAGAGCCAATCCAGTCGTGCCTCCCGTTAGAAGGCTCGCGGATTGGAGAAAGAAAACGCCTTGAGCTACTAAAAAGGTACCCGTGAGAATCGCTATCCAGTCTTCTTTTAATGAGTGTTTTTCCATCAATATTGCAGTCATTAGTGATAAATAAGGCGTGCATAGTAGTAAAAAGATGATCTTTTCGGTAGCTAGAGGGTAAAATTTACGGTAAACCTATGTAATTGCTGTTTTACAGGGTGTAAAGCACAAATTTGACAGGCAATAGATTGTCGTTATGCGATTGCAATGCTGGCATGATAAACATTGCTTGTCATCATGAAAAAACTGCATGAGAAAAATTGTAAATTTCTCTTTATGACCTAAATCAAATTATGTAGAATGCGCGCCATTAGGGTGACGAAAACGTTTGCGTCGGGTCATTCAACAGTTTTTTTGCAACTTTCAGTACTAATCTGAGTCAGGAGATACAGATGCTTAAGCGTGATATGAACATCGCAGATTACGATGCGGAACTGTTCGCAGCTATCCAGGAAGAAACTCTTCGCCAGGAAGAACACATTGAACTTATCGCTTCTGAAAACTACACAAGCCCACGTGTAATGGAAGCGCAAGGTTCTCAGCTAACGAACAAATACGCTGAAGGCTACCCAGGTAAGCGTTACTACGGCGGTTGTGAGTACGTAGATAAAGCTGAAGCACTAGCAATTGAGCGTGCATGCCAACTATTTGGTTGTGAGTACGCTAACGTACAGCCTCACTCAGGTTCTCAAGCAAACAGCGCAGTTTACATGGCGCTTCTTAACCCTGGCGATACAGTTTTAGGCATGAGCCTAGCACACGGTGGTCACCTAACTCACGGTTCACCAGTAAACTTCTCGGGTAAGCACTACAACGTTATCCCTTACGGTATCGATGAAGCTGGTCAAATCAACTACGACGAGATGGAACAGCTAGCACTTGAACACAAACCTAAGATGATCATCGGTGGTTTCTCTGCTTACTCGCAAATCGTTGATTGGAAACGCATGCGTGAAATCGCTGACAAAGCAGGTGCTTACTTATTTGTTGATATGGCGCACGTAGCTGGTCTTATCGCCGCCGGTGAATACCCAACACCAGTACCGCATGCTCACGTGGTCACAACAACGACGCACAAAACACTAGCAGGTCCTCGCGGTGGTCTTATCTTGTCAAATGCTGGCGAAGATATGTACAAGAAATTGAACTCAGCAGTGTTCCCTGGTGGTCAAGGTGGCCCTCTAATGCACGTTATCGCTGGTAAAGCAGTAGCGTTCAAAGAAGCGATGGAGCCAGAGTTCAAAGCTTATCAAGCTCGCGTAGTGAAAAACGCAAAAGCAATGGTTGGTCAGTTCCAAGAGCGTGGCTACAAAATCGTATCTAACGGTACAGAAAACCACTTGTTCCTTGTTGACCTAATCGACAAAGATATCACTGGTAAAGACGCAGACGCGGCACTAGGTGCAGCAAACATCACTGTAAACAAGAACTCAGTACCAAATGACCCACGCAGCCCATTCGTAACGTCTGGTATCCGTGTAGGTACGCCAGCGATCACTCGCCGTGGCTTCACTGAAGAAGATGCAAAAGAGCTAGCAAACTGGATGTGTGACGTTCTAGATAACATCGGCAACGAAGAAGTTATCGAAGCGACTAAACAGAAAGTGCTCGAAATTTGTAAGCGTCTACCGGTTTACGCCTAACTATTCTTCATAGAATGAGTCAATTCCGGTGTCGAACATACTCACTTGCTCGTGCAAACTCCGTGTGTTCTCCTAGAACTCGACTCATCTATTTTGAACATTGATATACTAAAGGTCCTCAATTGAGGGCCTTTTTGTTTGTCTGGCGTTTGGAATGAGATATAGCGAAGAGTGTGTGATAAGGAGATGGCTACCAACACTGTCCCTTTCAATATATCCAAACCGCGTCATTCCGACGAGCCTAGGCGAGAGCAGGAATCTTGTTGAGGCACACTCTTTTACTCAGCGTTTCCCAAAAAATCATCAGTACGTTGGAAACTGATTCTCAATCACGCTCGTTCCTCGCTGTTCAGAATGACGGAGGTAGAATGGCTTTTTATCATCATTTGACAGATACAAAAAAGGTTGGCACTGAGCCAACCTTTTCTCTTCAAAACAAGCTTTTCAAAACAAGCGAGAGCTTATTTAATCTCGATACCTTGAGCTTGCATATCGGCATGGTAAGAAGAGCGCACAAATGGACCACACGCTGCATGCGTGAAGCCAAGTTCTAGTGCAACTTCTTTTAGCTCGTCAAACTCAGATGGTGGAACGTAACGTTCTACTGGCAAGTGGTGACGGCTTGGCGCTAAATACTGGCCTAGAGTCAGCATCGTTACGCCGTGTGCGCGTAGATCTTTCAGTACTTCGATGATTTCTTCTTTGGTTTCACCAAGACCCATCATCAAACCAGACTTGGTCGGTACATCGGGATGCTGCTCTTTGAACTTCTTAAGAAGCTCAAGTGACCATTTATAGTTCGCACCTGGGCGAGCTTTACGGTAAAGACGTGGCGCTGTTTCTAAGTTGTGGTTGAAGACATCTGGCGGATTGTCTTTCATTAGATCAAGCGCTACATCCATGCGACCACGGAAGTCAGGAACCAGTGTTTCAATCTTAATATGCGGGTTTAACGCACGGATCTCGCGGTTACAATCGGCAAAGTGTTGTGCACCGCCGTCACGCAGATCGTCACGGTCAACAGAAGTGATTACTACGTATTTCAGCTTCATATCGGCAATGGTTTTCGCCAGTTTTTGAGGCTCTTCTGCTTCCGGTGGTAATGGGCGGCCATGAGCAACGTCACAGAAAGGACAACGACGAGTACAAATAGCACCTAAGATCATGAAGGTTGCTGTACCGTGGTTAAAACATTCCGCTAGGTTCGGGCAAGATGCTTCTTCACATACGGAGTGAAGTTTATTCTTACGCATCGCCGCTTTGATGTCTTGAATTCGTTGGCTGTCGGCTGGTAGCTTGATCTTCATCCAATCAGGCTTACGTAGCACTTCTTTCTGCTCTGTAGGCATGTTCTTTACGGGAATCAATGCCATTTTATCGGCGTCACGATATTTAACGCCTTTTTCCATCTGGATTGGTTTGCTCATGCTTTATTACCTTGAGAAGGTGCTTCTGTGCTGAATTCTACTTGCTCATAATCGAGCAAAGTAACGAGTTCTTCTATTAATTGTTTTTCTACGGCTTCTACATTGTCTGGGCCGCCAAATTGGCTGACCTGAACCATTTCCATACCTTCATAACCACAAGGGTTAATACGCAGAAACGGTGTTAAATCCATATTTACGTTCAAGGCTAAACCATGAAACGAGCATCCTTTACGAATGCGTAAACCGAGAGAGCATATTTTCTTACCGGCAACGTAGACACCTGGTGCGTCAGGTCGTGCGGCTGAGTCAATATTGTATGCTTTTAGCGTGTTGATCACGAGGTTCTCGATTGTGGTAACGAGATCTCGTACACCTAATTTTTTACGGCGTAGGTTGATCAAGAAGTAGGCGACCAACTGACCAGGGCCATGATACGTAACCTGGCCTCCGCGATCACTTTGTACAACAGGAATATCGCCAGTGTTAATCAAGTGCTCAGCTTTACCTGCCTGTCCTTGCGTAAATACTGGGTTATGTTCTACCAACCAGACTTCATCACGGGTTTCTTCTGTGCGTTGGTCGGTGAACTCATGCATCGCCTTCCATACAGGCTCATAGTCTTGGCGGCCAAGTCGTTTTACAACAAGTTGGTGTTGCATGGGAATTCCTGTTGCTAATATATAAAGTTTTTGGATTATAAACCGGATAACCCTGATGCTCTACCGCTGCGTAACGGATTTTTAACTGAAAGTGATGTAAAGCCTCGTTATCTCTTTGATAAATAAAAAGAAAGCAGCCAAGGCTGCTTTCAAAAAAAATTTAATATATCAAAAAATTATAGAACCATGCGTACGATGTCAATTTCACCTAACTCTTTGTACAGTGTCTCAACCTGCTCGATAGAGGTTGCAGTAATGTTGATTGACACAGAGTGGTAGTTGCCCTTAGCACTTGGTTTAACGGTCGGGCTGTAGTCACCTGGAGCATGGCGCTGAATAACTTCAAGAACAAGCTCTGGAAGTTCAGGCTTTGCATGACCCATTACCTTGTAAGTAAATGAACAAGGGAACTCAAGCAGGTCTTTTAATTTTGCATCAGAGTTGATGGTTAGCATATCGATAACTCCAGTAGATATTCGTTGCGGTGCGAAATAGTACAGTCAAATTAGGGGGAACTCAAGACGAGGAGCTCAAACTTAAAAAGCCGCCCATTCAGGCGGCTTTGCGAATAAGTTTGCTACTCTAATGTTCTTTTTAGAAGAAGCTCTTGAATAACAATACGATGTAATCCCACATGCGGCTAAATAGACTACCTTGCTCTACGGTTTCTAGTGCCATTAGTGGGTATTCGGCAATATCTTCACCATCGATCTGATAGTATAGCTTACCAACTACATCACCTTTATTAATTGGGGCTTCTAGCTCTTTTTCAAGGACGAAGCTTGCTTTTAGGTTTTTCGCTTCACCACGCGGTAGTGTTACGTAAGTATCTTGGTCAAGACCCAGTGCTACGGTGTCTTTGTTACCCATCCACACTTTTTCTTCTACGAACGTTTCACCTGCTTTGTGCGGTGCCACTGTTTCGAAGAAACGGAAGCCGTAGCTTAGCAGCTTTTTACTTTCTGACTTACGAGCATTGGCATCTTTAGTACCCATAACGACCGCAACCAAGCGCATTTGACCTTCAGTTGCTGAACTTACTAGGCTGTAACCCGCATTACTTGTGTGACCCGTTTTGATACCGTCAACGTTCATGCTCTTATCCCAAAGTAGACCGTTACGGTTGTATTGGGTGATGCCGTTGTAAGTAAATTTCTTCTCTGAGTACACTCGGTACTCATTTGGTACGTCACGGATAAGTGCTTTACCCAGCAGAGCCATGTCGTATGGTGTTGAGTACAACTCTGCGTTATCTAAGCCATGAACGTTGGCAAAGTGCGAGTTAGTCATACCCAATGTGTTGGCCCAAGCGTTCATTAGGTCAACAAACGCATCTTCTGAACCTGCAATATGTTCTGCCATCGCAACACAGGCATCGTTACCTGACTGGACGATGATACCTCGGTTCAGGTCACGTACTTTAACTGTTGTGCCTACTTCAATGAACATCTTTGATGAATCAGGGAAGTTTTTCGCCCACGCATTTTTACTGATGGTGACATCATCATCTTCTGAGATATTACCACGCGCTAGCTCTTGGCCGATTACATAGCTGGTCATCATCTTAGTCAGACTAGCTGGAGACAATTTTGTGTTCATCTCTTTCTCTGCCAGTACTTTACCTGAATGGTAATCCATCAGCACGTAGCCCTTCGCCGCGATTTGAGGGGCATCTGGAACAACGATAGGTGATGCAAGAGCAGATTGAGCGAAAGTTGCAGAAAGGGCAACCGAAGAAACGAGAATAGATTTCACAAACTTATTTTTATTCATGGTAATTCAAATTTTTGGGTTAACTGCAGACATCTTATCAGAATCCCTAGTTATGTAAGAGGGGGATCAAAGAGAAATTCATGACACGAGGTCATTTGGCAGTGTTGTGTTTTTTAATAAATGCAGACGAATAGCCGAGCAACTTTACTTTATCTAATGTGGCTTGCGTCAGGGAATAGTCAGTAAATGGCCCTAACAACAAGCGATAAGACTCTTTCGCACTCTCTAGGAAAGTTTCTGTATCCAATTTTTGACCAAGCTCGGTACCTAAAGTTCGCGCGCGTTCTTCATTTTTTGATGATGCCACTTGAATAACGTACCTAGGGTGCGCTTCTAATGACTTTTTGTCCGTGGGCTGATTGATACTGATCACTTCAATTTCCACGTTCGCGGTGCCTGTTTTTATGACATCTAACTTGTGCGCGGCGGCATAGCTTAAATCAATGATACGGCCATCGTGAAAAGGACCTCGGTCATTAACTCGTACTATGGTGGTTTTGCCGTTGTCAGTATTGGTAACTTTTACGTAACTTGGTAACGGTAGCGTTTTATGCGCTGCCGTCATTGAGTACATGTCATAGATTTCGCCATTAGAAGTCAAATGACCTTGGAATTTTTTCCCATACCAAGATGCGCGGCCTTTTTCTTTAAAGCCTTTCGCATTGCGAACTATTTTGTAGTCTTTGCCTCGCAAGTGGTAATCTTTGTTCCCACCTAGGCTGTACGGTTCATATTTAGGATGCGCATCCTCGATGTGTTCGACTGAAAGCGGTGTATCCGGTGCAACATCGGATTCGAGTTCGTAACGGCCTTCTTGTTCTTTTTGGCTAGTTGATGAACAACCTGCCAAAATAAGAGCAGAGAAAACCAAGGAATATAAAGCGCGTTTTTGCATGTCTAGGTCGCCTTAGAGAATGCTTTTCGGTGCGTATGAATCGACATCAGAATACCAAAACCAGCCATCAAGGTTACCATTGATGTGCCGCCATAACTGATGAGTGGCAACGGTACACCTACTACAGGTAGGATGCCACTTACCATGCCAATATTTACAAAAATATACACGAAGAAGCTGAGTACAATACTGCCTGCCATCATTCGTCCAAATGCGGTTTGCGCTTGGCTGGCGAGATATAAACCTCGTCCAATAATAAATAGATAGATGGCTAAAAGGCAAAGGAAGCCAATCATACCCCATTCTTCAGCAATTACTGCAAAGATAAAGTCAGTGTGTCGTTCTGGAAGAAATTCTAGTTGTGACTGCGTACCTTGCAACCAACCTTTGCCGGAAATACCACCGGAGCCAATCGCAATTTTACTCTGAATAATGTGGTAGCCCGCTCCTAGCGGATCAGATTCCGGGTTAAATAGAGTACGAACTCGCACTTTTTGATACTCTCGCATCAAGAAAAACCACAGAATTGGAATGAAACCACCTAATGCAATCGCAGCACCAGCGATGATTTTCCAGCTAATGCCGGCGAGGAAGATAACAAAAATACCGGAAGCGGCGATCAGGATCGAGGTACCTAAGTCAGGCTGCTTTGCAATGAGAATGGTTGGTAAGCAGACCATAATCAGTGCAACAATGAGTGTTTTTAGCGTTGGTGGAAGGGGCTGTCTACCGACATAGCGAGCCACCATTAATGGCACTGCGAGCTTCAATAGCTCTGACGGTTGAAAGCGCACAAAACCGAGGTTAAGCCAACGCTGCGCGCCTTTCGATGCTTCACCGAAAAACAGCACGCCGAAAAGCAGTATAACGCCACCAACGAACATCAAAGGTGCCAAGCTTTCGTAAGTTCGTGGAGAAAGCTGTGCAAGGACGAGCATCACAACGAGTGAAAGCACCATTCGCATGGCTTGGCGATCCATCATCAGTAAACTTTGGCCACTGGCGCTGTACATGATCACCAGGCCAAACCCCATCAGGGCCAGTATGCCAAGTAGGAGTGGTAAGTCGATATGGAAGCGTTCAAACAGGGCGCGATTTTTACCTGTAGAGGGATCCATCTTCATTACTGTTTTACCTCTTTCTTCGCATTGTTTTCAGGCTCAATTTCTTCTGGACCAAGAACGACTCGGTCAAAAATTTTCCTTACTACTGGGGCACCGTTACTAGAACCACCACCGGCATTTTCTAGTACTACAGTGACGACCACTTTAGGATCATCAAATGGTGCAAAGCCAGTAAATAACGCATGGTCACGTAAGTGCTCGGCGATCTCATCGGCGTTGTACTCTTCGTTTTCACCCAGACCGAAGACCTGTGCAGTACCTGATTTACCCGCTGTTTCATAATTCATTTTGTAGAATGAGCGGCGAGCTGTTCCGCGCGTGCCATGGTTTACCCGACGCATGCCTTCTTTCGCCATATCCCAGTACTTTTTAGGCACATTCTTGATTGGTGGGTAAGTCACGTATTCTGTCGTTTGCTGCTCTTCGAAGTCGTTACCATTTTCTATCGTCGCTTTGAGCAAGTGAGGTGCGATCACTTCTCCCTCGTTTACTAATACGGAGGTTGCTTTGGCGATTTGCATTGGTGTTGCTGTCCAATATCCTTGGCCGATACCCACAGGGATCGTATCACCTTTATACCATGGGGTTTTATGGCGAGACATTTTCCAGTCACGAGTCGGCATATTCGCCTTACTTTCTTCGTAGATATCAATGCCAGTGTAATCACCAAAACCGAACATCATCATCCAATTCGAAATACGGTCAATACCCATGTCATAAGCGATTTGATAGTAGAAGGTATCAACAGACTCTTCGATCGACTTAATGATATCGACGCGCCCGTGCCCCCAACGCAACCAGTCACGAAACGGGCGTGTGTTGGAGTTTGGTATGCGCCAATAACCAGGGTCATTTCGTGTGGTGTTAGGTGTGACGACACCTTCTTGCAGCGCGGCTACCGCCATAAATGGTTTGATGGTAGAGGCCGGAGGGTAAATGCCAAGTGTAGTGCGGTTGACCAAAGGACGGTTTTTATCGTTCAAAAGGGCACGATAGTCTTTACCTGAGATTCCGTGCACGAACGAGTTAGGATCGTAGCTAGGACTTGAAACCATAGCCAGTACACCGTTGTCTCTAGGATCGATCACTACAGCACTGCCTCTGCGGCCATCCAATAATTGGTGTACGTACAGCTGCAAGTTGATATCAAGGTTTAAAACGATGTCTTTTCCGGGTACAGGTGGAACGTACTTTAACGTACGAATTACTCGGCCGCGGCTGTTTACCTCGACTTCTTGATATCCGGCTGTACCGTGTAAGAGGTCTTCGTAGTATTTTTCAATACCCAGCTTACCAATGTCGCGAGTGGCTTGATAGTTTGCGTCTTTTTCTTCTCGGATCAGGCGCTGCATGTCGCGATCATTGATTCGAGAAACGTAACCAATCACGTGGGTTAAGACTTCGCTGAAAGGGTAGTAGCGCTTTAAGGTCGCACTTATTTCCACACCCGGAAAGCGGTACTGATTGACGGAGAATACCGCTACTTGTTTTTCGTTCAGTTGGGTAAGCAGTGGGACCGATTTAAATCGACGAGTCCGTTTACGCTCGTGGTGGAAACGTTCAATCTGGTCTGGTGTAATTTCCAGAATAGTTTGTAATTCTTGGATGGTTGCATCAATGTCTTTAATTTTTTCTGGGGTCAGTTCTAAGTTAAAGACGGGACGGTTCTCTGCCAGTAAAACGCCATTTCGGTCATAAATTAGACCTCGGTTAGGCGCGATAGGCACCACTTTGATGCGGTTATCGTTCGAGCGGGTTTGATAGTCTTGAAACTGGTTCACCTGAATGTTGTACATGTTGGCAACCAGAGCTCCCATCAA
This sequence comes from Vibrio sp. Vb1166, assembly GCF_033338695.1. Taxonomy (NCBI): domain Bacteria; kingdom Pseudomonadati; phylum Pseudomonadota; class Gammaproteobacteria; order Vibrionales; family Vibrionaceae; genus Vibrio; species Vibrio sp. Vb1166. Next base: position 13,647 of record NZ_JAWOTE010000024.1, on the reverse strand, counting down.
GACAACAATGCCGATAAAAGCAACAATAGCGCGGCTGGCAAACAGACGCGCTTCGGCTTGATAATCTCGGATTTGACTGCGGCGTTTACGAATCATTAACGCTTGGCTCTAAAGTTAAACAACGATTATTCGCGATGATAAGGGTGGTTAGCGGTGATGCTCCACGCTCGGTATAAGCTTTCTGCCATTACGATACGCACTAGAGGGTGGGGTAGCGTTAAGGCAGATAATGACCAGCTTTGGTCTGCTGCAGCTTTGCATGCAGGAGCGAGTCCTTCAGGACCGCCGATTAATATTGATACATCACGGCCATCTAATTTCCAAGCTTCTAACTGCTCAGCGAGTTGAGGAGTGTCCCATTTTTTACCTGGGATATCTAACGTGACGATACGGTTGCCTTTTGGTACCGCCGCGAGCATCGCTTCTCCTTCTTTTTGCAGGATGCGAGCGATATCGGCATTCTTACCACGCTTGCCAGCAGAGATTTCAATCAACTCCAACGGCATATCATGCGGGAAACGGCGACGATATTCTTGAAAGCCTTCCTCAACCCATTTTGGCATTTTTGTGCCAACAGCAATTAGTTGAATTTTCAAAAGATTAACCCCAGAGTTTTTCTAGCTGGTAGAGTTCGCGGTGCTCTTCTTGCATCACGTGAAGCATGGCGTCGCCCATATCTAGGACTACCCATTCACCTTCGTTTTCACCTTCCATTCCTAGTGGCTCAAGACCGGCTTTTTTCACTTCTGTTGCAACATGGTCAGCGATGGATGAAACGTGGCGTTTGGATGTACCAGTACAGATGATCATGTAATCTGTCACGCTTGATTTATCTTCCACATTTAGGACGATAATGTCTTCCGCTTTCATGTCGTCGGCTTTATCAGCTAAAAAGTCTTTCAGTTCTTCGCGAAGCACTCGGTTTTCCTCGGTTTGTCTCTTATCTCTACAGTGTTTTACATTCTTGCTTGCAAAACAGGTCGCGCACTATATCACGCTTTGATTTTTAAATTGCCAGCTTAATATCAGGAGAGCAGGTTTCTAAGCTCAACTGATGAATAGTTGGCCATACAGACTCGTCATATTGAGTTTTGGCTTTTATCTCTGCTTGAGCCAACAAGGAGAGCAATGCACAAATACGACTCGCCGATAAGCGGGTCAGTGCTGCGTTATAGAGTGGACGCTTGTTTTGCCAAACTCGATATTTCTCAAATACCTGGTTCATTCCCATTTGAGTTAAGTCTTGATGCATATTTAAAAGTTGGCTCAACTCTTTTTGTACACTTCGAATCAAGATCACGGTCTCGACTCCTTCCGCCTCAAGTTGGCGAAGAATACGTTGTGCACGGTTTGCTTTACCTGCCAGTAAGGCGTCGATCCAGTTAAAGGTAGTGAAGTGATTATGGCGACTTAGGGCTTCCTCTAAACGTATGATAGTCAGCTCACCATCCGGATAGAGTAGGGCCAATTTCTCTAAGCTTTGTGACAATGCAAATAGGTTACCTTCATGCCATTGAGCCAACATTTGCAGTGATTGTTGATCGGGTTTTAGTCCCAACGTGCGGCAACGTGTCTGAATGAACATAGGTAAGCGTTGTAGATCTGGCGACAAGCAGCTTACCCAATCGCCTTTTGAGCTTAATGCTTTGAACCATTTCGCATTTTCTTGGGCTTTGGTCAGTTTGCTACCAACAATGACGAGCATGATGTCATCATGAAGCATATCACACAGTGTTTGCAGCTCTTTGCTGACGGCGGTTGTTACGCCACTTTCAGGAATTTCAAGCTCAATCAGTTGACGGTTTGAAAACAGGCTCATCGCTTGGAAACAGTCGTAAACTTGATTCCAGTCGATGCTAGCATCCACCGCAAAACGGTGTTTTTCCTCAAAACCTTGCTGAAACGATGCCTTTTGGATTGCTTGGCGGCTTTCTTGAATCAGTAACGGCTCATTACCAAAGATTAGGTAAACCTGTTTAACGTGTTTAGTTAAATGATCCGTTAATTTATCGGCATAAATTCGCATAGTGATTAAGAGTTTGTGTTCGCTGGCTCAGAGATTTGTCCTGCTTCATATTCGGCACGAATACGGCCCAACTGGCGCATCATTTGTTTTGCAGCTTGCAAGCGCATCTCGTCTTCAATTACGTCACGCTCAACAGATTTTGCAAGTGCAGTCAACGGGTTGTCTAGGTAGTTGCGGTTTACTGTTGTCGTAAAGTTTTTAGAACCATAGCCAGGAATCGTCACACGGTATTTTACTACGTATGTCAGCTCTTTTTCTGCTGCACGGCTATTTTGATAAAGCGATAGTGTACGCTCATCGATTGTCGCTTCCGTCAAATGAAGGTTGGGTACCGTCGATGATGGTTGAACAAGTTCAACTTTGTTCAGTTCGAGTTGAGAGCGAACATAGCGAGTTAATTCACTGTATTCATCGTAGCTGGAGAAAGACATAGTGTGCAGCTCTTCCGGTACGGAATACTCGCCGCGAAGGTGAAAACCACAGGCAGAAAGAAGCCCCGCTAATACCAATACCACTGGTAGTTTAATCAAAGAGAAAAAGCGCATTGATTGTATTCATCCTAAATTGAAGGGGTTATTTACCTTAAACCACTCATGTGAATGGTTTGAGGTAAATAAACAGGGTAGAAAACTACCCTGTTTAATGACTCTTGGTTAACAAATAAGTTCGCTACACAGAGACAAATTGACAGCTGCGATTAGTTTGCAACGATGTTCAGAAGTTTACCTGGAACGTAAATGACTTTACGAATAGTCAGGCCATCAGTGAACTTAACCACGTTTTCGTCGTTTAGACCAAGCTGTTCGATATCGTCTTTAGAGATATCCGCTGGGACTGTTAGCTTCGCACGTAGCTTACCGTTAACTTGAACAACGATGGTTTTTTCGTCTTCAACTAGCGCTTTTTCGTCAAACGTCGGCCATGCCGCGTTATCAATGTCTGTTTCACCTAGTGCTGCCCATAGCTCGTATGAGATATGCGGAGTGATAGGGTAAAGCATGACAACAATAGCTTTCAGTGCTTCGTCAAGGATTGCACGATCTTGCGCAGATTCTTGAGGCGCTTTCGCTAGTTTGTTCATCAGCTCCATGATCGCTGCGATCGCGGTGTTGAATGTTTGACGACGAGCGATATCGTCCGTCACTTTCGCGATAGTTTTGTGAACGTCGCGGCGAAGTGCTTTTTGATCACCAGAAAGCGCTGAGGTATCTACTGCTTCTGCTGCGCCTTTCGCTGTGTGCTCTTTCACTAGTTTCCAAACACGTTTTAGGAAGCGGTTCGCACCTTCTACGCCAGACTCTTGCCATTCAAGTGTCATGTCCGCTGGAGACGCGAACATCATGAATAGACGTACTGTGTCAGCGCCGTACTTGTCTACCATTTCTTGAGGGTCGATACCGTTGTTCTTAGACTTAGACATCTTGATCATGCCTGAGTGCGTTACATCACGACCTTCAGTGTCTTTAGCAGAAGTTATGCGGCCTTTACCATCACGTTCAACGGCTACGTCTGTTGGAGCTACCCACTCTTTGCCGCCTTTCTCGTTCTCGAAGTAGAACGCATCAGCCAGTACCATGCCTTGACACAGTAGTTGCTTGAACGGTTCGTCAGAAGTTACGTAACCCGCATCGCGCAGTAGTTTGTGGAAGAAGCGTGAGTACAGTAGGTGCATACAAGCGTGCTCGATACCACCGATGTACTGATCTACTGGTAGCCAGTAGTTTGCTTTTTCTGGGTCTAGGATGTCGTCCGCTTGTGGTGAACAGTAACGCGCGTAGTACCAAGAAGATTCCATGAACGTATCGAACGTATCTGTCTCACGTAGAGCAGGTTCGCCGTTAAAGGTTGTCTTCGCCCACTCTTTGTCTGCTTTGATTGGGCTGGTTACGCCGTCCATTACCACGTCTTCTGGAAGAATCACTGGTAGTTGGTCAGCAGGTACTGGGTGAACTTCACCGTCTTCAGTCGTTACCATTGGGATTGGTGCGCCCCAGTAACGTTGACGAGATACACCCCAGTCGCGTAGACGGAAGTTTACAGTCTTAGTGCCTTTGCCTTCTGCTTCTAGCTTCGCTGCAATTGCATCGAACGCCGCTTGGAATTCTAGGCCGTCGAATTCACCAGAATCGAACAGTACGCCTTTCTCTGTGTATGCCGCTTCAGAAATGTCTAGCTCGCTGCCATCAGCAGGCTTGATAACAGGCACGATGTCTAGACCGTACTTCGTTGCGAACTCGTAGTCACGTTGGTCGTGTGCAGGTACTGCCATTACCGCGCCTGTACCGTAGTCCATCAGTACGAAGTTTGCTACGTAAACAGGAACTTCACGGCCGTTCAATGGATGAATAGCAGTAAGGCCAGTAGCCATACCTTTCTTCTCCATTGTCGCTAGCTCAGCTTCTGCAACCTTGTTGTTCTTACATTCGTCGATAAACGCTGCAAGCTCTGGGTTGTTCTCTGCAGCAAGAGCTGCAAGAGGGTGGCCGGCTGCGATGCCCACGTAAGTCACACCCATTAGCGTATCTGGACGTGTTGTGTAAACTTCTAGGTCTTGTTGACCCTTAACTTCAAACTTCAGCTCAACGCCTTCAGAGCGGCCAATCCAGTTGCGCTGCATGGTTTTTACCATTTCAGGCCAACCTTCAAGCTTATCTAGGTCGTCTAGTAGCTCTTGAGCGTATTCAGTGATTTTGATGAACCATTGAGGGATTTCTTTTTGCTCTACAGGCGTATCACAACGCCAGCAACAACCGTCTTCAACCTGCTCGTTTGCAAGAACAGTTTGGTCGTTAGGACACCAGTTAACAGAAGAAGTCTTTTTGTAAACTAAACCTTTCTCGTAAAGTTTAGTGAAGAACTCTTGTTCCCAGCGGTAGTACTCCGGTGTACATGTTGCGAATTCACGGTTCCAATCGTAACCAAAGCCTAGAAGCTTAAGTTGGTTCTTCATGTATTCGATGTTTTCGTAAGTCCAAGGTGCTGGCGCAGTTTTGTTTTTTACTGCTGCGTTTTCTGCAGGTAGACCGAATGCGTCCCAACCGATTGGTTGCATCACGTTTTTGCCTTGTAGGCGTTGGAAACGAGATACTACATCACCGATAGTGTAGTTGCGCACGTGACCCATGTGCAGTCGACCACTTGGGTATGGGAACATGGACAGACAGTAGAATTTTTCTTTATTTGGGTCTTCACTTACAACAAAGGTTTTGTTGTCATCCCAGTGCTTTTGAACTTTTTGTTCAATATCTTGTGGGTTGTATTGTTCTTGCATCGATGGTATCCGTTATCTTGGAATTTGTGAGTTCGGTTAGAACAGACTTAAATAGATCGTCATAGAATACCTAAAGCTAGGGATCACAACAATAGCCAATCTGTACCCATGCGCCCTTAAGTGACGCAGGTAGGAGAAAGATGGAGGTCAGTTATGCCTAAACGTAAAACAGGTTATGAGGAAATGCTCGAGGATGTGATTGAAACCTTGAAGCACAGTCCGGAAGAAGTTAACAAAGCGATTGAGACGTCGGGCAAAGTGGTGGATGCTGCTAATGACTTGACCAAAGATGAATTGGCTTTAATCAAAGCGTACCTTAAAGCAGACTTAAAAGAGTTTTCAGAGAGTTACGAGGATAGCAAAAGCGGCCCGTTTTACTTAACGATTGCGGACTCGATATGGCAAGGGCTGTTAGAGATTACTGACCGAACTAAAGTTGAGTGGGTTGAGTTGTTCGATGACTTAGAGCATCAAGGGCTATATGAAGCAGGAGAGGTGATAGGCTTAGGCACTTTAGTCTGTGATGAATGTGGTCACAAGACAACGTATAACCACCCAACTGTAATCATTCCGTGTATTAAATGTGGTCACAAAGGCTTTACTCGTCAGTCATTAAAGCCATAAATGGCGCGTAACGACAGTATAATGCTATGAATAAAAAAGAGGCTTAGTCGCCTCTTTTTTGTCTTTTCTACTTTCAAGCTGTTATCAGCTCTGTTTTCTTCTTAAGCCGAGCGCCAGCGCTAAACTTAACCCAACCCAAATATACAATGGCCAAGTACCAACGATTCGATATGGCGTTTGTCCATTGGTTGGGGTGAGCTCTGCGCGCAGTACTGCAGTTTCAAACTGCGGTACTTGCTCAACGATTTTACCTTTGTGATCGGTTACCGCTGTTAATCCGTTGTTAGTCGAGCGGATGAGCGGTTTACCTAACTCTAAGGCACGCATACGGGCGATCTCCATATGCTGAAGAGGACCGATAGAGTGACCAAACCATGCATCATTTGAAAGCGTTAGAATGAAGTCTGTTTCGTCAGTCACATTTTGACGCACTTGCTCATTAAAGATGATCTCATAGCAAAGCGCTGGTGCCATGTGCATGCCATTCGCAACGATGTTTGGCTGCACAAAAGCCCCACGGCTAAACGACGACATCGGTAGGTTAAAGAATGGCGCTAATGGGCGCAAAATATCTTCAAATGGTACAAACTCACCAAACGGTAGTAGGTGATGCTTATGGTAACGTTCGCTTAAATCGAAGCTGTAGTCACCGTATGGTGTGATGCCGAGGGACAGAATACTGTTGTAGAACTGTCGATCTTCAGCTTGGTTGACGACACCGGTGATGATTGCGCTGTTATTCATTTTTGCAGCGCTGTCGATATTGCTCAAAAATGAAGGCACTTCAATTTCAAAAGCGGGAATTGCTGCTTCTGGCCAAACGATAATGTCAGCATCCCAGTTTTCACGAGTTAAGTCAGCGTACTTCATGATGGTTGGCCAGCGTTGACTTGGTAGCCACTTTAGGTTTTGGTCTACGTTACCTTGAATCAGCGCGAGCTTAGTCGTGTCTTCTGGTCGGGGTGTTACCCAATCGTAGTTGCGAATCCCAAAGCCAGTACTGAGTAGCACCGCAGGGATAATCACCATCAGCCACTGCTTATGAATCCATGCATAGGCTAACGCCCCTGCGCTGATAAGGATAAATAGAGTAAGCAGTTCTACGCCGCCAATTGGTGCAAAGCTTGCGAGTGGAGCATCTATCTGGCTATAGCCTAGCCATAACCAAGGGAAGCCAGTCATCACCCAACCACGTAACCAATCACTGATCAGCCATAAAGCAGGTGCAGCGAGAAGTGCTTTTGTGAGCGTAAATTGAGGAAACAGCTTGTTGTTGAGCCAAGCAAATAAGCCTGAATAAACAGCCAAGTAGGCAACAAGCAAGCCCATTAAAAATAAATTGGCAATGAGCGGCATACCGCCAAAACCGGAGATACTGACGTAAACCCAGCTAACGCCAGTTGCAAATTGACCTAACCCCCAAGCATAACCAATCCATAGTGCGCGTTTCGGAGTTTGGTTAGCAAGAAGAATCAGTAGAATTGCTGGGCTAAGAATGGCAATAGGCCACAGCTTGTAAGGAGCGAAAGCGAGTGTAGTAGAGGCGCCAACAAAAGCGGCCACTAAGGGCCGCTTAAGGCGATGAAAGAGTTCATTCATCATTGTAATTTCTGAGATTCCCAATGGGTATCGCGTTACTCTTGAGTGGCTTCAACCAGGGTTTCTTCGTCTGGGATCGTCACTTGGAGTTGAATGACACGACGGTTATCGGCAGCGGTGACTTTGAAGTTGTAGCCTTCAATTTCAACCAGTTCACCACGAGAAGGTAAGTGACCAAAGGCAGTCATGACCATACCACCAACGGTATCAACTTCCTCATCGCTGAAGTTGGTTCCGAATGTCTCATTAAACTCTTCGATGGTTGTCAGCGCTCTGACAGCAAACGTATGCTTGCTCAGCTTACGAATGTCCGTCTCTTCACTTTCATCGAATTCATCTTCAATATCCCCGACGATTTCCTCAAGGATATCTTCAATGGTCACAAGACCAGAAACACCACCGAATTCATCGACAACAATGGCCATATGATAACGTTCTTCACGGAATTCTTTCAGCAGTCGATCAACGCGTTTACTTTCCGGTACCACAACCGCTGGTCGAATGACTTCTTCGATATCAAATGGATTACTGCCTGAGCCTAAGTATTTAAGTAAGTCCTTCGCTAGAAGTATGCCTTCCACATGGTCTTTATCTTCGCTGATCACAGGGTAGCGAGAGTGTTGAGCATCGGTAATCAAAGCAACCAAGGTATCAAGGTCGTGAGTACGCTCAACTGTAACCATTTGCGAACGCGGGATCATAATGTCACGCACACGCATTTCGGAGATTTCCATAACACCTTCAAGCATATCGCGAGTGTCATGGTCAATCAGGTCGTTGACTTCAGAGTCGCGGATAACATCCACAAGCTCTTGGCGATCTTTTGGTTCGCCCTGAAATAGTTGACCTAGACGTTCAAAGAAGGACTTTCTACTCGGACCTTCTGCCTTTTCTTTCTTATCTTCGTTAGAAGAGGGAGAATTATCTTCGTTCATTGTTTCTCAATTAAGTAACGCTATCAGAAGTGTGATAGCACACATAGAGAGGCGAACACGAGAGTCATTTAGGTGGTTCGCCTTTCCCTGTCGAGTGGCCAATAGCTACTCTTTTTCAGCAATGTAAGGATCTTCATAACCCATACCTTGCATGATTTCGGTTTCGAGGGACTCCATCTCTTCGGCTTCGTCATCCTCTATATGATCATAACCTAGCAGATGCAAGCTGCCATGTACAACCATATGCGCCCAATGTGCTAGCAGAGGCTTGCTCTGTTCAACCGCCTCTTTTTCAACAACTTGGCGGCAAATAATCAAATCACCAAGTAAATCTATTTCCATACCAGGAGGTGCTTCAAATGGAAACGACAACACATTAGTTGGTTTATCTTTGCCGCGATACTCATGGTTGAGCGTATGACTTTCTTGTTCATCAACAATACGAATGGTGACTTCGGCTTGTGGCTGGAAGAGAGGAATTGTCTTATCTAGCCACAATTGGAAATCTTGCTGCGAAGGCAAACCTTCTTCATTTTCGACTGCCAGTTGCAGATCAAGTTCAATCACCATGGTTATTCCTTAGTTGAAGCAACTTGTGCATTCAGTTCGGCTTTTGCTGCTTCTAGTAACTTCGCATCGCGTTCTTCACGACGGCGTTTCTCGAACTCTTTACGCTCTTTCTGGTCTTGCGCTTCCCACTTCTCGTACGCGTTAACGATACGAGCAACCACAGGGTGACGTACAACGTCGTCGGCTAAGAAGAAGTTAAAGCTGATGTCGTCAACTTCGCTTAGTACTTCAATAGCATGACGAAGACCCGATTTCGCACCACGAGGTAAGTCAATCTGCGTGACATCACCAGTGATAACCGCGCGAGAGTTAAAACCAATACGCGTTAGGAACATCTTCATCTGTTCAACTGTGGTGTTCTGACTCTCATCAAGAATGATAAAGGCGTCGTTTAGAGTACGACCACGCATGTAAGCAAGAGGAGCAACCTCAATCACGTTACGTTCAATCAGCTTCTCTACTCGCTCAAAGCCCAGCATTTCAAATAGGGCGTCGTATAGCGGACGTAGGTATGGGTCGACTTTCTGGCTTAAATCACCAGGCAGGAAGCCCAATTTCTCACCAGCTTCAACCGCTGGACGAGTAAGTAGAATACGGCGGATCTCTTGGCGCTCTAGTGCGTCAACAGCTGCTGCTACAGCAAGGTAGGTTTTACCTGTACCAGCCGGGCCAATACCAAAAGAAATATCATGCGTGACCATGTTAACCAAGTACTGCGCTTGGTTTGGCGTACGTGGTTTGATCACACCTTTCTTGGTTTTGACGAAGACTTCTTTACCATGCTCGATGTTAGACTCAGTATTCTGCTCAAGAACACCAGACTCTTTGATCGCTAGATGGATTTGCTCAGGCTCAATATCTGGGATCTCACCTCGTACAGGTGCGGTATCAACATATAGAGTTTTCAGGATATCCAGCGCAGCTGATGCGGTATGAGGTTTACCGACAATCGTAAAGTGGTCACTACGGTGGTTAATTTCAACGCCTAGACGACGTTCTAAATGCTTGATGTTGTCATCGAATGGACCGCACAGGCTAGCTAGTCGGCGGTTGTCTGAAGGTTCTAGGTTAATTTCTAGAGTTACGATTTTATTGCTCAATGTTGCCTCTCATTTTTTGCCACTTAGTGAGAGCCTGATAACGACCAGGCTCTCTATGGCTATTTATACGAGCTTACGGCGTAAAAGTAGCTACACCCAGCTCATCTTCGCGACGTGTTTTCGCCATCATCTGCGTTGGGGAAATTACACTACGAAGATCCATGTCTTTTTCAGTACGTACTAGCTCACCACGCAGTGAGTTTGCAAATACGTCTACGATCTTCACATCAACGAACTGACCAATTAGGTCTGCACTACCTTCAAAGTTTACTACACGGTTGTTTTCTGTACGAGCGCGTAGTTCCATTAGGTTTTTCTTCGAAGGACCTTCAACTAGAACACGTTGTTCTGTGCCAAGCATTAAGCGAGAGTAACGCATCGCTTGAGCATTGATAGTTTGCTGTAGTTCGTAAAGGCGCTCTTTCTTCACTTGTTCTGACACATCACAAGGATAATCCGCTGCTGGCGTACCTGGACGTGGAGAGAAAATAAAGCTGAAGCTCATGTCAAAGTCTACATCTTTGATTAGCTTCATGGTGTCTTGGAAGTCTTTGTCTGTCTCACCAGGGAAACCAACAATAAAGTCTGAACTGATTTGAATATCAGGACGAGCTTTACGCAGTTTACGGATGATCGATTTGTATTCGATAGCGGTGTGAGGGCGTTTCATCATCGTTAGGATACGGTCACTACCACTTTGCACAGGTAAGTGCAGGAAGCTCACAAGTTCTGGCGTATCTTCGTATACTGCGATGATGTCGTCTGTGAATTCTAACGGGTGGCTCGTCGTGAAACGAATACGGTCGATACCATCGATAGACGCAACCAAACGAAGCAGTTCTGCAAATGAACAGATCTCACCATCGTGCATAGGACCACGGTACGCGTTTACGTTTTGACCCAGAAGGTTTACTTCACGTACGCCTTGTTCAGCAAGTTGGGCGATTTCGAACAGTACGTCATCCATTGGACGGCTTACTTCTTCACCACGAGTGTACGGTACGACACAGTAAGTACAGTACTTAGAGCAGCCTTCCATAATAGAAACGAATGCTGTCGCACCTTCAGCGCGAGGTTCAGGTAGGCGGTCGAATTTTTCGATCTCTGGGAACGAAATGTCCATAACTGGTGCATCATCGGACTGAGATTGTTTGATCATCTCAGGTAGGCGGTGCAAAGTTTGTGGGCCAAAAATAACGTCAACGTATGGTGCACGTTCACGAATATGGTCACCTTCTTGCGTTGCTACACAACCACCTACACCGATAACTACGCCAGGTTTTTTATCTTTTAGTGTTTTCCAGCGGCCTAGCTGGTGGAAAACTTTCTCTTGCGCTTTTTCACGGATCGAACAGGTGTTAAGTAGAAGTACGTCTGCTTCCTCTGGCTCTTCCGTCAGCTCGTAGCCGTTTGCAGCATTAAGCAGGTCGGCCATTTTTGATGAATCGTATTCGTTCATCTGGCAGCCCCAGGTTTTAATTAGCAGTTTCTTACTCATCTCACTTTCGCTCGTTCAGTTGTACTTAAATCGGAGAGCTATTGCTCAAATTATAGCCGCCATCACGGCGGTAAGCGGCGTATTGTACTGCTTTAAAAAGCACCTGACTAGTGATCTAGCTAATTCTCTGCAAAGCCTGATGAAATCTAGTTTTTCGCCCTATGCAGAACAAGGTTTTTTGTTAAACAATTTTGTAAAAATAGCCATGGAAAGTACAATAAAAAACGCCAATTAATCAGCACGATGAAGAGTGAAAAATGAACAAGTATGACATCGCCGTGATCGGTGGCGGTATGGTTGGGGCAGCCGTCGCTGTTGGATTTGCCAAGCAGGGCAGAAGCGTTGTCTTGGTTGAAGGTACAAAACCTAAAGTTTTTGATGCCGCTCAGGCGATGGATATTCGTGTATCTGCAATCTCGCACCAGTCGGTGGAGTTACTTGATTCACTCGGAGCATGGTCAGAGATCAAGAGCATGCGAGTTTGTCCTTATCGTCGCTTAGAAACTTGGGAGCACCCAGAGTGCCGTACTCGTTTTCACTCTGATGAATTGTCATTGGATCAGCTAGGTTACATCGTTGAAAATCGCCTAATCCAATTAGGTCTTTGGCAAGTCTTCTCTCAGTATGAAAATCTAACCGTGATGTGTCCTGAGCGATTAAAAGCCATTGAGTTTGCAGATGTAAACCTTGTGACACTAGAAAGTGGGGAGCAGTTTGAAGCTAACTGGGTGATTGGTGCTGATGGTGCAAACTCTAAAGTTCGTCAATTGGCTGGAATTGGTGTAACTGCGTGGGATTACCGACAACACTGCATGTTGATTAACGTGAAAACAGAATTGCCTCAGCAAGATATTACTTGGCAACAATTTACACCTTCAGGCCCACGTTCATTTTTACCTCTGTGCTCTTTGAGTAACGACGATGGTCAAGTAGTAGGCCAAGGTTCTTTGGTTTGGTATGACTCGCCTAAACGTATTAAACAACTGTGTGCGATGGGTAAACCTCAACTAAGGGAAGAAATCTTACGTCATTTCCCTGCTGAATTAGGCGATATTGAAGTTTTACAGTTTGGCTCATTCCCACTCACTCGTCGTCATGCGCAAAGCTACTCAAGCAAAAATTGCGTGTTAGTGGGTGACTCTGCTCATACGATCAACCCGCTTGCAGGGCAAGGGGTAAACTTAGGCTTCAAAGATGTAGACGTTCTCCTTTCGGTAACAGAACACCAAGAAAAGCTGGAAGATACCTTACTCGCGAAATACGAACGCGCACGTCGACCTGACAACTTACTCATGCAGACGGGCATGGACTTTTTCTATAAAGGTTTTAGCAACGATCTTGGGCCATTGAAGTTCGTACGTAATGCTGCATTGAAGCTTGCTGAAAACTCAGGGCCAATTAAGGCTCAAGTACTGAAATACGCGTTAGGTATGTAGTAAGCTACTCAAATCACAGATAGAAAAAAAGCGAGCCATGAGCTCGCTTTTTTAATTCGGCAAATCTAATGATTTCCCGAGTCCAGAACCAAAAAAAGAAAAAACCCAGCAAAGTCATGCTGGGTTTTCCGATAATGGTGCGGAAGGAGAGACTTGAACTCTCACACCTTGCGGCGCCAGAACCTAAATCTGGTGCGTCTACCAATTCCGCCACTTCCGCAACTTATTCTGTAGATATCAAGATAATTGGTAAAATCTCAATATCATTGTATATGGCAGGGCTACCTGGATTCGAACCAGGGAATGGCGGCATCAAAAGCCGCTGCCTTACCGCTTGGCGATAGCCCTACAGCGTAAATAGTCAAAGACTACTTAACCTCTCTTATCGAGAGAAAGAATGGTGCGGAAGGAGAGACTTGAACTCTCACACCTTACGGCGCCAGAACCTAAATCTGGTGCGTCTACCAATTCCGCCACTTCCGCGTATTCTCATAGTGTAGATTAATTTAAGATGGTGCGGAAGGAGAGACTTGAACTCTCACACCTTGCGGCGCCAGAACCTAAATCTGGTGCGTCTACCAATTCCGC
>NZ_JAWOTE010000023.1:0-67987 GCF_033338695.1 Vibrio sp. Vb1166 | reverse complement strand
TTCATATTGGTGCCATTTGCTTTCAAGCCTTCAATATCAGAGACTTGAATGCCATATATTCGCTCAGAAACCATGACAGTTTCATTACTGAAGTCGGGAAAAACTTCAGGAACATACAATTCTTCGCTGCCCTCAAAGTTGCGGCGCAACTGAATGGCATTCGCCGCCTCACGTCGCAAGTCGAGTTCATCAAGCAGGGTTTTCTCGTACTCACGCACGACTTCAACTGGTTTTAAACGACGTGCTTCAGGCATCGCTCCGGCGACTATACGCGCCATTCGGTGCATCAGTTTTAGATCTGAATCAATGACTGGGCGAATATCTGGGCGGATAACCTTTAATACCACTTCTTGGTTAGTGTCTTTTATGCGCGCAGTATGTACTTGAGCAATCGACGCAGACGCCAGTGGTTTGATATCAAACTCGGTAAACCATTTTTCTAACGGACCACCTAATGCTTGCTCCATCTGCTTTTTTGCCAACTCGCCATCAAAAGGCGCGACTTGGTCTTGAAGTAAAGCTAGGGGATCAGCGATATGCGGAGGAAATAAGTCACGGCGCGTCGACATCATCTGACCGAACTTAATCCAAACCGGCCCCAGCTCTTGCAGTGCTAAACGCAGACGTTCACCGAGTGGTTTTTCTGGGTGCTTGTTCTTAATCCAAAACAAGCTTTTGCGCAGTAAAAGCGGCGCTTTGGTCAGTTGGTGATCGGGAAGCAGCTCATCTAAGCCGTATTCCAGTTGTACTTTGGCGATGTGGTATAAGCGCTTTAGTTCTGCTGGCGTCATGGTTTCTCCAATGCAGGCTTATCTGCATCCAGCTTATTCAGCAAAGCCGTTAAACGAGCTTCAATGCGAGAAGCCTGGCTGCGAACCTCATCAACTTGGTCACAGAAATAGGCCACTTCTAACGGAGCGGGAGCCAGTTTCCATTCTTCAGTCACTACTTGCGCAAGATGACGCTGGTGTTTTTCTGCTTGAGACGCAAGAAAGTTGCCGATGTTTTTTGAACCTTGCACAAAGGTATGTGCGGCGACATCGCCAGTCACGCGAGACAACCACTCTTCAACATCTGGTTTGCAATCCACCATCAACTGAGAGAATTTCTGCGCCAATTGAATATCGCCTTCGAGTTCAAGTTTATCTTGTTTAATAAGACGAGTGATGTTGGCCTGATCGCGCAGCTCTGGTAACACACTCAAGTTGAGCGATAGATAGCAGTTAGGCTGCCCTTCGTAATGACCAAGCACATCAATTTGCTGACTAAAAACGAATGTCAGTGTTTTATTGATCTCTTTCAGGTGAACTTGAATAACTTGACCTTTTAGACGCGCTAAACGACGGCCCAATGCAGGGTCGTCTTTGATCAGTGTATTCAGTGACGTTTCAATCACAGCGGTGATAAGTGGTTCAAATGGCATGCCGTTAACCCTTAGAATTTATAACCGCGATGCAAAGCCACAATACCACCAGTTAAGTTGTAGTATTTGGTGTTTTCAAAACCTGCGTCTTGCATCATGCCTTCCAGCGTTTCTTGGTCTGGATGCATACGGATTGACTCCGCTAGGTAGCGGTAACTCTCTGAGTCATTCGCAACTAGCTCACCGATTCTCGGCAACAAGTGGAATGAATATGCGTCGTATACTTTCGATAACGGCTCTAGCACTGGTTTTGAAAATTCCAACACCAATAGACGGCCGCCTGGCTTCAGTACGCGGAACATTGAACGAAGCGCTTTGTCTTTGTCTGTCACATTACGCAAACAAAAACTGATGGTGATAACATCAAAATAATCATCAGGGAACGGCAGTTCTTCTGCGTTGGCTTGAACGTAATGCACGTTACCCACAATACCGTTGTCACGCAGTTTATCGCGACCAACGTTAAGCATTGAGTTATTGATATCGGCAAGGATGACATGGCCTTCATCGCCAACAATGCGCGAGAATTTCGCCGTCAAATCCCCCGTACCACCACCTAGGTCAAGAATACGCTGGCCAGGGCGAGCGCCACTACAATCGATAGTGAAGCGCTTCCAAAGGCGGTGAATACCACCTGACATCAGGTCATTCATGATGTCGTATTTTGTTGCCACGGAGTGGAATACTTCGGCAACCTTAGTCACTTTTTCGTCTTTTGCCACTGTAGAGAAACCAAAGTGAGTGGTTTCATTCTCTAACGCTGTATTGGATTGCAAACTTGTGTCCGTCATTCTAATTCCTCTTAGGCAGCGCTTTCCTCTACGGGGCGTTTGTTGACAAATAAAATCGCCCACTGCACTGCGGGCGATTAGTTTACTTTATCCTCAGCCGGATGTCTTTCTACTAACGGGTCATTTTCTGAAAATGCATCACTCTGCGCTAACTGCGCGAGGTCGGAAGAAATCGGTCGTTTAATTTCAACTCCCAAGTGTTTAAAGCTTTCGGCTTGGCGAATCACATTTCCGCGCCCTGTGGCAAGCTTGTTCATCGCACCTTGATAGCTTTGATTCGCCTTATCCAGCGCACCACCGAGCCCCTCCATGTCGTCTACAAACAATCGTAATTTGTCGTAGAGTTTTGTCGCACGCTGCGCAATCATTTTGGCGTTTTCATTTTGGCGTTCATTGCGCCATAGATTATCAATGGTGCGCAGTGCCACCAGCAACGTTGTTGGGCTCACCAAAATGATGTTTTGCTCCATCGCGTCTTTGATCAAACTTGGATCGGCTTGAATCGCGACTTGGAACGCCGGCTCAACCGGGATAAACATCAGAACATAGTCCAAACTCTGAATACCTTTGAGTTTGTGGTAGTCCTTCATGCTTAACCCTTTGATATGTGCACGTAGAGCGGCTAAATGCGCATTCAAAGCCTGATCGCGCTCAGCATCAGTTTCGGCGTTGAAGTAGCGCTCATAGGCAACCAGCGCCATTTTAGAATCCACAACCACTTGTTTGTTTTGTGGGAGATGAACAATGACATCAGGTTGGTAACGCTTGCCTGCTTCATTTTGTAAGTTCACCTGAGTCTGATATTCGTGCCCTTCACGCAAGCCAGATTCGGCAAGTACCCTAGCAAGCACCACTTCGCCCCAGTTACCTTGTTGTTTGTTGTCCCCTTTCAACGCTTGGGTCAAATTAACCGCTTCGCGCGTCATTTGCTCGTTCAAACGTTGCAGGTTTTTCAGCTCATGCACTAGGGTATGGCGCTCTTTAGCTTCTTGGCTAAAGCTGTCATTAACGTGCTTTTTGAACCCTTCTAACTGTTCTCTAAGCGGTGACAACAAGCCTTCTAAACTCTGACGGTTTTGCAAATCGACCTTCGCGGTTTTTTCTTCAAACAGTTGATTTGCCAAGTGCTCAAATTGTTGTTTCAAGCGTGCTTCCGCTTGTTCTAAAATTTGCAGTTTTTCGGCATTAGCTTGGTTAATTTGCTCATGGCGAGCTTGCTGTTCACGCAGTTGCGTTTCTAGACGTGATTTGTGTTCACGCATTTGACCAAGCTCATCAAAGTATTGCTGGCGCTCTTGCTTTACGGCCTCGAAGTAACGCAGTTTTTCCATAGCTGCCATCAGCTTTCCGTGCGTTTGACGCACTTCAAACGCGGCTTTATCGCGCTCATCATCTAATTCATCCAACTCTTTCTGGGCATCGGCAAGGCTTTGCTTGACCTGTTCAAGTTGCTGTTGATGAAGCTGTTTTTCTGAAACAAGTTGTTGCTCGAGAAGCTGAGTTTGGGTGATAAAACGCTGTTTCACCCACCAACCGGCAGCGACACCACTAAGCGTGGCAGCACAAAGAGAAGAGAGAATGAGAGATTGGTACTCAAGAATCCATTGCATAATAGCGAGTTAGCCTGTGTTTTGTATCTATAACAATGGTATTTAGACACTGGATAAATGTCCAGTTTGTTGGATGAAAAATCCTCGCATACACTAGGCCTTCCTATAATATTCTTTCTTCCGCTCAAATTATCCAAACCGAGCGGCACATCATCACGCAGAGGCATCATGAACGAGCGTCGCGCCCTAGGATTTGGGCTCTCAGCAGTATTACTTTGGTCTACCGTTGCAACCGCATTTAAACTCACGTTGGCAGAATTTACGCCGATTCAAATGCTATGCATTGCCAGCATCGTCTCTGCGATTGCGCTAACAGTAATCTGTGGTGTGCAAGGTAAACTGGGCCAGTTAAGCGCTACATTTTTCTCAAACCCTTGGTATTACCTACTGCTTGGGTTGATTAACCCTTTGGCGTATTACGTTATTCTGTTCAAAGCATATGACTTGCTGCCCGCATCTCAGGCTCAAGCGATCAACTACAGCTGGGCCATCACCTTAACGCTAATGGCCGCTGTTTTCTTAGGACAAAAGATCCGTGGTAAGGACTGGCTGGCTTGCGGTTTTAGTTATGTCGGCGTGATAGTGATTGCCACACAAGGAAATCTTTTAGGCATGGAATTTGAGAGCCCGTTGGGTGTTGGTCTTGCGCTGCTATCAACGCTGCTGTGGGCCGGTTACTGGATTTTAAATACCAAAAATAAGGCCGACCCTGTGGTTGGCGTTCTGCTCGGCTTTTTGGTCGCTATTCCATTCGCCATTGGTTTAAGTCTTTATGAAGGTGCGAGCTGGCAGATGATCTCAGCTAAAGGCTGGGCAGCGGTGACGTATGTCGGACTGTTTGAAATGGGGATCACTTTCGTTTTGTGGCTGAGCGCACTCAAATCAACGCAAAACACCGCGCGTATCAGTAATCTGATCTTTGCTTCTCCATTTATCTCACTCATGTTGTTAGCTACCATCATCGGCGAAGAAATTCATCCTTCAACCTTGATTGGCCTGGTATTGATCATCAGTGGCTTAGTCATTCAGCAAGTCTCATGGGGCAAGAAAACCAAAGCGGTAAACGCTTCTTAATCACCTATCCAAAGCCCTAAAAAACGATGCAATAAGTTGGATAAAAAAGAGATATAGATAACATTTTAATGATAGAAAGCACTTTACGCTGCTAGGATTTAGCTACGCGTTGGATACGATACTCACAAAGCCCAATAGCTTACGCTAGATTCTAATATAATTACCTTTGGGCGATTTAGGACTCGTTATTAATTATGTTTCGCTTCGCTATTCCTTCGCCTTTGATGGCAGACTGGCAACACGTTCTGCGACAATGCTGTGATGTAACTCAAGCTCAGGGACAGCTTTATACTCTGAGCGATACTCAGCAGTGGCTATCGACTGAGGTGTCCACCTCAACCCAAAATCATCGTGCTATCATCGATGTGATAACGCAAGTTGTCGATCACTTTACGCCGACAGATTTTACAGTTAGCCATACCCCCTTTGAAGAGCAAACCTTGAGCATTGGACCGATTTGGCTACCTAATGGCGAATTGCTTGCCGTACTGACACTGACTCACCCTAATGATCAATCAACGGTTGTTTCGGCATGGCTAAGCGCAATGGCGGGGCGGATCAGCTTTGATATCAACTTGCACTGGCAGCAAGAACAAACGCGACATCAAAGCGCGGAAATAAAGCCAACACCAACACTACAAGAGTTTATCGACTGCCTTGAAGACCACGTATGGATAAAAGGCATGGATGGTCTTTATTCGATGACCAACCGAAGCGTAGAAAATGCGTGGCAAAAAACCAACAGTGAAATCATTGGAAAAGACGATTTTGCTCTGTTTAGCCATGAACGTGCGGAAAAATTCATTGATGCCGATAAATTGGTGGTAGCCACGGGCACGCAAAATATTGTTGAAGAATGCCGTCAAATTGATGAAAACAATAACCCCACTTGGCTAGAAACCATTAAGTCTCCTGTCCGTGATCATGCGGGAAACTTAATCGGCATTCTGGGGATGACACGTAACATCACCCGCCGAAAAATGGTAGAAACGCAGCTCTCCTTAGCGTCCCAAATTTTCAACAATTCGCAAGAAGGCATGGTCATTACAGACCGCAATGCCAACATCATTGATGTAAACACGGCTTTTACCCAAATTACAGGCTACCGCTCTGAAGAGGTGATAGGAAAAAACCCACGAATTCTGCGCTCAGGCCATCATGATCAAGGTTTCTATCAACAGTTGTGGCATCAACTCGAAAACAAAGGCCAATGGAAAGGCGAATTCATCAACAGAAAGAAAGATGGCAGCATTTATCCGCAATTAGCGACCATTAGCGCCGTAATGGACGATAAAAACCACCTTATTAACTACATTTGTGTGTTTGAAGATATCTCTGTGCGTAAGGCACACGAAGAAAAGCTGCAGCGCATGGCTTTTTACGATCCATTAACCAATCTACCTAATCGCACCCATTTACTCAGCTTACTCGAACAACACATCGAAACCGGACACAAAAACCAGCAGACGTTTGCCACCCTATTCTTAGATATCGACCATTTCAAACACATCAACGATAGCATGGGCCACTTCTGTGGTGACCAATTGCTGTCTAAGTTAGCGATTCGTCTGCAAGATGTGCTTCACCTCAATGCGCATGTGGCTCGTATTGGCGGCGATGAATTTGTGATTATTTTGCCAGACATCCATAGTGATGTTGCCTTACTGGAAACCGTCGGCGATATTCTAAGCGTATTCCAGCAACCATTCGACTTGGCAAACCACGACTCACTTCGTGTCTCAACCAGTATTGGTATTGCCTTGTACCCAAGAGATGGTCAAGACAGTGAAACCTTACTGAAAAACGCAGACACCGCGATGTACTTAGCGAAGAAAAATGGACGCAACGGCTACGCGTTTTACTCACCGGATTTGACCGATAAATCCGTATCCCATGTACGCATTCAATCCGCTTTGCATCAAGCAATAGAAAAACAACAACTCCGGTTAGAATTCCAACCGCAATACAATTTGGAACAAAATACGATTGTCGGCGTGGAAGCTTTATTACGCTGGCAGCATCCAGAGTTTGGCCTTGTACCACCAGCAGACTTTATTCCAATTGCAGAAAAAACAGGGCTGATTCAAAGCATTGGTGAGTGGGTGTTACAACAAGCTTGTTTGCAAGGTAATGCTTGGCTGGACCAAGGCATCGAGTTTGGCAAAATCGCCGTCAATGTTTCTGCGTTGCAGCTTCAGCAGTCAAATTTCATTCAGCGATTAAGTACTATCCTCGATAACACCGGATACCCTGCCCAACGGTTAGATTTAGAGATCACAGAGAGCTTTTTACTGATCGACCCTCAACAAGCCATTTCATCGTTAAATCAATTACGAGAACTGGGTATTGAGATTTCTCTGGATGACTTTGGAACTGGCTATTCGTCTTTGTCTTACTTGAAAGGTTTGCCAATCAACAAACTGAAAATTGACCGCTCATTTGTCAGTGATGTCCCAAGTAATAGCGACAGCAACGCGATTGTGAATGCCATTATTGCCATGGGAAAAACGCTGTCGTTGAAAGTCGTCGCGGAAGGGATAGAAACTCGGGAACAAGCCGATTATTTATTCGAAAAAGGCTGTATTTATGGTCAGGGATATTTGTTTAGTCAGCCAGTGAGCGCTGAAAAACTGTTTCGTTGAACCAGCTTGATCCTCAAGTCACTCTCGCGGTGCCACGTCCGCGGAGGTGATTTGTTTTGCTTGATTTTGGGTTGATTGGCATAGCTCTAGACGATCAACCAAAATATTGATACAAACCAGCAACGGCACACCGATCAATAGTCCCATTCCGCCCCAAAGCCAGCCCCAAAAAACAAGCCAAACAAAAATCACTAACGGGTTTAAGTTAAACCTTTTCCCCAATAGTGTTGGTGTAACAAACTGACTTTCAATCAAATTGAGCAGTAAATAGATAGACACCACCGTCAGCATAAAACTGACCGACTCCAACTGAAGATAAGCAACAAAGCCAAAGCTCATCATGGATATGACAGGGCCGAGGTACGGCGCAAAATTCATCACGCCTGCAAATGCGCCCCATAGAAATGGATCTTCAAGGCCTAGAACAAAAAACACGGCCCCGACACTCAACCCCAGCCCAGCATTCACTAAAGTGATGGTGCCAATGTATCGAGATAGGTCTTTCTGTAGCGCTTTGACCAACTCAATCGCTTGGCGCTGTTTGGCGAACCCATGTAAGTAAGACACTGACTTTCGAAATAAGCTTCGTCCATGATTGAGCATAAAGTAAACCATAAACAGCACGATCATCGCTTGTGTCAAAATCGTCGGCGTAGTGGTCGCGAGCGTTTTTACCAAAGAAAATACGGTGTTGTTCCCGACCTCATCCATACTCATATCGTTGGCGATATTCAATGGAGTATTAAGGTGATCAGCCGAAGCTTTAGTAACTTCGCTTACTTCTTGCGACACATTTTTCACGATACTGGGCAGCTCAGACCACCATTGCTTGGCGGGCTCCGACATGGCGGCAAGACCAATAATTGAGGCGCCAACGAGGAATGACAGCGTCAACACGACGGTAATAGCACGTGGTAAGCCTTTGTCTTCAAGATAATTAATGAAAGGACTGCACAGCAGAGAAATAAAGGTGCTAAGCACAATAGGTAACAATATTGACTTGGCAAAATACAGCCCTGGGACGAGTAACAGGACGAGAAGCGTTGTACCAATCGCAGTGTTGGCAGGAATGTTCAATTTCGCTGTCATAATAAGCTCAGAATCGGTAAGAAAATTTTGCGGTGAAATCCGCTATTAGAGTGGTTCGCCCTCTGTCGTCGCAGCGTTGCTTACTTGTGTTGCTGCATTTCCATTTTGCTCCGCATCTGACTCATCCAGAGAAGCTGCCGCGACCGGCTTTGTGAGCGAATCGGTAATATCAGACACGCTGCTAACCAATAGCCCCATTGACGAAATAGAAGAAGTCAGTCGAGACAATCGACCTGCTTTTGCAGCGGTAACGGCAACGACAGCACTAATGCCTAATGTCGTCCAAGGGTTTTCTCTCACAAACTTCTTGGTGGTAAACGTGAACATTTCCATCGACAAACAGCATTGCTCTAGAGACGCTTTACCTTCCATCCGCTTGATCCGCATGGCTCGATTGAGCTTTTGTAGCGAGCGCATCCCACCCCTCCTGTAATTGTTCTGTCGTATTTTTGAATCCAAGAAATCCAACTAAACGCTTCTGCCACCAGGCTAAAGCAAATAATGCCAAGCCTAATGATGTGATAAATACACCCACGGCAACATATACGTTGGCAGTTAACTGATAAGCCACCACCCCAGAGGCAAGGCACAAACTGAATACGAACAATACCGACAATAGGGTAAAAACAACGGTACACAGCAAAATCTGACGCACTGCGGACACGTTAACTTTCATCTCCAAGAGGAACAAATCCAACGTTGAACCTGACCATGCTTTTAGCGATTTCGTCAGTTGGTCCAATTGCGCAAGAATGCTGCTCAAACCATTAATGGTTTGTTGGATATCCTGTTCTTCTGCCCCATCAGGGGCTCGGCCGCTGTCTGAAGCCGCCGAGCCTGATTGCTGATTGGTAACTTGCCCTGAGTTATTCATGTGAAGCCTCGCCTTTCTGTTGTGTGGCTTAATCCTTGGTGACCACTATTATTTGATCAGCTTCGAAACCGCCCAACCAGCAAGGAAGGCACAGCCTATGCTCAGCAATGGGCGCTCCTTGATTACATTTTCTGCCGACTTAGTCGCCTGCTGAACTTGCTGTGCACCTACATCCAGCTTCTCTTTGGCTTGGTCTTTCATCGCGCCAACAGCTTCCGTCGTGGCTTGCTCCGCTAAGTGATATGCTTCTTCTAACTGCTCTTGAGGTTTTACTGTGCTTTCTTTTGTAGTAGCCATAACTAGCCTCCATTAATGAGTTGAGTAGTGAATCAAGTGAAACAATGTTTGACCTCACTTACTCCCTACAAAGCCATATCCATGCCAGAATTTTAAGTTATTGTTTTTTATTGGTTTTATTTTTGTTTCGATAAAAAGCCGTATCTGTACGTGTAATTCTTTCCAGGCTTTCCCCGCCATTCTTGTAATTTTTTCTTAGCGCCTTACCGACTGTTAGCAAGTTATTGCAAAACAAGATATTAAGTCACTGATTAATAAGACTTAAAGTTCATTGGCATACAACCTGCAACTGAAGACGAAACATCGTGTTTGTATTCCATACGCTCAAACACCCCTATCACCAGTAAATAAGGAGTGGCATATGAAAAATGAAAACATCGCCTCAATCATTGAGCTTATCGAAAGCGGAAATGAAATTTACAACAAGGCCATCGAGAACATCGACAACACTTCTTTGAATAATGTGTTGGTAGAACTGCTCAGAGTACGTGAGCGTGCAGTCATTGAGCTCACTCCCTACTCTCTAGCAAGTAACAATGAAGAATCTGCCGACGACACTCCGGTTTCCTACACCATCAAGGCGCGTGAGGTCTACAGCGACGTGATGAAGGAAGTGTCCTCTGACAAAGAGTCAATGTATTTAGAACAGCTTGAAGGTGTCGAAAGCAAAGTACTCAAAGAGATTGAGAATTTGATTACTTCCCACCCAGAGCAGGCGGATAACTCGGTTCTGCTGAAAGTTCGTAGCGATATAAAAAGCTGCAAAGAAAAACTCAGCAGCATCAGCCTTATTAGCTAAAACCTGGTGGTCGCCTTTGCAATAAAGCTCGGTATTGAGCAAAGAACAAAGAAATGGCCAACTTGCTTTGGCCATTTCTGACAAGCCCACAGGCGCATTAACATAACCGTCACGAGAAATGTCCCACGACAATAATCACAAATAAAGAGGTCACTATGACATTGGATAACAATCGAGTAAGGGAGCTACTCGTAAAAATGACACACCATCGCCAAACGTGTTTGCCTCTCGTTAACCCGCAATCACATATGACACTCGCAAGAGCGGCATATCGATTCGTGAAAATAGAAAAAGTGATGATCAAAAAGATGGCGAAGCTGTTTTTCGACCAAGATGGTGAACAATTCATTGCAGAAAATGCCACCGAATACGGCGTTGCCGAGCTAGGTAATTACAAAGAAATGCATTTTATGAATAAATTACTGTTAGATGATTTAAAAGCCCTGCTTAGAGCCATTGACGACACCAACTTAACCGCACTTGTTTCTTATTGGTTAGCTGCTTTACAAGTTGAAAACGATGAAATTGAAAAGCACTTACCTCAGGGTGAGTAATTATACTCGCCCTTCTTTCTTCACTTTGTTTAACCCTCATCCCCAATCAACCTAGTAAAAGGTGCAGATAGACAAAAGCCGCTGCATCTACGCAGCGACCTTAATAGCCTTTTTACGACGCACACCAAATCATCAAACAACACAGAAAAAGCGCCATGTAGAATACGAAGCAAATGGCGCGTAATCCGCGGATTATCTGTGTTAAAGCGAAGCTGATTTACGTCTCTGGCTTGGAACAAATACGTTCAATGACTTTGGACGCAGCTTGATTGCCAGTTGCTCATCAGAATACAGTTCACCATCAATCACATACTCAATCGGTTTATTCGCAGAAATAGTGACGCTCTGAGCCGTCGCGTATTGAAAATGTGTCGATTCTTCCTGTGCGCCTACGCTCGTTAATGTCAGATCCGACAATGCGATAAGACGTCCGCCTAAAGACTCGGTGTTATCTAAATATGTGATATGCAGCTTGCCATCATCAGGCTGCGGCGCATCACCACCTTGGGCAAGCAACGTACTAAATGGAGCGATATTCGCAACGACAAAACTATGGACGTCAAGCGTTTGTGTATTCTTGTCGTGGTTTCCATCTTCAGTTGGAGCGTCTAACGATACGGTTAAAGCTTGCGTTTCTTCCGCCACTACAGCATTAAAAAAGCCGGTGAGGTAAGCGAGTTGTCCAAAAACATTTTTCTCTTCTCGCTGAGCGTGCTCGATCATTTTCTGTTCTAGCCCAATGCCTAAGACCAATAAAATAAGCCGCTGATTACATTCCGCAGTATCAATACGTTGGCAGTGTCCGCCAAGCAACGCTTCACACGCTTTTTCGACCGGTGAGAATTTTGCGCCAACGCCATAGAGCACATGACATAACGCATTGGCAGTTCCGAGCGGAACAATACCGAGTTTTAGGTCGGTATCCACCAATTGGCTCGCCACCTCTGTTACTGTGCCATCGCCACCAGCTACGATGATTTGCTTAGCTCCACTTTCTTTTGCCTGTTGTGTTAGCTGCTCGGCGCTGAGGTTTGTGGTGGTTTGATGAATACTCAAGCGATATTTTTTGGTTAGTTCACGAATCAGGTGCTGTTCGTTTTCCTCCCATTTTCCGCCACCTGCAACAGGGTTAACCACCATCCAAGTGGATTGATCCAGCCCCAGTACGCCTTTTTCACTGATCGCTCGTAACGTTCTAATCTGTAATTTATTCAATCTCGCGGTACTGCGTACGTCATTGATTTTTTTCATCACGGATTCAACCGTCAGTGACGGGTCTTTGCTCAGTAAATACGCCGCCACAACAAACACTGAACGACCACGCCCTAACGCACAATGCACAACCACTGCCCGCGAGCACGAGATTTGAGTATCAATCCAGTTAATCGCATGGCGAAGGCGCTCTAGCGTTGGGGCTTTGTGGTCGAGTACCGGAATCGAAAGGTAATGAAACTGCTTGTCGGTCATCGCGCTTTCAAGGCCTGCAAATTCTGCGGTGACATCGACAATACAAGAAATCTCATTGGATTCGAGAAAATCTAAGTCACTCTGAAACAAACGGCGAGATAGGTATAAATTGTCACTGACTTTTTGGATTGGAGGCACTGTATCACGCCGTCTTTCCCAGGCGTTATACGCTCTAGCCCCCAATAGAAATGGGATGAATGCCCAGCGAATCCACCTGACAATCTTGCCATCTTGGTTTTTTCTAAAAATAGAGGGAATGTCGAATACGTAGGCTACGCTGACCAACGCTAAAGAAAGCGATATCCACAAGAACAGCAGACTAACGATAATTTGAGGCGTATAGATAGCGGCCAATAAACTGATCAGAGCGCCAAGAATATAATATTTGATGATAAACATTCGCTCTCCTTGCCTTCAGCGAGTGCACTTTTTAGTGGAAGTTAGAATACGCGGGGGATTGAGCTTGGATACATGAACTTGAGTAAACGCCTTGATTGAGTGCCTTCCCGTGCCGAAATGGCACGAAAAGGTCCAACACTCTACCTAGCTTACCATCTCTTCAACATAACCATCCGCTAGTTTCATTTTCTGCTTATCGGTCATTACCTTACCGGCTAACTGGAAGAAACGCTGCTCTTCTTCCTCAAGATGGTGCAACACTTTGTGACGCAAGGTTTTCATTAGGTTGAGCCACGCTGGCGAGCTCATATCGGTTGCATCAAGCTGTGCAATCACTTTATCAATTTCATGATGCTCTGCGATGCCATGGCGAGTGAGATCAATGGTCTTATCGCTATCTATTAAAGGCGCGTAGAAAAACCGCTCTTCTGCCGCTGCGTGCTGTTCGAGTTCCTCTTTAAGGTTGTGATAAAACTCTTCACGAGCGGGGGAATCTCCAGACGTTTCCATCAGAGCATCGAGTAAAAGGCGTTGCTTTTCATGACTCTCTTTCAGTACATCAAATATGTTTTTCATCTTTGACTCCTTATCTGATTGTAAACAATTGGGACAAAAGGAAGGGCGGTTATTGACCGCCCCTCTCTTACATAGCTATGCGTAAAAAACCTAACCTGATTCGGCTAACAGTCTTGGTCTTCAGCGTTTAGATTTTCTTTAATGTTTTCACATTCATCTTCAATCGCATTTTGGGTTTCTTCGGCGGCTTCATCTATCTTTTTGCCGGCCTGTTCCATTGGCCCTTCTTCACTACAAGCTGCCAACGCAAACACCAAACCGAATACTGCGGCGATACGGTAAACAAATGACGTAAGTCGCATGGAATCTCCTATCTATTTACGTTTTTTCTTCCCAGCAGAACAATCACTATTGATACAATTAATGACAATAGGAATAGGTAAAATATCACTTGCGCGATAGAGGCAGCAGCTCCTGCAATACCGGTAAAGCCTAATAGTGCAGAAATTAGTGCCAGTGCCAGAAAAATAAACATCCAACGAACCATAGTGTTACCTCCTAATAAAAGTGGGTTAAATCACTCAGCTCGCTATTACTGAACCACTTCTAGCTTATCAATCACCTTATTTACGTCATTGGTGTTATTTGCAATTGAAATTGCAAGATCATGCTCCGCATCTGAATTAACTTTACCTGCCAACGTTACCGTTTTGCGTTCTGTCGTTACATCAATATCCGTACCACTCACATTGGTATCCATTAGTAGGCGCGTTTTAACTATAGTCGTGATTTTAGAATCGGTCAGTGTAGCTAAAGCTTCTGAATCAGTTTCTTTCTTGCCTTCATTCACTACTGACAATTCGTTGTTTACTTTTTTCACACCATCAAGACCAGTAACAAGCTCTTCGGCAAGTGATTTTTCAAGATCATTGTTTACCGAACCAGAAAGGGTAACGACCTGATTCTCAACATCGGTATTGATATCAAAAGAGTTGAGATTGCTGTTTAGCAGTAGCGTGGTTTCAGCTTTACCATCTAGCCAAGCGTCCATGGATTCTTTTTGCCATTTATCACTCGCTAAGACTGCTGTAGATGAAGTAGCAAGAACTGACGTAAGTACAATTTTAGCTGCGATGTTATTCATGGTAATTCTCCTTTATTGACGTTGCACTTCCCTAGGAGCAAACCATGTGCCAACTTTATAACTTATTGTTTTTAAGCAACTAATAAGGGAAAGAGGTAAAAATGAGATGAGCAATAAAGTATAAGCATGAATTATTTACACGTAATAAATGTAATTTTTAATCGGTGATAAAGCCTCCGTCACTTGTGCCTAAATAACCTGATAAAACAGAAAGGCTATTTCTCCAGAATCAATTAATAGCAAAATTATTATTTTAAATAAAAAAATCAGAACAAAAGGAAATATCTACTGATGGCTCTCACCGATATATATCAAAAAGGGGCTAACAACATAAAAATATCGAACAAATCCTTAAATCTATGCTGACAATATTTTGTCTTGTGAAGTGAGAATAATCCACGTACATTGTTTCTGTCATAGTAAAGAGGACATTTCTATGTCGATGCCAAGCCTGTTTCTAAGAATACAAGATCCATCACTTAAAAATGCCATCGCTTCTTGCCAGGAACTGAACAAATTTCGTCTGCATGACATCGATGCCGCAGACCAATGGATTGAAGATTTTCTACAACTCAAACCGGAAGTTGCGATTGTTGAAGTCGCCCACTTTACTAGTGCAGATTATCAACGTCTTTCTAATATCGAAGACATCTACGATATGGACTTGATCATCATTAGCTCAGGCGCTCCAAACGAGAACTTGGATAAACTGATGAACTTGGGTGCTATTTTTCACTACAGAAAGCCCGTTGATATTGCCATTCTGACGGACACCCTGAGCGAAGTCAGCCAGTACTATCAACACAAACAAGATCAAGGGCGTAAAGTGTCCACCAGCGATCTTGACCAATTTGGTCTTTTGGTCGGATCTTCCTCTCCGATGCATCAGCTCTATCGTATGATCAGGCGCGTTGCTAAAACAGAAGCCAACGTCCTTATTGTCGGTGAAAGTGGATCAGGCAAAGAACTGGTGGCGCAGACCATCCACTTAGCGAGTGAGCGTAAACAACAGCCCTTTATAGCGATTAACTGTGGTGCCATTAGCCCTGAATTGGTTGATAGTGAACTGTTTGGTCATGAGAAAGGCGCTTTTACCGGAGCAAATAAAACTCACCAAGGTGTATTTAAGCAGGCAGAGGGCGGCACACTATTTTTAGATGAAATCACCGAGATGCCTATCGAGCATCAAGTGAAGCTATTGCGGGTGCTAGAAACCGGAGAGTATCGCCCAGTTGGCAGTAATACAGTTCATATCGCTAATACTCGCATCATTGCTGCTACAAACCGTGATCCTAAAATCGCCATTGAGGAGCAGTTCCTGCGTGAAGATCTGTTTTTCCGGTTATCGCATTTCCCATTAACGATACCGCCACTGCGAGAACGAGGCGGTGATATCGTCGGTCTGGCCAAGCACTTTATCGCGCACCGCAACGCCAATGAGGCAAAAACCAAAACGATTCTTGACTCTGCGATCCAAAAAATCGCTGCACACGACTGGCCAGGTAATGTCCGTGAGCTCAAACACACGATCGAACGTGCATTTATTTTGGCTGATGACACCATCCGAGATGAACACCTTATCTTCGACACACCACCATTGGAAACAGGCACCAGCATCGAAGACCTTGTTCCGGCGGGCGTTTCGTTAGAAGAGCTAGAAAAAGCCGCCATTCTCAATACCCTTGAAGAGAATCAAGGTAATAAAACGGAATCAGCGCAGGAGTTAGGCATTAGCGTGAAAACGCTCTATAACAAACTCGAAAAGTATCAAGACGAGTAACTCGCTATGGGAATACAAAAAAAGCACTGAATAAAACTCAGTGCTCTTTTTGTATCTTATCTTTTATGCAGTTAGGCTGCGTTTGGTGTTTGATTAAACCCACTGCCCCGCAACAAAACCGCTCGACCAGCACCACTGAAAATTGTAGCCCCCTAGCCAACCAGTCACATCCATCACTTCACCAATAAAATAAAGCCCTTTAATGTCTTTGCATTCCATGGTTTTCGAGGATAAGTGATCAGTATCGACACCGCCGAGTGTCACTTCCGCAGTTCGGTAGCCTTCAGTGCCATTCGGGGCGATATCCCAATGCTCTAGACGCTCCACAATCGCCGCAAGCTCCTTTTGATTGAACTGTTTTAGCGGTTTATCGACTAGCTCTTTACGTTCAATTAAGACTTCAACCAGACGCTTAGGCAGCACTTTGGCAAGCGTATTCTTGAGTGACTGATTTGGATGCTTCTCACGACTGCGTTCTAATAACTCAGCAACATCATCGTTTGGCACAAGATTGATCAACACCTTTTGTCCGGCCCGCCAGAATGAAGAAATCTGTAACACTGCTGGACCAGATAACCCACGATGTGTGAACAACAGGGCTTCTTTGAACATGGTGCCATCTTCAGCCGTAATTTCCGCAGGTACCGCGATACCAGATAACTCAGCAAAGTCTTCTTTGTCTTCTTTATGCAGAGTAAATGGTACAAGCCCTGCCGTGGTTGGGATAACTCGAAGACCAAATTGTTCCGCGACTTTATAACCAAATGGTGTCGCTCCCAGTTTTGGCATCGACAAGCCACCTGTTGCGATAACTAAAGACTCACATTCGACAATCTCAGTACCAGCATGCAAACGAAAGCCTTCATCAATTTTTTCAATCGAATGAACATCGCATTGGTAACGCTGCTCGATGTTCGGCATGTCACACTCAGCTAACAACATCTTCACGATATCTTTGGCCGTAAATGCATCGACACAAAACAACTGGCCGTGATCACGCTCTTCGAACTCAATGCCATGTTTACACACCATCGAGATGAAATCCCAGTTAGTGTATTGGGAGAGCGCCGACTTAACAAAGTGCGGGTTTTGACACAAATAGTGATTAGCTGAAACGTCGTAGTTAGTGAAGTTACAACGACCACCGCCCGAGATAAGGATTTTACGTCCTGGCTTTTTAGCATGATCGAGCACCAAAACACGGCGGCCTCGCTTGCCTGCTTCTGCAGCACACATTAAACCTGCTGCGCCTGCGCCAATTACAACAACATCAAATTTCTTACTCATCGGTAGCTCTTAGACTGATTGGTATCGAATCAAAATAAAAAAGGATGTGCACATTGCACATCCTTGCTTTCTAGGCGCGACATTCTACCGACAAATACCGAAAGGGAAAAGCGCTTAAACTCTAAGCGCTCTGTATGTCCGCAAAATCTCAGACAGAACAACTATCTAGATTATTGACTCTTAGAGAATGAAGGCTGCAAGTAGCGTCACGCCGAGCAACGCGGTCGATAGAACAAACAATTCACGCACTCTTTCACACTTACCAGTAAAAATTTCATCGTGGTGATGATGATATTCTTTACTTTTAATGTAGTGATACAACCTCACCTGCTTGGTGACATTTCCATGAGTGGTAAAAAAACCATTACCATCAACTTGCTGATATAACAGCGGATGCGCTTCACGCATGATATAAATTAGAGAACGAAGAGCGGTGAGATACCGGACCATATTAACTCCAGTTACCACCATTAGCGCAAATAAGATTGTGTCTCCACTGATCATCTTTTCCTCCCTACATCTTCAACAATGCTCAAGAGAAAAAGACGATCAACACTTCGTCTTTACCCGCTACTTACAACGTCCCAAAACGCGTTTACGCAGCTGGAGCATCCATGATTGAAGATGAACCTTCTTTCGCCATTTGTGCTAGATCTTTGTCAATGAAGAACAACGCTTTACCGTCTTCACCTACCAGTTCGATCTTATCTAAAATCCCTTTAAACAACTTCTCTTCTTCGTGCTGTTCTGACACGTACCACTGTAGGAAGTTAAACGTTGAGTAGTCTTGGCTAGTAAATGCAACGTGCGCCAGTTTGTTGATTTTTTCCGTGATCATTTGCTCATGTTCAAATGTCTCGCGGAAAACGTCACCTAGGCTCGCAAAGTCATGCTTTGGCGCATCAATAGCGCCTAAGATTGGCATTGAGCCAGTTTCACTCACGTAAGTGAATAGGCGTTGCATGTGCTCCATTTCTTCTACGGCGTGAGCGCGTAAAAATTCAGCCGCACCTTCAAAACCTTTGTCTTCACACCAAGCACTCATTTGTAAGTATAGATTGGATGAGAAAAATTCTAGGTTAATTTGCTCATTCAATTGTTCGACCATAGTTTGAGACAGCATGTTAACTCCTATTATTGTGCATGCAATATACCCAAGTAACCTCGAAATAAATGACGCTGCGAGAATAGCTTGGTCTGGCAGACACGGCGAAGTTTCACTTCAACTCTAGTCAGTAACACTACGCTTATTTCAGCATATCAAAGTCACTTGGGTATAACGCCACTATAACATGATTACTGAGACAAGACTTTGTACCTACGGCACCGATATGAGATCACTTCAGCAAATTTTTTTTGGGGTTGGTGCTAATCTAAAACTATGACCTTACAAGGAGATAGCAATATGAGTTACAAACACATACTTGTGGCAGTCGACCTTTCAGACGACAGTAAAGTGTTGATTAAGAAAGCCGTATCACTGGCTAAACCTCTGGATGCGAAAGTCTCTTTTATTCACATCGACGTGAACTACGCAGAACTCTACACCGGGCTTATCGATATCAATATGGCAGAAGCGCAACATCAAGCAATGGAAGCATCGCGCACACAATTGGCAAACTTCGCAGAATATGCGCAATACCCAATTGCCCATACTTTAGTCGGTAGTGGCGATTTGAGTAATGAGCTGTGCGATACCATTCAAGACTACAGTATCGATTTGGTGGTTTGTGGTCATCACCAAGATTTCTGGAGCAAGATTCTATCTTCGACTCGACAGCTTATTAACTGCTCACCAGTCGATATGCTGGTCGTACCGCTAAAAGACTGATTGGCGCAACGATAAAACTTGGTTAGACTGCGGGCACATTTGTTGTTGATAAAGATTCTCATCCATGGCTTATCTATCCGCAGTTACCCTACTTTGGGCATTCTCATTTAGCCTGATCGGCGTTTACCTCGCCGGTCAGGTTGATTCTTGGTTCTCGGTGTTCATGCGCGTGGCACTGGCGAGCCTGGTTTTCATTCCCTTTTTGAAATTCCGTGGCGTTAGCAAATCCCTGATCGCGAAACTGATGACCGTCGGTGGCTTCCAGCTCGGTTTGATGTATTGCTTCTACTACCAATCTTTTTTGCTCCTTTCCGTGCCAGAAGTATTGCTGTTCACCGTATTCACACCCATTTACGTCACGCTAATCTATGACTTCTTGAAAGGTCGCTTTTCACCTTGGTACTTAGTTACCGCAGCAATAGCCGTATTTGGTGCCGCCTGGATTAAATTTGCAGGCATTAATGAAGATTTCCTACTGGGCTTTTTGGTCGTACAAGGAGCAAACCTCTGCTTTGCCATCGGTCAGGTGGGCTACAAATATATCATGGAGAGTGAGCCCGTCGATTTGCCACAACACACCGTGTTTGGCTACTTCTACTTAGGTGCACTTTGTGTAGCAACCGTGGCTTTCGCGCTCATGGGTAACCTAGACAAACTACCAACCACTGCAACGCAATGGGGTATTCTGACATACCTTGGTTTGATTGCTTCTGGTTTTGGTTACTTTGCTTGGAACAAAGGCGCGACCATGGTGAACGCAGGGGCACTGGCAGTAATGAACAATGCATTGGTTCCGGCGGGCTTGATTGTAAACATTGTGATTTGGAACCGCGATGTTGATGTCATGCGACTCGCCATTGGCGGTGCGATCATCATGCTATCCCTATGGATTAACGAAACCTGGGTGAAAAAGCGCGTCGAAATGAGCTACGCTAAGAAGTAACGCCATCGCTCCCAACACACATACCGACAATAAAAAACGCTCTCCAACTGGAGAGCGTTTTTTATTTGATTAATGCACTTTGGCTTGTGAGATTGCGTTCATCAAAGCATTAGGTGGCGTTGGCAGCAACACTTCTAGTTTGCGCTGACGCTTAAGTAACTTTTGTTGTTTTTTCGCCACTTTTAGCAACTTCTTTTGCTGCTTATAGTGCTTTTTCAGTGCTTTTTTCGCTTTCTTGAGCGATTTTTTATCCGCTAAATCAAACCATACTGGTGCGTCGGCTCTTACTGGCTCCGGAGATTTTTCGGCTTGTTTTTTCTCTTTCACACGCTCAACAACACGCCTCACAATCGCGGCTTTTTCGTCGCTTTGTTTAGTGGTCACTGGAATCGCTTGTGCTGGCAGAGCTTCAACCAATAAGCCACATGCTTGTTGCTCACTCAATGGCTTGTCTTGGCATTTTTGTGGAGGAATTGCGGCTGGCTTACAAAGGGTATCTTTGGCCGATGAAGAGCGTGCGCAAGAACGACAAACGAATTTTGGTGCGACAACTAAACGATGGATATCACCAAGTTCTGCCGCGATCTGTTTGCGACTCATTTTACATAAACGTTTAGCCATTCTACTACTCCAACTTCCCAGTTATCGACCGCATCACAACAAGTGAAATAATAATAATTCTTAGTTAGATATACAGTCAGGGAAGGGTATTAGCAAGAGAAAACTATCAATAGAGACGAGGAAAGAGAGGCTGAGTCACAGCACGACACACCGTACTGTGACAAGAAAAGTTGAGCCGTCAGGAAGTTATGCCATCGATGCTTTAACGTAGACATCGAAGCGATTTTTTTTCGTTTCAATCGCCATGGTCGGTTTTTTCTCGTTCAGCCAGTTAGCATAGTCTGGGCGTTTAACTACTACGCGTTTTGTGGCTAACGCCATGGCAGGATCTAGCAAACCATCGGCGTCCAAATCGGCGCCAACCAACGATTGGAAAACGCGCATCTCTTTTTTTACGAGCGCCGATTTCTTCTTGTTTTCTGGGTGCGGATACATAGGGTCGAGATACACCACATCTGGCTGAACAAAGTCTTTATCTTGCGCCAATTGTTCCAACGCATCATGGCTAGAAGCATGGATTAGCGACATGCGCTCAGATACCCAGGTGCCGATTTCTGGGTCTTGTTTCGCTCGATCCAAGCCATCATCTAACAAAGCCGCTACGACTGGATGACGCTCGACCATCTGCACTTTACAACCTAGCGAGGCGAGCACAAACGCATCACGACCAAGACCTGCCGTGCCGTCTAACACGGTTGGCGTTGCCCCTTTGTTCAACCCCGCAGCTTTCGCAATTGCTTGGCCTTTACCACCACCGAACTTGCGACGATGACCGACCGCACCACCAATCAAATCCACAAAGATTGCACCCAGCTTTGGCTCATCCACTTTACGTAGCTCCAAACGCTCGGTGGTTAGCACCAAAGCAAAATCGCTATCGTCAGTGTGAGAAAGCTGCCAACGCGCAGCGAGTTCATCAAGATGAGATTGTTGAGACGGGTTTTCACAGATCAATTGCAGTTGCAAAAGGAGGCTCCAATAAAAATCGAGGTAACTGGCGCTGAGTGTATACCTAAGTTACCTATTAATGCTAGGTTGAGCTTGCTACGCAGAGGTTATACAGCCGTCAGTTGCTCCACTAGCTCAGAAAGCGGCTTAGGATGGCCAATACCGTAGCCTTGGCCGTAGTCCACACCGAGGTCTATCAAATGCTGCATGACCTGGTCATTTTCGACAAACTCCGCCACCGTCACTTTGCCGAGCTGTTTCGCCAAGTCATTGATTGAACGAACCATCACGCGGTCCATTTCATTTACGTTGATATCTTGCACGAAAAGACCATCAATTTTCACGATATCGACAGGAAGTTTCTTTAAGTAACCAAATGAAGACAATCCAGATCCGAAATCATCCAATGCAATCATGCAACCCAAAGACTTTAGCTTGGTAAACAGCTCAATGGCTTGATCCAGATTGCTCATCGCCGCTGTCTCGGTGATTTCTAAGCAGATTTTTTCACACGGCAGAGTCGAACTTTCCAATCGCTCCAATAAGAAGTCAATAAACTCTTGATTCCCCATAGATTGACCTGAAAGGTTTATCGAACAGCGACCAAGCTGTTCAACCACCTCAGGACGCTGTTCAAACCACTCTAGTGTTTGAGTAATAACCTGCTTATCAATCCAATGGGCAATGTTGTAGCGCTCGGAAGCAGGGATAAACAGCGCAGGAGAAACATAATCACCGTACCCATTGCGAATACGCACCAAAATCTCAAAATACATTTGAGTCTCGTGCTTTTGTAAACTTTTTATCGGTTGAGCAAACAGTTCTAAACGTTGATTCGACAATGCCTCATGCACCAAATTGACGCTCTGCATTTCCATCTGACGACGCTGCAACTCTTCGTTATCTAAGCTGAATAGATTATAGCGGTTACGGCCTTGCTCTTTAGCGGCGTGACAAGCAGAGTCTGCTTGAGCGTGCACCATTTGTGGCGTATCAGCGGTATGATCGATGATACGGATACCAATTGAGCAACTGATGAACAGGCGTGTGTCTTCCCAAATAAAGAGGTGTTCGCTTAGTGTCGAGATGATCAGTTTGGCAATATTGATGGCGCCATATTCGTCACAGTCTTTGAGTAACACCGCAAACTCATCGCCTCCCATTCGAGCCAAGATGGAATTGTACGGCAGAACGCCTTCCAGCATACTGGCGCAGAATTGAATCGCCGCATCACCTGCATCATGCCCAACCGTATCATTGAGGACTTTTAGTTGATCTAAGTCGAGGTACAACATGGCGTGGACTCGACGATGGCTGTCCACTTCGCACAGTGCGGTCTTAAGCTCTAGTTCAAAATGGTTTCTGTTGTAAGTCCCCGTCAGTAAGTCATAGCGAGCTTGGTATTCCAATTTCTCGGAGAGCAGTTTGGTTTCGGTAATATCTTCGCCCACAATCAGCAGTTGCTCAGATTCACTCAGCGGACGAATATTCTCGCGCACCCAAACACGATGACCATTTGCATGACGATACTCGACTTCACGTCGCCAAACACCATGCACTTGCTGGTTGGGTTGCAATAACACTTGGCGAGGGAACAGCACTTTGTCATCAAAATAGAACTCCCTCAGGCGATGTCCGAGCATGTCCATCGGTTTGTAGCCAAGAAGTAGTTGAGCAAATCGATTCACTTCTTGAATTCGGTTATTACTATCAAGCGTCACCATCATCACGGGCTGCTGCTCATAATAGTTGCGTAGGGTTGACTCACGTTGGTAGAGCTTGTCCTCCATCAATTTACGACTGGTAATATCGCGCGCTTCAAACAAGTATTGCTTATGATTCCCTACTTGCTGAGAAAAAGGCTTGAGCGAAACTTCTAATACCAAGGCGCCGTGTTCTTTACTCCAAATTTCAGCTTCAAACGTCGACACTTGATGGTGAGGCGCATGGAAATACTCCTCTAGCAGCGCTTGGGCTTTCTCACTCCAGTTGGGATGAAACCAAAGTGGTCGGTCTAAACGCAGTCCTTGGTGATAAAGTAAGGATTGAAGGTGATCGTTGCCCGATTTAAGCACACCGTTGGCATCCAAAATGCCCATATACTGCATGCTCTGATCGAAAATCGATTCTAGAATAGCCTGGCTTTCTCGCGCAGCGCTCTCACTGCGACGCATCCGCTGTAAATAATAACCCATCAGCAAAATGACCACCGACATCACCACAAACAGACTACCAAACAGGCGAATTTCCTTGGCAAAACGTTCAGAAAGCTTCATTGGCTTATTAAAAAATACCGCAGAAACCTCTTGTTCAGCCCCCAATCCCCAACGCGCTACCGCTTGGTAATCGAGCTTTATTTCAGAATCACTTTTTTTCACCGCAGGCAGAGGCTGATCAGGGTTATCCAAAACGAACTCAAGCATCTCTGCGCTCTCAATACCATGCCGATAACCACTTTGAATAACCCCTCCAACTGCGCCATGACCCAAACCAATGTCATGCACCATAAACAGCGGCGCGTTTGAGACTTTGTTGACACCAACCCAGTCACGCTCGCTGCCAACCATACCTTGTTTATCTCGGTAATAGGTCCAGAACAAGACGACTTTATCGGAACTCAGTTTTGCGACTTGTTGTTTTAGATCGATGATGCTGTCTGGGACAAGTTGTACGATTTTGTCTCGATATTGCGGGAACTTGAGGACAAAATTGTCGATTTGATAACGCAACACCTCACCGGTCACCGAGTGGTCACTGACGATGAGAACTTGTGTGTAGTTCGGATGTAAGCGCTCAATAAGAGCGAGATTCGCTTCCAAATCGACATCTTCCATGACTCCGGTTGCATTCAGAGAACGATGTAAAGAAGGATGGTAGTTATTAATGCCGTTAAATATAACTGGGGTGTCTTTGATGATTGGGGCTAAACGCTGCATGAGTTCAAGTGCATTGTTATCGCTCACTAAAATGGCATCGAATCGCTCTTTGCGTAATTTCGTAAGGTACAAGGATTTTAGTTGTGCAAAAAACTGCTCACTCTGGTTACGTTTCGAGTCTAGATAGAGCACACGCATGTCCAGCGCTCGATCGCCCAGCTGTTGCTCGATGCCTCGCTGTATGGAGTCCGTCCAGAAAAAACCCTGATGATAGGAGTGCACGACCAACACCTTCGGATCTGAGGCCGTAGCAAACGCGCTCCAACATAGCGCGGCAATAACCAGAAAACGCTGCACATTATCTCCATAGCTCGGAGTTAACCCGCAGTTACTCCTGCCAAACCTTGTGAATCCTATCCGCTATGAGTATAAAAGGGAGGTAAAACTCTATCCCTAACGGAAATCATAGTATGAATGCGAGCCTGCCGAAACTCGACGACCTTGACCGCGCAATATTAAAAACACTGATGGCTGACGCCAGAACGCCCTACGCAGAAATGGCAAAGCAGTTCGATGTCAGCCCTGCCACTATCCATGTGCGTATCGAGAAGATGAAGTCGGCTGACATCATCGAAGGAACGGAGGTGATCATCAATACCAAAAAGCTTGGCTACGATGTGTGCTGCTTTATTGGTATTAACCTCAATGCAGCTCGTGATTACCACTCCGCGTTAGAAAAACTCAACGCGCTCGACGAAGTCGTTGAAGCTTACTACACCACGGGCGCGTATAACATATTCGTCAAATTGATGTGCAAATCGATTGAAGAGCTGCAATTTGTACTGATCGACAAGCTGCAAGCCATTGATGAGGTTCAGTCCACGGAGACATTGATATCGTTGCAGAACCCGATCAACCGCAACGTAAATCCGTAAAATTTTTTATAAAAAATGTACAAAAAAGGCCAACCGTTCGGTTGGCCTTGATGTTTTTTGCTCAATTTACGCCGCAATACCCGAATGGCGCAACAGTGCATCGATTTGTGGCTCGCGGCCACGGAAGCGCTTAAACAGCTCCATTGGCTCTTCACTGCCTCCCATTTCTAGGATGTTGTTCAGGAAGCTTAGACCCGTCTCTTTGTTGAAGATGCCTTCTTCTTCAAAGCGAGAATACGCGTCTGACGACAGCACTTCAGCCCACAGGTAGCTGTAGTAACCCGCACTGTAGCCACCAGCAAAAATATGACCAAAGCTGTGTGAGAAACGCGCCCACTCAACCGCAGGAACTACCGCGACTTTCTCTTTCACTTTCGCCAGAGTTTCCAGTACACGCGCACCCACTTCAGGGTCATATTCGGTGTGAAGCGTGAAATCGAACAAGCCGAATTCTAGCTGACGCAAAATACCCATCGCAGATTGGAAGTTTTTCGCTGCGAGCATTTTGTCTAGCATCGCTTTCGGTAGCGGCTCACCTGTCTCATAGTGACCAGAAATGAACGCCAGCGCATCCTCTTCCCAACACCAGTTTTCTAGGAACTGACTTGGTAGCTCAACCGCATCCCAAGGCACGCCATTAATACCTGAAACAGCACCTGTATCAACTTGCGTCAACATGTGGTGGATTCCATGACCAAATTCATGGAATAACGTCACGACTTCATCGTGCGTGAACAGTGCTGGTTTGTCGCCCACTGGACGGTTGAAGTTACACGTTAGATACGCAACCGGCGTTTGCAGCTCGCCAGATAGCGTAACGCGACGACCACGACAATCATCCATCCACGCGCCGCCACGTTTGTGTTCACGAGCGTAGAGATCTAGGTAGAAGCTGCCACGGAGTGTGCCTTCAGCATCAAAGATATCGAAAAAGCGCACGGACTCATGCCAAGTGTCTACGCCTTCGCGCTCAGTAACGGTCATGCCAAACACGCGGTTTAGCACTTCAAACAGACCGCTCACGACTTTTGACTCTGGGAAGTATGGGCGCAGTTCTTCATCCGAAATTTGGAACAGGTGCTGCTTTTGTTTCTCGCTGTAGTAAGCGATATCCCAAACGTTCAGCTCTTCAACACCAAACTCACTTTTCGCAAACTGACGTAACTCTTCGACTTCACGTTCACCTTGCGGTTTCGCTCGTGTCGCTAGGTCATTCAGGAAGCCCAGCACTTGATCCGGCGTTTCAGCCATCTTTGTTGCTAACGACTTTTCACTGTAAGTATTGAAACCTAGCATACGTGAAATTTCATGGCGCAGTTTTAGCTGCTCAGTAATGATTTCTGAGTTATCCCATTTGCCTGCGTTTGGACCTCGATCAGAAGCGCGCGTCACGTACGCTTCGTACACTTCTTTACGCAACTCTTGGTTATCGCAGTACGTCATGACAGGTAGGTAAGATGGGATATCTAGCGTAATGAGGTAACCATCTAACTCTTTTGCTTCTGCGGCAGCTTTCGCTGCTGCCAGCGCCGATTCTGGCATACCTGCTAGGTCTTTCTCGTCTGTGATGTGCTTGGTCCAACCCATGGTGGCATCCAGCACATTGTTAGAGAATTTAGAGCTCAGCTCAGACATACGTTTGCTGATCTCGCCGTAACGGTGCTGCTCATCGGATGGCAAACCAATGCCTGATAACTCGAAATCACGCAGTGCATCAGTGATGGTTTTCTGCTGGGCACGAGTTAACGTTGCAAATTCTTCGCTCGCTTTGATGGTTTTGTACGCTTCGTACAACCCTTTGTGCTGACCAACCCAAGTGCCGTACTCTGACAAAATTGGTAGGCAACTTTCGTAAGCTTCACGTAGCTCTTCGCTGTTCACTACCGAGTTCATGTGACCCACTGGCGACCAGATGCGGCTTAAGCGATCATCCGCTTCTTCAATTGGCGCAATCACACTGTCCCAAGTTGGGTGAGCGTTGTCTTGTAGAACTTCATCGATTTTTGCTCGGCAGTCAGCAATCGCTTGCTCAACGGCAGGCTTGATGTGTTCTGGTTTAATTTGAGAAAACGGAGGTAGGTCCGTAAACGTCAGAAGAGGATTAGACATGAATAATTCCTTTTGTGTTTTGACTCTGTGATTGCCTGTCTATTTTGTGTAGATAGGCCAACTCAATGTACAGACGAGCCAGCAACATGGATTGGGGGAGCTCCGTTCCCTTTCTCTATGCCGCGATGACCATCATATAGTCAACCAGCGCTACTCTGTCCTTGAGTCTTGTTATACCTAAATGAAATTTCACACCCTTTTGAGTGCGAGAAACTCACCTAGTTCAATTCGATTACCAATAGTAAGTGTGGGTGACTTAAAGAAATTTCAATAGCGTCCCCTTATCAGAGGAACAGATTTGATTGGAAGTTCTACATCTTTAAGTTACTTGAGTATAATACCGCCATAGAGTGAAAATCACAGACCACACTCAGCCAAAGAGTGTTTCGAGAGTTTAATTTGTTAAGTTACCGCCACAGCTTCCACGCTGGCAACCATGCCGACGTGGTCAAACACATCGTTCAAAGCCTCATTCTTGATGCGCTGAAACAAAAAGATAAGCCATTCGTTTATCACGATACCCACTCGGGTGTGGGCCGTTACGATCTGACTCACGAATGGTCTGAAAAAACGGGTGAATACAAACAAGGCATCGCACGTATCTGGGATAACCCAAGCATTCCCAAAGACATCAAAAGCTACATCGATGCCATTAAAGTGCTCAACAACGGCGAGAAGCTGCGTTACTACCCAGGCTCACCACGTGTAGCGCGCGCGCAAATCCGCCCACAAGATCGCATGGTGCTGACCGAGTTGCACCCAGCCGATCACCCATTGTTAGAGCAAGAATTCCATCGTGATCGCCAAGTGAGCATCTTCAAAGAGGACGGATTCCAACGCCTCAAAGCAAGCTTACCGCCACAAGAACGTCGTGGTTTGGTGCTGATTGACCCACCATACGAACTCGCGAAAGAGTACCGCGATGTGGTGCGAGCGATTCATCAGAGCCATAAACGTTGGGCCACCGGTATCTACGCGATTTGGTACCCAGTGGTAAACCGTCACGACATCGAAGATATGATCGAAGGTTTGGAAGCACTCGGTATTCGTAAAATTCTGCAAATCGAGTTAGGTGTTGCACCAGATACCAACGAGCGCGGCATGACGGCATCCGGCATGATTGTGATTAACCCGCCATGGAAACTGGAAAGCCAGATGAAAGAGATTCTGCCATTCCTGCAAGACGCGATCGCACCAGCAACTGGCCACTGGAAAGT
This sequence comes from Vibrio sp. Vb1166, assembly GCF_033338695.1. Taxonomy (NCBI): domain Bacteria; kingdom Pseudomonadati; phylum Pseudomonadota; class Gammaproteobacteria; order Vibrionales; family Vibrionaceae; genus Vibrio; species Vibrio sp. Vb1166. Next base: position 38,761 of record NZ_JAWOTE010000023.1, on the reverse strand, counting down.
GGACTGGATTGTGCCAGAGTAAGCACTTCAGTACTGATATCTTCAAGCGCAACGACATTCTCGTTGCGCTTTTTTATGCTCTCACCTTCTTCCTCCAATCGTGCTTATTCTTCTTTTTGTGCCTCTCATCGCTATTTGTCATAAGTATTGTCGCTTTTTCCCATTTAGGAATTAGTCGAATTCGATTTATGATAGTGGGATAACGGTGGCATTGAGTTCGGACAAGGTCATCCCAATCTATCTATGTACCAGATAAAATTTATAAGCTCTTGGAGAAAGTAATGGCGACTCATTTTGACTATATCTGTATCGGTGGCGGCAGTGGCGGCATCGCATCTGCAAACCGTGCGGCGATGTACGGCGCGAAAGTTGCGCTAATCGAAGCTCAAGACCTTGGCGGTACCTGTGTAAACGTAGGTTGTGTACCGAAAAAAGTGATGTGGCACGGCGCACAAATCGCAGAAGCAATGAACCTGTACGCAGAAGATTACGGTTTTGATGTCGACGTGAAAGGTTTCGACTGGAGCAAACTGGTTGAGAGCCGTCAGGCGTACATTGGTCGTATTCACCAATCTTACGATCGCGTTCTTGGCAACAACAAAGTAAACGTGATTAAAGGCTTTGCTAAGTTTGTTGACGAGAAAACCGTAGAAGTAAACGGTGAACATTATACTGCGGATCACATCCTGATCGCGGTTGGTGGTCGTCCTACTATTCCAAACATTCCAGGCGCTGAATACGGCATCGATTCAAACGGCTTCTTCGACCTAGCAGAGCAACCAAAACGCGTTGCGGTTGTGGGTGCTGGCTACATCGCAGTTGAAATTGCTGGCGTACTGCACGCGCTAGGTACAGAAACGCACCTGTTCGTACGTAAAGAGTCACCACTGCGTAGCTTCGATCCAATGATCATCGATACGTTGGTTGAAGTGATGGACGCAGAAGGTCCAAAACTGCACACCCACTCTGTACCAAAAGAAGTGGTAAAAGAAGCCGATGGCAGCCTAACTCTGCACCTAGAAAACGGTGAAAGCCAAAACGTTGACCAACTGATTTGGGCAATCGGTCGTCACCCTGCGACAGACGCAATCAACCTAGCGTCAACCGGCGTGGCAACGAACGAAAAAGGCTACATCAAGGTAGACGAATACCAAGAAACTAACGTGAAAGGCATCTACTGTGTGGGTGACATCATGGAAGGCGGTATCGAACTAACACCAGTAGCAGTGAAAGCGGGTCGTCAACTTTCTGAGCGTCTTTTCAACAACAAACCAAACGCGAAGATGGACTACGATTTGGTACCAACTGTGGTATTTAGCCACCCACCAATCGGCACTATCGGTCTAACAACGCAAGAAGCAGAAGAGAAGTACGGCAAAGACAACATCAAAGTCTACACATCTGGCTTTACTGCGATGTACACCGCTGTTACTAAGCACCGTCAACCATGTAAGATGAAGCTTGTATGTGCGGGCGAAGAAGAAACGGTTGTTGGCCTACACGGCATCGGTTTCACGGTAGATGAAATGATCCAAGGCTTCGGCGTAGCAATGAAGATGGGCGCAACCAAAGCAGACTTCGACTCTGTTGTGGCTATCCACCCAACGGGCTCTGAAGAGTTCGTTACCATGAGGGGTTAGTGTAGGAAAAGCATCTTACACACGTAAATAATTCTGGAAAATAATTAATCACTGTCTATGCTGTATGTATGGACAGTGATACTTTCAGGATGATTTATGACATACCTTGTACACTCCAGCGATGTCTTCAAAGAGACTGAACTACAAAAACTGGATGATGGTACATTCCATTGCCAACCTTCCAATGACAATATCGGTTCGTTACCAACACTCTTTTCGCAAGATGGCATCTTCAATCACGAAGCCAACAGTTACCTGTTTTATCTCAAGGTCGTAAAGAAAGCAGAAAACCTATCTCCCTGCGCACAGGCATTGCGTGCCTACTATCAATTTCTTGAGGACAAGGGGTTGAATTGGGATAAATTCCCACCAGTCAAACGGCTAAAGCCAACTTACCTGTTCCGCTCCTACCTACTCAAGAAAATAAAACAAGGCGAACTTGCACATAGCACAGCCAGTGTTCGTATGAACCAAATCGTCAACTACTATAAATGGTTGATGCATGGTGGTTACTTAAGCGTAAAGAGTGAGAAGGAAGCGCCATTCAAAATGGAGTTCGTCTCAGTTCAGAATCGTGGGATGCTTGCCCACGTATCTCCAACTTTCATTGTTGAGACCAGTGATTTACGCATAAAAGTACCGAGGGATGCCGATAGTAAAAACATCAAGCCACTATCTCCACTAAGCCGTGATGCTCTTGGTATTTTAACGCAGCACCTTCCACAAACGTCTGAAGAGTTGCGCTTACAAGCCTTGCTTGCGATTGATACAGGTATGCGGGTTGAAGAAGTAGCAACCCTAACACTAGATGCGCTAGATACTGCAACTCCACTTGCTGAGAGCCAACATCGCTTTGAAATTCTGTTATGCCCCCGCTCTACAGGCGTACAAACCAAGTTCCTAAAGACTCGGACTGTCGAGATTTCATCGGACTTGTTCCAATCATTGAATGAGTATCGAATTTCAGAACGCCGTCTGAGGCGTGTTACTAGGCTCAACGAGAAAATAGAACAATTAGACAGCGATGCTCCCCCCTTCACCCAGAAGACCATTGAAATACTGGAGCGCTGTGACCGTCATGAACCACTTTTTGTTAGCCAGCAAGGCAACCCTGCTACGGGGAAATCCATTGAAGCTAGGTGGATTGAGTTCAGGACAGAAATAAAACAGGCAGAGCCATCATTTACCCATCGCTTCCATGATTTACGTGCCACCTATGGCACCTATCGCCTCAGTGACTTGCTAGAGGCTGGATTGCCCCTTGTCGACTGTATGGAGCTTCTGATGGACTGGATGGGGCATAAAGATGAAAGTACGACTTGGAAGTATTTACGCTTTCTAAAACGCAAAGAGGCGTTCAAAGTAAAGTTTGGCATTCTCGATTCCATTATGCACGATGTGCTACGAGGTCAGGATGACTGAGCTAACCTATTTATCTGGATGGAGGAGTGACCTCTGTATCAAGCTTGATGTTAGGGACAATCTTTTAGCAGACTTTAACCGCCTTTTATTCAATGAGTTACCATCAAGCAAAGAGTTGCAACAAAGCAACCAATTCAAGTTTGCAGATCGTGAAGCGTTCGTTTTTCAGTTAAAAGACAGTTTTAGTGAAAAAATAGATGAAGGAGTTAGTCACGACTCACTTTATGGCATTTATGTTGAAGCCTCTCAATACCTAAGGTGGTGCGATAAAGAAAGCGAGCCAGCATTTACCCAAAGCTCATTAGAAGGGTATATGGTACACTTGCAAACCAGAGTAATGCTAGGCGAACTCAAAAGTAGCACGTATAAGAATAGACGAGCTAATATGGTCACCCTATTTTCTCGATATCTTGATCTACCACACTATTACTTTAATAACGTGGTTATCATGGATAATAGCGATAGAGAATCTTATGAATCCTACACTCAAAGCGATTTAAAACAACTACTCCCATTTCTAAGACGTCTTTTCAATCAAACATATTCACAGTTTATCAAAAATCCTGAAGCGCATATTCAAGCTCATAAAAGCACGCCTACCATGATCTTTGAATGGCAAGGTAGAGAGTATAAACTTTGCGGTGGCATAACGAAGATGATGTGTGCAGCCACCTACCTACTCGCTTATTACACTTACGCTAACACCACTGATTTATTTAGGTTAAAGCAGCCTAATAACGCATCAATTTCAACAGGGGAAACATGGTATACCATGCCCGCTTTTAAACGTCGTGCATTTAAAACTATTCAAGTTGAGATAGGTGAGCACGAGTTAGAAATACCCAAGTATGCCATGACCTTTTTCGACAAACTACTCAATGCTTCAAGAATAATTAGCACAAATGAAGATGCGACTCTTCTTCAAACCATCGCCTCACGAAAGGTGCAAAAATTACAGACTTCAAGACTTCAGTCTTTTTTGAAAAAGTGGGTAGAAAAACATTTTTCCTTCACAGATCAAATGGGAAGACGCTTACGCCCCAGCATAAGCCGCTTTCGTGAAACAGGCTGTCAACTAACCTCATATCATCAAGGTGAAATGGTTAATAACCTTATGCTTAACAACACGCCCAACACCCGCAAGCGTCACTATAGCGAGGGAAATAAGCTGGCAAATAACGGCATGATGCAAGATACGATGTCAATTCGGGAGGAGCAGGTCAAGAGCAGGGTCAACACCAAGCAGGCTCAGAAAAACCTCAGTATTGAGGTACTGGTTATCGAGGAAGAAAACAAGATTAACCTTCCCAATTTAAGCCGTACTTCTAATGGCGGTAGCTGCGCTGCCCCATTCGGTGAAAAGTCCCAAAAGTACACCAAGAAAGCCCAAACACAGGGACTTGCTAAGGAGGGAGAACGATTAGCCTGTGCAGACCTATTGGGGTGCTTTGGCTGTCCTGACCAAGTGATTGTACAGTCAGTCTCAGATATCTGGTGCCTGCTCTCATTCAAGTCCTGTGTTGAGGAATCACTATTCCTTCATTTGGATGTCAGCCATTACAAACAAAACTTTGAAAACATCATACTGTTTATCAATCAAAAAATACTTCCAAACATAAATAAACAAATATTGAGAAAGGCAGAAACCAAACTCGATGATGATGGCCTGCACCCCGCTTGGGATGACAGCGAGTCAGTTTTAAGCTTAATTCCAAAATCACCAGCCGAGGTAAGATAATGGATACATCTAAACTCTATTTACCTGACTTTCCACAACAGCATAAGGTCAAGGATGTAGATGTGGTTACGCTCTACCATGAGAGAAGATATGAAGAGCTAGATGCCGTCGTCATCTGCAAGGATAAAGACGGAAACGTTACCGCCACCTTTGGACAAAACAATTGGGATTGCTTACCTTTCTCTCGAAAGAAAGATAAGAACAATCTAAATACAGAGGAATTCAAATGTGCTCCTAAGTTACAACGAGAACTTAAGCTTCTGAGTTTTGGTTGGCTATTTAATAAAAGTCCTAAACAGAAAAAATCAGTAAAGTTCTCAAGCGTTCGCACTCGACTAAATAATATAAAGGTAGTTTATAGTTTCTTGATGGAGAGTAACTATAGCTCGTTGAAAGATCTTGGTTCGCCTGTTGTGTGGACTAAGTTTGAACACTTCTTGCAAAATCGTAACTATGCCCAAGGAACCATCGAGTCTACTTTTGTGGCAATAAATACCGCCATAAATGATGAGTCATGGCACAAGCTTGAGCTTGGCCTAAATCCAATAAAATCAAGCACTGAAGCAAGACGGATAAGTTTCAATGAAGCACAACAAACTCTTGTTATACCTGAACGTATATGTGATGCCATTTATGGAAAAGCTATAGAACTGGTCAATGGTGCCCACCCATATAGACAATTAATTTTGAATACAGAGAAGTCTCTACAGCATAACTATGATGAAGGAGTGCGCAATCTTGAAGAAAAAATCAAGCAAGGGAACCGCTACTCATTCATGAATGAGGACGGTAGCATTGACGAGCGAAAATACACTTCCGCAATTCAAGAGTTCCAATCACATAAAGTTAAAGACCTCATCGCTCCATTAGCCGCAAAAGTACCAAGTATTAGACTAAACAATGGAACGGACTTTAAACGCTACTGGGGTCAAATAACTAATGCTTGCTATATCGTTTGTGGAGGTTTTAGCGGTATGCGAGACTCCGAACTCGATAAATTAACGCCTAAAAGTTATTACAAGGATACCTTTGAAGGACGTGATTTCCATATGCTCCAATCTCACACTTTTAAGTTAGGCAATAAGCGAGAAACATGGGTCACAGCTTCATCTTCCAAAACTGCAATAGAGTTAATGACCACATTAACTGAAGAATGGCGCAAAGAAATCACTTACCCGGATAAAAAATACAAAGACTCGATTTGGGTAAATAAATCATACCGCTCCAAGCCCCCCACATTGATTACAGGATGGAATCACCGACTACAACGTTTTTGTAATCAATTCAATTTTATTGTAACTGAAAAGGATTTCGCAGAATGCCTTGAGTCAAACCCTCGCTCATTAAACCGTGTAAAAAAAGACGTAACGGTTGGAAGTCCTTGGCACATGACAACTCATCAGTTTAGGCGCACTTTAGCCTTTTATTGCATTAAGAACCGCCTAGGGACATTAGTAGCGCTCAAACAACAGTTCAAGCACTTATACCTCGCGATGACCGAGTGGTACACCAATGGTGGGAGGCTGGCGAGCCTACGGGATCTGAAAGTTGACGAGCAAGTGCAAAAGACACTCGATGAAATCAATGCAGAAACCACCGCAAATAAAATCTTTAAACAATGGCACTCAGATGAAACGCTATCAGGCACTCATGGCAAAGCGATCATGAAAATGCGAGGAGATGTACCGACTATTTATAGCTCATGGGATGTTATCTACAAAGCCGTAAAGGATGGTAAGTTGACACTACATGGCTCAATGCACAGTTATTGCAAATCTGGTTATGACTGCGATATGGACGGTGTGGTCACTCCTCAGTTCTGTGTTGATTGTGGCTCTGGAAGTAGCATCATTGACGAGCAGCAGGCTAAGTGGTGGCAGAAAAAGCACCGCAGTCTAGTTGCTTACATGGAATCTGGCGAAGAATTTTCGGTAAGTGAACATAGCCACTATGTCACTCAAGTAAGAGCTGCAGAAAAAGTCATGGCTGACTTTGATATGCCCTTTACCCCTTTTGAACCTGACTTAAAGGCGGCCAACTTATGAGTAAGAGCGAAAATACACTACTGAAACTAGAGGCAGCCCTAGAGCGTATTAAACAGGGTAAACCTAAGCGCATTCCTACTCACCGCAAGCTCAGTGTACGGGCTGTCGAGGAAGAGGCAAATTTAGGCAATGGCAGCGGTTACTACTATCCTGATTTCGTGGAAAAAGTTAAACAGACCAAAGGTGAAATTGCGACAGGCAAAGGTGGAATAGTCCAACCAGAGATCCTGACTGTGCGCACCAAGCTCAAAGAGCAAAAGCGCATCAAGGATAACTACAAGGCCAAGTATGAGGCAGAGCGAGAGAAGTTAGCTCTGTTTGCGGCAGCACAGCACCATCTAAACGATAAGCTGGTTCAAGCATTAGCTCGTATAGATGATCTTGAATATGAAAATGCGGAGCTTCGAGAGGAGCTTGCTAAGCTGAAACGAAGTAAAGTAGTACCAATCAAGTAACTTTAACAAATGTAGCCCACCTTCAATGTGTGGGCCACAACCTGCGTGAGAAATGGTTGCACGTGGTGCTTGTATCTAGATTCCGGGGCTTACTTCGGCAGGAAATTCCTCGGTATCGTTCCGATAAGACAAATAGTCCAAATGGAATCTAGTCATCCCCTCCAATGTAGCCATGCTAATCTGTTTTTTTTCTTTAACGAGAGCATGGGTGACATTAATACCTGCCCCTTTAAGGATATCTTTGTAACGCTCTATTCTATCCTGAGCTGTTTTAGCATCACCATCATTAGTCAGTGCACCTAATAATTGTACGTCATAGCGTTCACCTTCTAAAAGCTCACGATTTGGGTTGAGGCGAATGTAAATCCCATACAGGTGATCATTGGACTGCTTCGCAGCTTTCTTTAGCTTGCTCTCAGAACGCTTTAAAAGATCATTAAACGACGTTGGCAACGCGGGCCTATCATAATGTTCTCCCAACCAGTTCCTATAACTTCTCTCTTCTTGAATACCCCAAGAGATACCATCAAGATAGTCAATATCAATCAGGTTTTCTTTTGGAGTAAAGACTTTCTCCAATATGCTAACTCTGAGTGAAAGCTCTTGCAGTCCATCTTCACGAACTTGAGTTACGTGAGTATCAAGAATTCTAGGATGGGCGTTGTAACTTTTTTGAGGGTCTCTAACTTCAATAACCCTCGCAACAAGCAACTGTACCGAAGGAACCTCATCCCTCGCTATATCACAAGACTGAGAGGCAACGACAAGCACAAAGTTATCGTCTACTAGCCCAGCCTTATTGACATCTATGCACGTAGTATTTTCATGTCCCAATAAAACAACAGCTTGCTCCTTTGGAATAATGCAGCCTTGCAACCAACCTTTGGTCTCTAAAGTACTTCCAAAGTTCATATCACCTACCTACGCAAAGGGATCGTCGATCACGTCAAAGTCACTAGTCAACATTAAACCAGAACCGAAGTACAAGACGTCATCAGTATCAACTTCATCTTGTTGCAACTTATGCAAGATTTGGTTCTTTTCTTCAATATCCAATGTGGCGATATCTGGATATCCGTTGCTTAACCACTTGCTCAAAAGATTATGCTGATCCACCAACCGTAACAATTTTGTTTTGTTTGGTTTGGTATTGCCCTGCTGCCAATTATGAAGTGTTTTACGAGTTGTTTTTAATATACTCGCTAATTCTTCATCTGCTAATCCAAGGCTACTTTTTAACTCGTTCAATCGTTTGACTAATAGATTCTGTTGAGGCGACACTGTCAAAACGTCTGTCGTACTAACTTCAACAAGAACGTCGTGGAAATCTGTCTTAGTATGGGTCCAATACTTATGCTGCCCTGAACGATAATTAATAAGATCAAAAATCTCCGTAGCGTTAGGGCTCTGGTACGTACTATGTGCTGCTGATTGAACGGCATGCTGACCAGAAACCGCTAAATTTTTGATTTTACTTACGTCATAATCAGCGTATGCGTGATCTGCTACAACCATATTTCATTCCTTGCGTACGGAGTCGTCGCATTCCAAAATGCTTCTCTCGAAGCCTCATGTAAACCAGACAACGTTTCTAGAATATTATCAACTTCAAAGTCTTTCGGGTTATTTGAATCTTGCCAGAAGTGGTCAAAGTCTAAAAGAAGCCTCAGTTTAGCGGTTTCATCTGCTTTGACTTTTAAGCCTATTGAAACGAGATCTTCAGGCAAGACATTAGGCGTAACTGTCTGAACGGTTCTTATTACAAGATGTGTTGTCCCTGTTGCAATTAAGTATTCTTGACGCTTAAAGCCTTTTTGACCGATATTGCTAAATGTATCATCAAACAACAACTGAGGAACGACTAACTCTGATAATCCAGCATCCCCCCCATCTAACGATGTAATGTTATCGCAATAACGTAGACCCACCCTAGTGTAAATCGACGGGTTAACAATATTTTTCAAGACCTCAACTATCTGCTGAACATCTTCCTGAAACCCATCAAACCGATCGTATTTAGTCGTTGCATAAACGACTCTATTCTGATCAATGTCAACAACTCGTTGACCATCTTTGGATGTAAATAGCCATCTTTCTATGTTTGAAAAATCTACTTGGTCATTATTAAAGTTCACCGCTTTATCAACTACAGTGTTGAAGTTCGGAAAATCTCCACGAAGTTGATCGTGTAGTTCTGGGATGTATTTCTTCACATTTAGAATTGGTGAGTATCTCACCTCTACGAGAACAAGTTCTAACGGGTGATTGTTCAACTTCTTATAATCTGACATGTTGATACGCCTTTCTGGGACTCTTTAAATTAATTATTACACAGTAAATTACACATTGCTCGTATTTTCATCTGACATTAGATTCTGATCATAGTTCCACCAACCTTATAAAAGTACCTATTGAAAACAAAAGGCGGAAAGTAGGACGATTTACTCTGGAATAATGGTAAGGTTGAGTTCGGATTTTTGGAAAAATCGTTCCAATAGCCAATTTTTCTGGAAAAGGCTCAAAAGCCTCTTCCTATGCACCTTTCCAGATTTATTTCAGAAACAACCCGTGTTGGTAGTTTGTAACGATGCGTTAATTACGCTCTAATCGCATTGCTGATTTCAGCGAATCATTTGAAAAGGTCACCTTAGGGTGACCTTTTTTGTTAGCCCATGCTTAACTCGCATTCTCCAATAACGTGCGAATAAACTCGGCTTTGATAGCACTCTCCTGCTTACCATCATGAATCAGACACAAGTCTGCACGCAGTGACTCTTTCAGCTTGATAAAACGAATCCCATGCCAATGATGCTGAGAAAACGTCGACGGCACCAACGTCACGGTATTGCTGTTTGCCACATACGCCATCAAGGTGCTTGGCTCCACCACTTGTTTGCCAATATGGGGTGAAAAGCCTTCTTGCAGACAGGCATTGATGATGAAGTTTGCCGAGGCAGAATTCGCCAAACTCATAAACGCAAACTCACACGTCTTTAAATCTTGGAGCCGCAGCAAAGATTTGCTGGCTAACTCATGTTGCTCCGACACCGCCACCACAAACACATCTTTGCCCAAAGATACCGACTGATACGGATAAATGTTGAGTGCATCAGCAAAACGCACAATGCCCACATCGATTTTCTTCTCGCTCAGATGCTTCTTTTGCGTCTCTGGGTTAAGGTCAAAAATGTCGGCGTGATAAGTGTCATGCTCAGCATGGAAGCGCTGTAACAGACGATCAAATCCGCCCCAAAATGCGCTACTTACCACACCAACTCGCAGGATATTTCTCTGGTTCAACCCCACTTGCTGCACTTGATTGAGCGAGACATCCAAGGTCTGAAAAATCAGTTGGCATTTGGACTCCAACAATCGCCCGGCCTCCGTCAGCATGACATTTCTTGAATCGCGCTCAAACAGTTTGACGTTAAGCACCTCTTCCAACTCTTTGATGCGATTGCTCAACGGCGAATTGGTGATATTGAGGTTCTCGGCCGCCTTAGTGAAATGCTTGGTTTGTGCGACCTCGTAAAAGTAACGCAGCATCTTCAGCGTCACGCGCTCAAATGGTTCTGACTTCATGCATTGAGTCCTAGCGAATTTCATCATCCTCTTTTTAAGGATGATAGTAGCGAATAAAGCAAAGATAACCAGCGCAGAAAGTCACACAATGGAATCAACACACAACCAGAAGGTGACTAACATGAATCACGATCCAGTAATCGGCGCACTACAAACCATTCGCGAACGCAAACCAAACTTCCAACCTAAAGCGGCGTTTATTTTAGGCTCTGGCTTAGGCGTATTGGCAGACGAACTACAAGACAAAGTGGTCATTCCATACGAAGAGCTCGAAGGCTTTCCGGTTAGCACCGTGCAAGGCCACTCTGGTGAGTTGGTACTTGGCACCATGGGCGGCGTAGACGTAGTGTGCATGAAAGGTCGCGGTCACTACTACGAACACGGCTCAATGAAGGTCATGACCACGCCCGTGCGCACCTTTAAAAAGCTGGGCTGTGAGTTTCTGCTCGTCACCAACGCGGCAGGCTCCCTTCGCCCTGAGCGTATTGATGTCGGTTCTCTGGTGGTATTTCATGACCACATCAACACCATGCCTGAATCGCCAATGATCGGTCCGAATGATGAAGAGTACGGCCCGAGATTCTTCAGCCTCGCCAATGTTTACGACAAAGACCTGCGCGCAGAAGCGTTTGAAGTCGGCAAAGCCAATGGCATTCACCTCAATGAAGGCGTGTTTGTCTCTTACACAGGCCCCAACTTTGAGACCGCAGCCGAAATCCGCATGATGCAAATCATCGGTGGTGATGTCGTGGGCATGTCGGTCGTGCCAGAAGTGATTTCTGCGGCGCATTGCGGCTTACCCGTATTGGCAGTGTGTGCGATCACCAACATGGCAGAAGGCTTGGGAGATGTAGAATTGTCTCACGCTCAAACATTGAAGTGCGCGAAGCTAGCCGAAGCAGATTTCATTCGCTTTATTAAGCGCTTTATGAAGCATCACTTCTAAAGCTGCTTCATTCCAAAAAGAAAAAGGGTCATCAAGTAACTTGATGACCCTTTTTCGTATCACGTTTTCTAACGTTCGGGGGTATTTCGGAGCCGTTTGTGCGTTTTACTTAACTGCGCGAACCAATTCAGCAATGCCTTCCCAATCGCCGTTGTCCATCATTGCGGTTGGCACCATCCACGTACCGCCACAAGCTACAACCGATTTCAGCGCTAGGTAATCTTCCACGTTGGATGGGCTTACGCCACCTGTTGGCATGAATTCCACTGGGTAAACCGCCGTGAGTGCTTTCAGCATGTTTACGCCGCCTGATGGCTCAGCAGGGAAGAACTTCAACGTACGCAGACCCATTTCCATCGCTTGCTCAACCAAGCTTGGGTTGTTTACACCCGGTACGATAGTCACGCCACGTTGCTGACAGTATTTCACTGTGGTTGGGTTGAAGCCTGGGCTAACGATAAAGTCCACGCCAGCTTCGATTGCGATGTCGACTTGTTCTGTGGTCAGAACGGTGCCCGCGCCAATCAACAGTTCTGGGTACGCTTCACGCATGATGCGAATCGACTCCGCCGCCGCTTCGGTGCGGAATGTCACTTCCGCACATGGTAAACCGTTTTCTACCAACACTTTTGCCAGTGGCAGAGCGTGTGCTACGTCGTTGATTGCGATAACTGGGACGATTTTGATTTCTCTTAATCGTTGTTCAAGTGTTGTCATGGGGAACCTCTAAAGAATAAAGCTTAATGTTGCGACGATAATAAACGCGATACCGCCAAGTAACGTTTCCATTACCGTCCAAGTTTTTAATGTGGTTTTCTCATCCATCTCAAGCAGACGAGATACCAACCAGAAACCAGAGTCATTGAAGTGAGACAGTACCGTTGCACCACCCGCAATCGCGATTACGATAAAGCAAAGGTCGAGTTCACTCAAACCTGTTGATGCTGCCACTACTGGCGCGATAAGAGCCGCCGTAGTGGTTAGCGCTACGGTTGCCGAGCCTTGAGCAACACGCAGACAAGTTGAAATCACAAACGCCGCCACAATCACAGGCATACCTGTGTCTGTAAGAACGTCAGCCAGTGCATCACCAATACCGCTTGAGCGCAGTACGCCGCCAAACATGCCACCTGCACCCGTTACTAGGATAACACCACAGATAGGAGCCAATGACTCACCACATAATTTTTCTAGTTTTGCCATGCCGTAGTCTTTGGCAAACACAGCCAGACAGACAATCAAAGTGATCAGCAACGCAACTGGGGTTTTACCTAGCATACGTAGGAACTCAACCAGTGCCGTTTTACCATCAATCACACCCGCAACCGCCAGTGTGTTCAATACCGTATCCAAACAGATTAGCAGGACTGGCAGCACAAGGATGGTCATAACCGTGCCAAATTTTGGTGCGTTGCGCTCATCCACCATCGCTTCGCCATTAAAGAAGGCTTTAGATAGTGGGATATCGAATTTTTTGCCCGCGTACAAACCAAATAGGTAAGCGCCAAGGTACCAAGTTGGAATAGCTACCAGAATACCCACCACCAATAATAGACCGATGTTTGCGCCAAGGAATTCGGCCGCTGCAACCGGACCTGGATGTGGTGGAACAAACGCGTGCATAACCGCAAAAGCACCAGCTGCAGGCAACGCGTATTTAATTGGTGAGCCACCAAAACGAGCCGCCACACTGAGGATGATTGGCATCATCACTACAAGGCCAGCATCGAAGAAGATTGGGAAGCCAAACAGTAATGAAGCGACGCCCAAAGCAAATGGTGCGCGCTCTTTACCAAAGCGACCAATCAAAGTGTCTGCCAGCACTTTCGCACCGCCAGTCACTTCAAGAATTTTACCGATCATCGCACCAAGACCAACCAGCAATGCTACGGAAGCCAGTGTGCCGCCGAAGCCGCCCATCATGGTCGATACGACTTTCTCAGAAGGAACGCCAGTGGCGATTGCTGTGCCTAAACTCACCATAGTAAGGGAAGCAAAAGCATGGACTTTCAGTTTAATGATCAGAACGAGTAACGCTGCAATGGCAAGGCCTGCAATCGTCAGTAGGAACGTAGGATCTGGGGCTTGGGTTAATTGCTCCATAGGTTCACCTTTAAGAATTATTGTTTGTGTTATGGTTCACATTTATCTCAGTTACCGGTAACATGTTACCGATAACATTAATAAGATAAACCCATATTTTAAAGTGAATTCAAAAATTGAGATCACGCGCAAATTTGGTTATGAGGATAAGTTATGGCTGGTAGTAGTGTCATCGTTATGGGCGTTTGTGCTAGTGGTAAAAGCACAATTGGTGAGCATCTAGCGAAAAAGCTAGGGCGTAAATTCATTGATGGTGATGATCTTCATCCACGAGCGAACATTCAGAAAATGGCATCGGGCCAGCCTCTGAACGATGATGATCGCAAGCCATGGCTAGAACGCATTCGTGATGCGGCGTACAGCCTAGAAAGCAAAAACGAACACGGCATTATTGTCTGTTCAGCACTGAAAAAGATTTACCGCGATCAGATCCGCGAAGGCAACGACAACGTGACCTTCCTGTTCCTTGATGGCGATAGGGAGTTGATCCTTAATCGCATGCGTATGCGCAAAGGCCACTTCATGAAAGAAAACATGGTGAAGAGCCAATTCGAGACACTAGAGCGCCCAGACAACGAGCCTCAAACTCTGATCGTCAGTATCGACGGAGACATCAGCGACGTGGTGGAACGCTCTGCTACTGAGCTAATCAAAATGCAAGCGATCGAGGTGGCGTAATGACTCACTCTGTTGTTATTGAGGTCACACAACGCTTGACCGAGCGCAGCCGCGAAGCGCGCGCTGCCTTTCTTGCTCGCACCGAAGTGCAAGCCGAAGCTGGCAAAGGCCGTGTTGGTTTATCTTGTGGTAACTTAGCCCATGCAGTCGCCGCTTCTTGCTCTTCTGAAAAGAAAAATATTCTCGATTTTACTCATGCCAATCTCGCGCTGATCAGCGCCTACAACGACATGTTGAGCGCCCACCAGCCGTACCAAGACTATCCAGCGCAAATCAAACAAGTACTGGCGGACTACGGCCATACAGCGCAAGTCGCAGGTTGTGTGCCAGCGATGTGCGATGGGGTGACTCAAGGTCAAGCAGGCATGGATATGTCGCTGTTTTCGCGTGACTTAATTGCGCAATCAACGGCGTTGTCTTTGAGCCACAATGTCTTTGATGCCACATTACTGCTTGGCATCTGTGACAAAATCGCCCCGGGGCAACTGATGGGCGCGCTGTCTTACGCGCACCTACCGACTGCGTTTGTACCAGCGGGTCTGATGGCAACAGGCATCAGCAACGAAGAGAAAGTCGACGTGCGCCAAAAATACGCAGCGGGTGAAGTCGGCAAAGACGCTCTGCTGGATATGGAGTGTCGCGCTTACCACTCTGCGGGGACGTGTACGTTTTACGGCACAGCCAACACCAACCAGTTGGTGTTCGAAGCCATGGGCTTGATGCTGCCAGGTTCGGCATTCATCCATCCCCATACCCAACTGCGTAAAGCGTTAACCGATCACGCGGCTCTGAAAATCGCCTCAATGACGGCGGGTTCTGCACACTTCCGTCCGTTGGCAGAAGTGGTCACAGAAAAGAGCTTGGTCAACGGCATCATCGCTCTACTCGCATCTGGCGGCAGTACCAATCACACCATTCATATGATCGCCGTGGCGCGTGCTGCTGGCATCTTGCTCACGTGGCAAGACATCAGCGATCTGTCGGATGTGGTTCCTTTGTTAGCTCGCGTTTACCCGAACGGCCCAGCCGATATGAACGCGTTCCAAGACGCGGGGGGCGTGCCCGCGTTATTGCACCGCTTGAACCAATCCGAGCTTTTGCATCGCGATGTGAAACCCGTGTTTGGTGAATTTGAAGACCAAATGACGCTGCCGAGCCTTGTCGATGGCCAACTGACTTGGACACCGTGCCAAGGCAGCCAAGACGGTGACGTGATCGCCAAACCAGACGCCACTTTCCAAAACACCGGCGGCACTCGCGTACTTCACGGTAACTTGGGCAAAGCCGTGGTGAAAGTGTCTGCGGTGAAAGAAGAGCAACGCGTGATTGTGGCACCTGCGATCGTATTCCAATGCCAACACGAAGTGGAGGCCGCGTACAAACGTGGCGAGCTGAACAAAGACTGCATCGTTGTGGTCACACACAACGGCCCAGCGGCAAATGGCATGCCTGAACTGCACAAGCTGATGCCAATTTTAGGGAACGTGCAAAAAGCGGGCTTTAAAGTCGCGCTAGTGACGGACGGTCGTTTATCTGGTGCATCCGGTAAAATTCCGTCTGCGATTCACGTTTCTCCAGAAGCCATTCGTGGTGGCGCGATTGGTTTGGTGCGCAACGGTGATTTGATTCGCCTTGATTGCCAAACGGGCGAACTGAACAACTTAAGCGACACCACTGGTCGCGAGTTGATTCATTTCGATACCGAATCGACCCAACAAACTTGGGGACGAGGCTTGTTTAGCGTGATCCGCCAAAACGTATCGAGTGCAGAAGAAGGCGCAAGCTTTATTGTTTAAGGCGAGAAGAAAGACCTCGTCATTCCGACGAGCCTAGGCGAGATCAGGAATCTACTATCAACGTGTTGTGAAGCTAGAGAAAACTCCTCTGCCACTGCACTTTTTGTTGGTAGATTCTGAATCACGCTCGTCCCTCGCTGTTCAGAATGACGAGCTTTGGGATTAGCCTCAGTTCTTTCTAAAAAACGAATGAATCCGTCATTCCGACGAGCCTAAGCGAGATCAGGAATCTAATAGCAAAATGCGTGAAGCCAGAGAAAACTCCTCTGCCACAGCACTTTTTGTTGGTAGATTCTGAATCACACTCGTCCCTCGCTGTTCAGAATGACGAGTTTTTGAGATTGGCCACCGCTCTTTCTAAAAACGAATGAATCCGTAATTCCGACGAGTCTAAGCGAGATCAGGAATCTAATATCAATGAGCTGTGAAGCCAGAGAAAATCCCCTCTGCAACTGCACTTTTTGTTGGTAGATTCTGAATCACACTCGTTCCTCGCTATTCAGAATGGCAAGCTTTGGAGTTGGCCTCGGTTCTTTCTAGAAACGAATGAATCCGTCATTCCGACGAGCCTAAGCAAAATCAGGAATTTAATATCAGCGTGCAGTGAAGTCAGAGAAAACTCCTCTGCCACTGCACTTTTTGTTGGTAGATTCTGAATCACACTCGTTCCTCGCTATTCAGAATGGCAAGCTTTAGGATTGGTCACTGCTCTTTCTAAAAAAATGAATCCGTCATTCCGACGAGCCTAGGCGAGATCAGGAATCTACTATCAACGTGTTGTGAAGCTAGAGAAAACTCCTCTGCCACTGCACTTTTTGTTGGTAGATTCTGAATCACGCTCGTCCCTCGCTGTTCAGAATGACGAGCTTTGGGATTAGCCTCAGTTCTTTCTAAAAAACGAATGAATCCGTCATTCCGACGAGCCTAGGCGAGATCAGGAATCCACTATCAACGTGCTGTGAAGCCAGAAAAAACACTTCTGCCACAGCACTGTTTGTTGGTAGATTCTGAATCACGCTCATCCCTCGCTTTTCAAAATGGCAAGCTTTGGGATTGGCCTCAGTTCTTTCTAAAAAACGAATGAATCCGTCATTCCGACGAGCCTCAGCAGGATCAGGAATCTAATATCGACATGCTATGAAGTCAGAGAAAACACCTCTGCCACAGCACTTTTTGTTGGTAGATTCTGAATCACACTCGTCCCTCGCTGTTCAGAATGACGAGCTTTGAGATTGGCCACCGCTCTTTCTAAAAACGAATGAATCCGTCATTCCGACGAGCCTAGGCGAGATCAGGAATCTAATATCAACGTGCTGTGAAGCCAGAGAAAATCCCCTCTGCTACAGCACTTTTTGTTGGTAGATTCTGAATCTTGCTCGTCCTTCGCTGTTCAGAATGACAAGCTTTAGGATTGGTCACTGCTCTTTCTAAAAAAATGAATCCGTCATTCCGACGAGCCTAGGCGAGATCAGGAATCTACTATCAACGTGTTGTGAAGCTAGAGAAAACTCCTCTGCCACAGCACTTTTTGTTGGTAGATTCTGAATCACACTCGTCCCTCGCTATTCAGAATGACGAGCTTTGAGATTGGCCACCGCTCTTTCTAAAAACGAATGAATCCGTCATTCCGACGAGCCTAGGCGAGATCAGGAATCTAATATCAACGTGCTGTGAAGCCAGAGAAAATCCCCTCTGCTACAGCACTTTTTGTTGGTAGATTCTGAATCACGCTCGTCTCTTGCTGTTCAAAATGACGAACTTTAGGATTGGCCTCTGTTCTTTTTAAAAATGAATGAGTCCGTCATTCCGACGAGCCTAGGCGAGATCAGGAATCTAATATCAAGGTGCTGTGAAGCCAGAGAAAACCCCTCTTCCACAGCACTTTTTGTTGGTAGATTCTGAATCACGCTCGTCTCTTGCTGCTCAGAATGACGATATCTAGCATTCAGTAAATTACATCAAGCGGTCTTCATCACTACGACGGCAGCAATCACCACAAAGATACCAAACCAGCCGATTGGTTTGAGTTTCTGCTTAAACAGCAAGGCTCCACCCACTGCGGTACCCAAGATACCGATCGCACCCCAAGAGGCATAAGCAATGGCTAAGTCGATCTCTTTCACCGCTTGTGCCAACAGCGTGAATGCTGTCAGTACCAACACAATCGCCGCAATGCCCCAGCTTTTATATTTAAAGCCTTTTGAGCGTGTCAGCGCCATATTGGCCATGATATCGACCAAGGCAGCCATCACGACAAATCCAAATGACATCGTAAAAAATTGACTCATGATTCGCACCTTGTACTAGTAGAAAATGAACGTTCTTTTGCCGGTTTATCGGCATTTTTCTTGGCGTTAGGTTGACCATGTGATTCCCCTAAGGTCACACACACAATGCCAACAACGGCTAACATCAAACCAAACAATTCTTGATGGTTTAAGTTGGCATCAAAGGCGATGATCGACACCACGGTGATCAACGAGATACCTAACCCTTCCCAAACAGCGTATGCCACACCTATCGATATTTTCTTCGCGGCAAACGCGAGAAAGTAGTAAGAGATTGCGATCAGCACATACATTACGATGTAGCCCCACCACCCGTGCCCTTGTCCGATAAGAGACATAGTGCTGGTGCCAGCCACTTCGGCAACGATGGCGAGCAATAAAAATAGACGTGCAACTAGCATGATTAATCCTCCATCAGAAATTAAAAAAATGCATAACGGAGAATGGTGAATGCCGCGTACCTGTATCGACATTCAAAAAGTTAAAAAGATAAAAATGAGCCACTTCTCCTGACTATTTGAGATAAGGTTAGCGCTGGGTAGGAAAAAGAGACAGGTAATTGAGATATTCATTTTTGAATATCTTAAGAAGTAAGTTGTCTATGTAATCACACAATATTGATAAGGTTAAAGCATCTACTCTCATTCAGCCGATGCCATAAAGTGACATCACTGCGTAAAAATCAGAGGCGTGTTGAGGGTTTGTCGCACCACTTTATGTAGGTGTCTGTGCAAAGGATGGTTGCGGTTGGTTTGAAGGAAACCGCCAGAGACAACAAACTGGCTAAACTCACGATTAACGGGTGGCATTGCGTAAGAGGCGAGTTCTGGCATCAACAATGCCGAGCTTTGACTGGCATACATAATCGCGTCGGTTTCTTGCAACATTTGGCAAGCCAAACGCAAATTATAGGACTTCAGTAACACTACTGGCTCATAACCCATGCGTCGATACTCGGACTCCACGGTACAAAGCGGTTTATATGACGCTGGCGCAGGCAAAGAGACGAGTGGTAGTTTGGACACCGTGTCCCAATCATTGCTGACTTTCGACAACGTTGGGTGGTTTTTGCGCGCCAAAATCACTCGTTTTTCAACGAATAACGGGCGCATGTAAATGTCTTTCGACAGCTCGGTCTCTTGGTCAAGAATGCAGTAATCGTGCTCGCCTTCTAACATTTCATCGTGCGAGTAAGTATTCCAGCTGGAAAAGGCAAAGTGCGCTTTGGGAAAGGCTCGATGACAGCCAGTGAGCAGTCGCTGCCCTTGTTCATCCATCAAATAAGGATCAGTTACAATCGCAATCTGCCCTTGGTATTGCAGTGGGTCGAACACTTCAAATTCTTGCACCACTTTTTCCAGTGGCGCAACCATATTGTCGAACTCGGCGGCGAGACGAATCGCCATGGGTGATGGCTCTACCCCATGTGCTTTACGCACAAAAAGCGGGTCATCAAACACTTGCTTCAACTTCATCACGCCGCGGCTGGCGCTCGGTTGAGAAATGCCAAGCTGCATTGCGGCCAGCTTGATGCTGCGGTTTTCCACCACGGCTTTTAATAAACGCATTAAGTTGAGATCCAATGCATCCAGCTGATGTGCCATACCCTAACCTACCAATACCATTGATGAGCGAATACAAAGAGCAGTTAACAATTAGTTAAACACTCTCTCCCGACGTGATCTGATACCCCATATCGAAGACTTTTTCTTCTTGCGTTTCGCCTTTCAGGCGTGCAATTAATAGCTCTGCGCTCTTTACACCAATTTGGAAACGCGGCGTATCAACGCTGGTCAGTTTCGGGCTGATGGTTTGACCGATATCCAGCGCGTTATAGCCCGCCACTGCCAATTGCTGTGGAACTTGAATGCCACGTTGCTGCGCACTCAGCATGGTGCCAATTGCGATGTCATCGTTGGTACAGAACACCCCATCGAGCGTTGGGTGCGTTTCCAGTGCACGTTCGAGCAAATCATGCGCTAAAGAAAAACTAGAATGATCACCAGTTAATACATGTTTGGGTTCTAGCCCTGCTTCTGTCATCGCGCGATCGTAACCTTGCATCCGCAATTTGGTTCGCGTATCCAGACGCGCGCCAAAATAGACGATTGTACGCTTCCCCGTATCTAGCATCTGCTTAACCACGGTGTACGACGCATCTTCATGATCGAGTCCAACCGCCATATCAATCGGCTCCGATGGCAGTTCCATGGTTTCGACCACCGGAATGCCCGCATTTTTGATCATCTGTAATGTACGCGGCGTGTGATGGCTTTCAGTTAGAATAAGCCCATCGACTTGATAAGAGAGTAATGACGCGATCTTGCGCTCTTCTTCAAGCTCATCGTAGCTAAAATGCGCTAAAAGCGTCTCATAGCCATTGGCTTTGGTCACCATCTCTATGCCCTGAACAAAGGAAGCAAAAATTTGGTTGGACAAAGACGGCAGTAAAATACCAATGGCTTTACTGGAGGACTTTGACAACATCGCCGGTGCACGGTTTTCGATGTAACCCATCTCTTCAATCGCAGTCGCAATCTTGGCCCGAGTCTTTTCTGCCACCGATTCAGGGTTACGCATATAGCGTGAAACGGTCATCTTCGTGACGCCAACCTGGTCTGCGACATCCTGCAATGTCGTACGAGTTTTCTTATTCTGTTGAGCCATAAATATGTGATTTATCAGTAATGTTACAAGTAACATTATGACGAATAGACTCTCTGCCGACAAGCTCAGTGAAAATAATTCGCAAAATCATGACGTTATTACTCCACTAGCCATCAAATTGCGTTTCATGGATTGTGAATCAAAACCGAATAAATAAATGACATTTATATCAAAGTTCTTATAAAATGCCGTACCTAAAAGAATAAGACATTAGTCACAGTGCAGTTAGGCTCTAGCGAAACCCAGATTTACTACCACCTGCTTGATCTGGACGACTCCCAAAAGCAGCAATACCTCCAAGCATTGCAACGAAGTCAACCTGAGCTGTATCGACAACTCGTTCCTCTTTTAGCCAACGAGACACCGGAAGAACAACTAACGCAGTTACTTTATTTTGGTGCTCATCAGGCTACGAACCAAGACGTCGATCTAAGCGGAGAAATCATCAGTAAGTACCGCCTAACTCATGAGTTGGGGCGTGGTGGCATGGGTGTCGTATACGCCGCTCTACGTGCAGATGAAACGTTCGAGCAAGATCTGGCTATCAAGTTTATTCAAAGCAATTTGAGCAATGTGTTAGGGCAACGCGCACTCTTCGATGAAGCTCAACTTCTCGCGCGTCTAAACCATCCTTACATCGCGAAAGTGTTTGACGGCGGTCTCCATCAAGATTCGGTTTACATCGTGATGGAGCGGGTGTTTGGTCAAACTTTGGATGAGTATCTATCTGAAAATAAGCTAGAAAAAACGGAGAAGCTGCTGTTGTTTAAGCAGATCTGCCAGGCGATGGAGCACGCCCACCAGCACCAGGTTTTGCATGCCGATCTAAAACCAGAAAATATACTGATTGATCGTAGCAAGCGTCCCAAGCTGCTTGACTTCAACTTGACTCAAAAAGCGCACTCCAACCGAGAAGATTCACCCTCAGCGCTGATTGCGTTTAGCCAAAATTTTGCCAGCCCAGAGCAGCAAGCAGGACAGGTTCTAACAGAGCAAAGCGACGTGTACTCCTTAGGCAAAATTCTCGCTTTGATGTTTCCATCACCAACAATTTGGTCTGATGTTTACTGGGTGATAAGACGCGCAACGCGTCCTGCCACTCAAATGCGATATATCAATGTTCGAGCATTGCGCATTGATATCGAACGAATTATCGAACGCCGTCCAATCGAGCAGAAAAAAAACTGGCCATTGTATAGCGCCTTTCGCTTGGTACAACGACGTCCCCTTGCTTCGGTATTGTCAGGCATCATTGTGCTCTCTGGTGTGTTATTTGGCAGCGCCATGATGCAAAAGAATATCCAGCTGCAACAAGAGAAGAAGATTGCAGAAGATATGATGTACGAAATGACTCGCCTCATCTTCCACGCGAAGGGGCAAAATGTCGAACATCTCTCAGTGAACTCCATGATGGAGTTAACACGAAGGCGGATACTCTCTAACCCAGATATCCCCAAACATATAAAACAAAAAATGTTGTTGGCGATGATGACACCGGTGCCAGAGAAGCACCTAACTACACCAATGAGTTGTCAGCCAAATTGTGCGTCTAAGGACAGCACCAACCAATAAGGCTTAAAACAAGATGTATACACATTCAGTGGTATTTTGGCTGTCTGCATTGACGGCTACGTCCACGTTGGCAGCAGACGTTTCAGCTGCCACTTCACACCCACCAGCTTCAACCTTGAAGCAAGGCTACTTTATCGACGCCCCAGTGACTGGCCTGTATTACAAAACCAGTTCCAATATCACTGGCGTCACTCAGCAAGGAGCATTTCATTACCAACCCGGTGATGTAATTAGCTTCTTCCTTGGTAACGATGATAAAGGTTATCTGCTGACGACCTTATCAAGCCAAGAAGTGCTGACGCCGACGATGGCGACAACCAAACCTAGCCGCAGCATCAATATGACGCGTCTGCTGCTTTCTCTCGACAGCACGCCTGAGAATCGTGAGGAAATTGTCCTAGCAAACCGTGTGCTGTCTGATCCTCACTTTCAAAGCCAGCTCAAAGGCCTTGATCTCAATTACCTAGATGACGCTAAACGCTACCTCAATCTCGATTGGGTATCTGTCAATGAGGCGATTGAGCACCTAAACGAAAGCCAGCAGTACATTGAAAAAAATTTTTCCTCTGATGAGATCATTTTTGAACCTCGCGACATGACGTTCAAAAACATCGTCATCAAAAAGAAGGATTGGCAAGGCCGCGCTTGTTCTTACGATCTACGCTATCAGCATCACCCCAAATATCGTCCTCCTATTGGTGAAACTCGATTCACCATCACCAAAGACTCATTGATTGAACACCCAAGCATTGGCGATCATTTTCAAGGCTGCTTCCTCTCGATGAAACGCCCTATCACGGAAGATGTCGTCGAACCGATAAGCAAGTTTGCGGATTGGTTTAATATCGTTGGTTGTTCAATCACAGGGTGCACCCGCAACGACTTGAATGGCTTCTCTCTCGAAGACTTCGATGATGAAGGCGACTGGAAGTACCGCTCCGTTGCCCTCAATTTTGATCCGAGCACCGAGTTATTGATGGAAAAAGTACAAGGTCTCGGGCGTAAAAAAAACATCCAACACAATAACCGTACAGAAATGCTCTGGTTTACGTATCCCAATACTAGCGAACACGATATTGACTACCTCGGCGTGTGGCAGCAAACCGAATACCACCAACAGTCCATGACACAATCGTGCCTATTGATGCGCCATCAACAAGTCATGCGACTGCCGCAAAATACGGACACCTGCCCAACCGATACAAGCCTGTACACCCAAGATGTTACCCGCGAATTTGCCGACATGTGGTGGGTCAACAATAGCGCCCCCAAAGCCGAACTCGCGCAAATGAACGTCATGGTACGTTGGTCAACAACCCCATCCGAAATCAATTACACCACCTGGGAATACTTGCCAGCTGGTGCAACTTGGGAGCAAGGCATTTTATATCGCTATCAACAAAATGTTCTGCGCAACCAAGACGGTTCCGATCGCATTGAAACCCACACCATTTCTGAATTTGTCAAAGTGAGCGAGGATGTATAACCATGGCAACAGCAGTAGCACTGACACAAATCATTCAACAATGGCAATCTGGTGATAAACGAGCTGAGAGCGAGCTCTATCAGTTTGCTTATTTACAGTTGCGTAAGATCGCCCAACACGAGCGTGAACGAAATGCAGAAAAGTACGGCACCGACAACAAAGTACTGGCAGACAGCGTCAACAGCACCACGGCATTAATTCATGATGCTTACCTGAAAATGTCCAACTGCGACATGAGTGAAATTGAAACAAAGCGCGATTTCTTTTTGATGGCCGCCAAAGTGATGCGTCAAATCTTGATCGACAACGCACGCTCGCACCAAGCACAAAAGCGTCAACACATTACATTGATGAGAGATGAAGAAGATCGTTTCGAGCAATTGATTATCATGGATAAAGCTCTGGATAGTTTCAGTAGCCGCTATCCACGCCAATCGAGCGCACTCAAACTCAAGTATTTAATGGGCATGAAAAACCAAGAAATCAGTGAGCTACTCGAATGCAGCGCAAGCCTGATAGAGAAAGACCTCAAATTCTCTCGCAGTTGGCTACAATCACGAATGGCGCACACGTAATCATGAACAAAAAGCGTTGGATAATCGGCGCAGTATGCGTCGGTTTGTTCGGTATTTACTTCATTTCAAACAAACACAATTTGGCATCTGTGGAAGACTCGTCAGACAACGCCGACAAGTCAACCCAGCAAGCACATCGTCAATATGAGCGCACATCTTTAGTTGAAGTAAAGCAAGCGTTGACAGGTTCTGCGTTGGATCGCACTCATAAAAAAGCGGGAGATGACGCATTTAACTCCGCCCTTTTAGGACAACCAGGCCCTGTTACGAATCCATTTCATACCACAGAAGACAACACGTTTTACGAGTCAGCATTGGGTGATAAGAACAGCCGACCACAAGAGGACCCATCAGAGAATAATAAACCCATCATCAACCTCACTGTGGAACAGCAGCTACAAACCATTATTTATGCTTGGGAGCTGAAACAAAACTCTCCGGTGAGTTATTCGCTCAACCTTAACCAGCTTTTTGAAGACCCAGATGGCGATCTCCTCACCACTCAGATTTGGCTTGAAAACGCCAATGGGTTAAGAGTCCTCAACCAAGGACAAATGATGGTGCAAGGAGCGCCTGAGGAAATAAAAACCACCACATATTTGGCGGTAGCAGCGCGCGATGATTATCACGGTAATAGCGATCATGCATGGGTCACAACGCGCTTTGAGTTACCCGTTATCACACCCGATCAAAATGACACAGAACACTCGTTAGTTGGCGATGTAGTTTATCGCCTAGAGACGACACAAAATCTTGCAGGTATCGCGTACGCGTATGAAGTGGTGTATTGCGAGGCCTTTCAGTTTGAGGGGGGCGAAGTAAGTTATGCCGCCTCACACAACAAACGCCAGTGTCCTGAAAAGGGAGACTTGAAAAAAGTGGGCAAGTACAAAATCAGTGATGACTCGTTGATCGTTTATGTCCAAGGTGTACGCCAAATTTGGACCATCAAAAAAGAATACCCATCTCAGGTTCATGAAGATACTCGGAACTACTTCACCACCGTGTTTGATGGTAAACAATTCGAAAGCTATACCATGCAAAAGAACAAGCAGTCCATGGAAAAGCGCATCAATGTCCACACTGGCGAGTACGAATATCAAGGAACGTCGTTTGACTACCTCTTTCCAATTTCAGGAGGAGGTTACATAAACGGGACTGCTAGCAACTACATATTTGATAGAAGTGTTCAGGGTAACGAACCAGTGCACAAGCTGGACTCTGATCTCAATATGAAATCAAATCAACATGACCTATTTTGTCATGATTATTTATTTTACTGGTACAGCTCTATCGTAGCGGGGCGAGGAGAGTTTGCCGATATTATCTCTAGCTCAATGGATTTTGACGGCATAAATCCAATACATTGTGCTGAATGGTCAGATAATTACTGGCAACGAACATTTATGTTTTACAACCTTGAATACACAGATTACGACATATTCATTCCAGGCGAAGTCTACAGTTATGTGCTTAAACCTCACCCTCAATTTGCTGATCGCGTTGAGGAATTTAAGATCAACATGATTTATCACGCCCCTGTCCTTAGCGACACCCAATAAACCTTTTTTACCGATGGTTATATTAACAAAACAATCATTCCCAAAATAAAACTGGAACCGTGATCAAATTATAAATTTTCCATCATAGACAAAAAATAGAAATAAATTTTACGGGTTTTGTGCGGATTTTCGTGTCTTGAACCTAAGCTCAATAGTCATTAAAAAGACACCACTCTCTTATATCTCACTAGTGAGATATAAAGAAAAAAATAATAAAAAAAGCGACTTTCTCATTCGGAAACGAAACAAGGACAAATAAATAATGAATAAGGTGAGTTTACTAGCAGCGTCAGTGGCTATCGCTCTTACAGGCTGTGGCGGTTCAGATGGTGGTTCAAACAGTGCTAACGACGGCGTTGTGATCACAGGTTTTGACGGCTACTTCAAGCATGCCGTTGTTTTTGAAGATACGAACAACAACGGCCAATGGGACACTCAAGAAACATTCCTTGGTCTGACCGATGAGAAAGGTCAACTGAAATTGGATGCAACACCAGAAAGCACTCTAGCGCTACAGACCATCACACCAAACGGTTCAAAGCAGAAACAGCTCATCGCCTTGGATGCGAAAGAGTACGCTGGCAAATACACGGTTGATATGGATCATCCAGGCCAAGCTATGGCGCACGAAATCGTATTCCGTGCACCAACATCGTCAAACGTGATTTCACCTATCACGGATCTTGTGGCGATTGAAATGGCAAAAGATCCAGCCATTAGTGAAGAAGATGCGAAAGCGAAAGTAAACCAAGCGCTAGGAGGCTCAGAAGAAGCACCAATTGATCTGTACAGTGATTTTGTTGAAGGTGCGACAAAAAACGCCGAACTACATAAAACCGCTCAGATTCTGACCGACTCGAAAGCACAAAACCCAACGAACTACGAGAAAAAAGCCACGGAGTTTGCTCAAGCGGCAAACCAAGAAGTGGAACGTCTTGTTGCATCTGGCGAAAACATCAATGACCCAAATCTACGTCCAATCATCACTGACGCGACCCCAGACAGCGACACCTTAGCACCTGAAACGGCAGTTAATAACAAGCTAACCGTAAACAAAATCGTCGAAAAGGCAGCTAAAGATAAGCTAGAAAAACTACCAAAAATCGTACAAGGCGTGGATTTTGATGGCTTAGAGCTAGACATTGAAGGTCTATTTGCAGACAAAGACCAAAACCTTGTGACAACCAAACTGACGCACAACTTTGCAGGCACAGGCATTGAAGTTGTGCAAACTGGCAACCTGATTGTTCTACATCCAACTGCAATCGTAGAGAAAGCTGGTGATTTTGAGATTGTTCTAACGGCGCAAGACATTGATTCGTCAGGTAAGGTTTTGGGTACGGTAAGCACCGTATTTCAGTTCGAAATCGAATCGGCAAACT
This sequence comes from Vibrio sp. Vb1166, assembly GCF_033338695.1. Classification (NCBI taxonomy): domain Bacteria; kingdom Pseudomonadati; phylum Pseudomonadota; class Gammaproteobacteria; order Vibrionales; family Vibrionaceae; genus Vibrio; species Vibrio sp. Vb1166. Next base: position 10,824 of record NZ_JAWOTE010000023.1, on the reverse strand, counting down.
TACCACCAATGGTTGTAGAAACAGAACAAGCGCGTCTGCAGTCCATCGTTGATGGTTGGTACCTACAACAAGGTGAAGTGTTTGAACAAACACTCGATATTTCTGGTTTGTTCCAAGATAAAGACGGTCAAATTACCGACTACTCAGCGGACTATGTAGACATTGAAGGTCTAACAGTATCTGAGGATGGTAATGCAATTATCACCATTAAAGGCACACCAACAAAAGCAGGTGAAGCTGGAGCAGTACTTGCGATTAGCGCAACAGATGGCCATACCGCGGTACAAATTGCACTCAGCATGCCAACGGTTATCGAAGGCGTCACGCCACCACCAGTAGTACCGACTTTGGGCTTCACTCACGAGCACTTCAACGGTCAAGAATGGAAAATGGGTAGCTTTGCACAGAAAGATGGTGAAATTGGCTACGCCATGTTGATGCAAGATTCTGAAGGCCTACTATTCTGCTGGGGTTCAAACCACGATGAGATGAATCAAGAGTACAAAGCGAACATCAGTGACTTCCTAAAAGACACATGGGAACACGATGCTTACGCCATTCTTGCCGATCTGGACCAACAAACTGGTTACACGGAATACAACAATAAAGACTGTAACGACGTTGAGCTGAAAGACGGTAAGCTATACAACAGCTACGGCGACGAGTATGAAATGTTGTACCAGCACAAAACCGAGCATAACGGTACTCAAATGATCGTTAAAATATCAGATGATGAGCTGTTCTGGATGGACTCAAGCAATACCCCATTTGCAGAATCACTTTCGGTTGCAGAACACATCAAACAAGGCACGGTAGAGCATGACTTGATGGTAGAAAGTAATGGCACAGGCGACGACACAGTCCTGAAATACTCGTCAGGTACGTACGAATACGACACTGATACTTACAACTACACTTCGTTCATGCCAACAGGATTCCAAACTCCAGGTAATTGGGAAGTCCAGAATGATGAAGACCGCGAACTGCTGATTCTAGAAGAAACAGGCTCAGAGTCAGATTACAAAACTCGTCATCGTTACATCAACCGCGATTTTGGTGACTTTTATATTGGTATTCGTTGGAGTAAAGAACAAAACGGTCATGAATCCGCACCGGAATATGGTCTGTACTCTAACAGCAAAGAAGCCATGACAAGCATCGCGAGTTCACTACCGATTTTGGAGCCTGGTGATGATGACTAAAGCAACCATCGTTAACCCTTGCTGTGATAGCGTACATTTGCGTAGAAGACGCAGAACACTTTGGGAACGATTGGTCGGCATCAAAGAAGTGTATATCTGCTCTAACTGTCACAAAGAAACGCCACTCAAATAGCGATAATATTTGAGACCGCAAAAAAGCCCCGAACTCGGGGCTTTCTTCTATATTTTGACCACAATATCTGAGTCGTTATTTCACGCACACCACGTTCAATAATGAGGTCCCGGTGAGCTGATTGGGCTCACGATCGGCGAACAAACCTTTCTTATCTTTGCCCCAATACGGCAGTTGCAGTGGCCATTGATTTTTTTCCATCACCCCAGAAGCCCTCAGCGCTTTAAACTCTGCAGGGTTAGCTAAGCTCATACCCAGTTGCTGACATACTTTGTGCGAGTTTTCGTAGTTGAGGCGGTTCCACGGCTTACCATGTTCCATGTAAAACTGATTATGGTGATCGAGTAAATATGGGACCACGTACGTTTTGCCCTGTACTGAAGTTCTCAACCGAACTTCAATGTCATCATTTCCAGTGACAATTGGCTTCGCTTTGGTCTTAGCAACAGGCGTAGACGAAGAGCTATCACGTGAACTTTTTGCCTTGGTATCTGGCTTCTCTGCCCGCGCTTTAAAGGCGTCGGTATCAGCTCGCACAGCAGGAACTGGCGCGGGTTTCGGGGTCACCATCGGTGTTGGCTTAACCGAAGATGAGGCTGATTTCGACGATACAGTAGATTTAGGTGTAGGTGGTGTTACTGGTTGTTTCGTCCCTTTCCCAACCACTCGGATGAACGCCTCTTTGTAATTCGACAAGGTTTTGACTCCTCGTAAGTCATCCCTCGCATCAGACAATGCCTTGTAAGGTCCAATCAAACAGCGATAGCCTTTGGATTCAGGCTTCATCCATACGTCAGTCGTGATTTTACTATAGAGAGGCTTAGCTTTCGCGAGAGACATAGGCTTGGGTAGCAATCCGCATTGAATCCAGTAAAGGTAGTTGCCCCCCTGCGGCACTTTCTTTCCCCATACTCCGTTACCAATTGGGCACGTTTTCTCAAGCATCGGTAATTCTTTCTCGCTGGCTTGAGTGGCTTGGCAAAGGAACTCCTCCGCCGATACTGGGCTAGAAAACTGGGCGCATACCAGCAACAAGCCGAAAGCTAGGCTTGCTTGGAAGATACGAGATGGGTGTTGTGCCTTCTTCATTTCCATACACTTCACTCTAAATTAGTGGGTAAGGTCATTATGGCGGCAAAGCGCCAAAAAAATGTGAACAAAGAATAACTAGCAAAAAAAGAGCCGGAATTTGCATCCGGCTCTCAGTTTAGGAAGGAATTAAGCGAATTTACAACGCTTGGTGGGAAAATTCTTATCCTTTGTACAGTTTCGGGTTGAATACATCACGTAGCCAGTCGCCCAACAGGTTGATAACCAAAACCAATGTTACGAGCACGATGCCTGGGAAGGCAGTAATCCACCACGCACCTGAGAAGATGTAGTTAAAGCCGATGCTGATCAGCGCACCTAGTGACGGCTGATCAACAGGAAGACCCAAACCTAGGAATGACAGTGCCGCTTCCGACATGATCGCGTTCGCTACCTGTACCGTCGAGATAACCAAGATTGGCGATAGACAGTTTGGCAGAATGTGACGGAACATGATTCGCGGAGCTTTAAAGCCCATCACACGCGCCGCTTCGACGTATTCTTTCTTCTTCTCTGCCAATACCGAGGCACGAATTGTCCGTGCGTATTGCGGCCATTCAGCCACACCGATGATCACCACCAGCATCACCACTGCGTATTGGCTGTAAAAATCGCTGCCAAAGCTGGCTTTGAAAATGGCCGATACGATGATCGCCACCATCATGGTTGAGAACGATAGTTGAACATCGGCAAAGCGCATCAAGAAGCTATCGATACGACCACCGAAGTAACCCGCCGACAAACCAATGATGATACCCAGAATCAACTGAAGACCGACGGCTAAAAAGCCGATCGTCAAAGACAAACGAGAACCGTAAAGAATGGTCGATAAAATATCACGGCCTTGCTCATCAGTACCAAGAACAAAACGCTCATCGCCATCTTCCATCCACGAAGGTGGCAACTCAGAATCCATGATGTCGATAGACGTCAGATCGTACGGATCTGTTGGCGCAAGAATCGGTGCAGCCAATGCCAATACTAAGAACATCATAAAGACGGTAAAACTCGCCATCGCCACTTTGTCGCGTTTGAAGTAATACAGAAAATCTGACTCTTTGAAACGCTGCCACGCTGATGGAGCAGGAGCTGGTGTTAAATTTGATTGGCTCATGATTAAGCTCCTTTTCCAGTTAGGTTCACAGTTGGGTTGATGATGCCGTACAGCAAGTCAACGATGGTATTGGTTACCACGAAGATCAGACCAACAAAGATAACGTAGGCAGTGATCAGCGGTGTATCTACACGGTTGATTGCCTCTAGGAAAAGGAAGCCAGTGCCCGGCCATTGGAACACGGTTTCAGTAAGAATGGTGTAGGCCACCATGGTACCAATCTGCACACCACCTACTGTCAATACTGGCAGCATGGTGTTCTTAAGTGCATGTTGGTAATAAATCTTTTGTAAGTTCAAACCTTTTGCTTTGGCGAACTTAATGTATTCCGAACTCAGAACTTCCAGCATTTCTGAACGCACCAAGCGGATGAACAACGGCAACATGATAGACGCTAGCGCAATACAAGGTAGGATGAGGTGCTTGATACCATCAATGGTAAAGAAGCCAGATTCCCAACCGAGCACATTAGCGGTCTCGCCCCGCCCGTAGGAAGGCAGCCAACCGAGTTCTATAGAGAAGACATACATCAGCATGATTGCGGTTAAGAACACCGGAATCGAGATACCGACACTGCTCATCGCCATGACAAATTTGGTAAAAACACTCTTAGGATGAATCGCAGAGTACACCCCAAGCGGAATAGAGAAAACAATGATGATAAGCGTCGCGCCAAACACGAGCTCTAATGTAGCTACCAGCTTGTCGAGAATCACCTCAACCGCAGGTCGCTTGAAAAAATATGAGGTACCCAAATCACCTTGCAATGCATTACCCACAAAGCGCGTGTACTTTGTGATAAAGGGATCGTTCAGGCCCAAGTCGTCGCGTAGCGCTTGACGCTCCGATTCCGAAACCGACTGACCTACAAGCTCACGCAGCGGATCACCCAGGTTGTCCTGAATGGCAAACGCCACCAAACTGATCACAAACATCACTATCAGTGCCTGAAACAGGCGCTTGACCAGAAACGAAAACATTCCTTGCCCCTTAACTATCCATAGATCTCTAAATTAGAGAGAAAATTCAGTCTAAATAACCAACTCAATCCGACTGAAACAAAACTGAGTCGAGTGCTTTAAGTTGAGGAGGGAAATCCATCCCTCCTCAAAGTCGACTAACCGTGATTATTCAACCACTAGGTCACCGAAGTAAGGCATTACCATTGGGTTAACGATATCTGCCGCTTTCACGTTAGACTTCGCGCCCCATGCTTCACTTTGCCAGTGTAGCGGTACGAATGCTGCGTCGTTGTATAGTGTCGCTTCTACGCCCTTCAGCATTTCTGCACGTTTCGCAGGATCCGTCTCTACGTTCGCAGCTTCAACCACTTTGTCCATTTCTGGGTTTGAGTAGTAACCACAGTTGTACTGACCACGACCGGTTTCTTCGTTACGAGTCATAGTTAGGAACTCGTTGAAGTTCGCTGAGTCTTCTGTATCTGAGTGCCAACCGATCATCAGCATGTCTGCCGCACACTTGTCGAACTCAGGCCAGTACTGCGCTTTTGGCATGGTCTTCAGATCAACCTTGATACCGATCTTAGACAACATTGCCGCCGCCGCTTGTGCTACTTTCGCATCGTTCACGTAACGGTTGTTTGGTGCGATCATCGTTAGCGTCAGGCCGTTTTCGTAACCCGCTTCTTTCATCAGTTCTTTCGCTTTCTTCAAATCGTAGCGAGGAACCAGTTTGTCATCGTGACCCACGTAACCTGCCGGGCTTTGCTGACCAGCAGCCGTTGCGAAGCCTTTCATGATTTTCTTCACGATACCTTCGTTATTGATTGCGTGAACAATCGCTTGGCGAACGCGAACGTCTTTCAATGCTTCGTTGCTGTTTTGGTTTAGTTGGAACGTGATGATACGAGTACCAGGTAGCGTAACTAGGTCGATGCCATCAGCATCTTCAACGCGTTTGTGGTCGTTTGGCGCTACAGGGTGAATCATGTCAACACCGCCAGAAAGCAGCGCTGCTACACGAGTTGCGTCTTCTTTAATTGGCACAAGCGTTAGCTTATCAACGTTACCTTTCGACTCTTTGTCCCAGTAATCTTTAAAGCGTTCAAATTCCACTTTTACGCCCTGTTCACGTGAAGTCACAATGAATGGACCCGTGCCAGATACGTTAGTCGATGCAAATGAGTTACCGTGCTTCACTAGCTCAGACTTGTCTTTGCCGTCCGCAGTTTTGCCCGTGTAGAACTTGCTGTCCATTGGGAAAATGTACGTTGCGGTTTGCAGCACTAGTGGGTAAGGACCTTTAGTTACAAGATCGAATGTGTTGTCGTCCACTTTGACGATTTTCTCGTACGGGTCGAAGATGTTTTTAAAGTCAGGAGAGCTTTGTAAACGCTGGAACGTCCACACGACGTCGTCAGCCGTTAGAGTATTGCCAGAATGGAATTTCACACCTTCACGCAGTTTGAAACGAACAGTCGTATCGTTAATACGTTCCCAGCTTTCTGCTAGGCGAGGCTCGAAATCCATTTTTTGAGTAAAGCGAACCAACGGATCAAATACCATGTGTGACATTTGCAGTGTGCCACCTGATAGCTGCTCATGTGGGTCAAGCGATACTGGGTCAGCTGCATAGCCAACTTTGATATCTGCTGTCATTGCGTTAAAGCTTAGGCCCGCAGCCATTAGCGCCACTGCTAATTTGCTTTTCATGGTTTTCATTTGCATAACTCCTTCATGCGGGGATACGGATCCCTTGTTGTTGTGTTTGCGTCTTTGTTATGACTAAAGGTTAGCCAAGCGAATTGCTTGGTTTATGCCGTTTCGATCTCTTCTCGCAAGCCAGTAAACTCCGGCATCAGAGAAATCAATTTTTTGCTGTATTCGTGTTGAGGTGCCGTGAATAACTGTTCTGTTGGTGCCACTTCTAAAAGTGTACCCATTTGCATCACACCTACTCGGTCACACATCTGACGAATAACAGGTAAATCGTGGCTGATAAACAACATAGTCAAGTTCAGCTCACTTTGCAGATCTTTCAGCAAGTTTAGAATTTGTGCCTGTACCGATACGTCCAGTGCTGAGGTCGGTTCATCACAAATCAAAAGTCGAGGACGAGTCGCCAACGCACGCGCAATAGAAATACGCTGACGCTGACCACCGGAGAATTCATGAGGATACTTAAGCCCAGCCATTCGACCCAAACCAACATGATCCAATAGGTCATTCACGATTTGGCGAGTTTCCGACTCGTTTTTCGTCAATTTATGAAAACGGATTGGCTCAGCAATAATATCGAATACCTTCATACGAGGGTTCATTGAAGTATATGGGTTTTGGAACACCATCTGCATTTGACGACGCATCGGGCGGCGCTCTTTCTCAGAGGTTAAAGCGGTCAGGTCAATGCCCTCGAATTTCACCTGACCAGAGTTAGGTTGGTATAAACCAGCAATCACACGTGCAATGGTCGATTTACCTGAACCAGACTCGCCCACCAAACCAAAGGTTTCGCCTTCGTGCACTTCAAAGCTCACATTATTAGATGCTTGCACGTATTCTCGGCGGCTTTCGAACAAAGAGTCTTTGGTCACAAAGCGAAGATTGACGTTCTTCACGTCCAAAAGCGGGCCAGTGTACTCACGCTCATCTTGGCTTTGTCCTAACCAGTGGTTCTTGATATCGAGTGGCTCCATTTCCGCCGCTTCTTCGATATAGCTTACTAACGGGAAACGATCTAGCTTTCTGTCTGAACGTGGTACCGCTGAAATTAGACTGCGAGTATAAGAGTGATCAGGATCGCCCAATACTTTGGCTGTTGGTCCAAACTCCACCAAGTCACCACGATACATTACCGCCACGCGATCGGTGACGTTGGAGACGACACCCATATCGTGAGTAACCAACATACAGCCGACATTGTTCTTGATACACAGCTCGCGGATCAAGTTGAGGATTTGGTCTTGGATAGAAACGTCTAACGCCGTAGTTGGTTCGTCCGCGATGATGAGATCAGGCTCACCAGCCAAAGCAATAGCAATGACAACACGCTGACGCATACCACCAGAGAATTGGTGCGGGTACTGTTTTAAGCGGTTTTCTGGTTGCGGAATACCAACCTGCTGCATAAGAGAAAGCGCGCGCTGATACGCCTCTTCATCAGAGACCTTCATGTTAGCGTGGATCGTCTCTTTCAGCTGTTGCTCAACAGTAAAAAGTGGATTGAGCGAGGTCATCGGATCTTGGAAAATAAAACCTATTTTCGAGCCGCGAACCTTACGCATCGCTTCTGGTGATAGGCCAGAAATTTTTTCTCCATCCAAGAATACATCACCGCTAGCAACGCGACCTGGGGGACTAAGCAAATCGATAACAGCGTTACCAACGGTGGATTTACCCGCACCTGATTCGCCAACAACACCCACGATTTCACCACGTTCAATATGAAAAGAAAGTGACTTCACGGCAGCGTGAACGCCGTGTCGGGATGGGTATTCAATACGAAGGTTTTTCACTTCTAATAGTGACATTTCAGACCTCTACTGCCTTGTCTGTGGTATCGAATCATGCCAAAGGCACCATTCATCACCTGAATGAATCCGTTCAAATTCAGAATAATACTCTGAAATCTTAATGCGGAAATAATTTGGCAAAAATCACACAAAAAAGCAACAATTAAAGTATATTCCGCCGAAAAAACATTAAATAAACGCACAATTAGCGAATAAAAATTCATTAACAAGTATTTAACCATTTTCATATCACACTATTTTTGTGCGTCATGCACCAATAAAACTAGAAAAATGCTCTAAAAGTAAACATGAGCTAAACAAGATCATTAACCATATTATTCATGTGTATTTATTAACATTTAACAAACAATATCATATGCAAAAAGTGTTTTTTCAACATAAAAAACTATTAATAAAATAGTCGGCAAATACAAAAAGCCAAACTTAGGAAGAGAAAGGATAGGTCAAAACGTGAACAAAACAGCAAAACCACACAAATCCTGCTCCAACGCAGATTATGCGCCAGTTAAGCGGTTTATTGACTAAGCAAAGGAAAGTACCGCTATCCTCATTCGTACGTCATAAGAAAACTCGCCGATTTTAACCCTTTACGACACAATTGAGAGTGGGATAATAGATGAACAGTGTCAAAGCCAAGCCGTAAATAAAAGGAGCCCCTGTGCTTAAAGCGATTTTTTTTGATATGGACGAGACTTTATGTGCAACGTCACAAGCCGATAAAGTTGCAGGACAAGCGTTTACAACTTGGATTCATAAGACCTACCCACAAGTTACCGAACCAAAAGCGTTTTTGCAGCGCTACTTGCAGGGTGTATACAAAAAGCTGAATGCTGAGTTCCCTCACCTTGTGGCTCTGCTACCCGATGAAAATGCCTTCCGTTGTGGCCTGATCCAAAACATCTTGGCGGAGCAAGGCGTCAGCATCACTGCAAAAGAGGCTCAACAAGCTCAAGACTACTTTGACTCTGCACGTATGGGCGCGTTCACCTTCTTCCCTGGTGTAAAAGAAATGCTCAGCGACCTTCGTCAACATTACAAACTCGTCGTGATCACTAACGGTCCGATTTTTTCTCAACACCCTAAATTAAACGCGACACAAATGAGCAACTGGGTGGACCATATTATTGTGGGAGGAGAAGAGCCAGAAGAGAAACCTGCTACAAGTATTTTCCAAAAAGCGCTCGACTTGGTCGAAGTAAAACCAGAAGAGGCTCTACACGTGGGCGACTCTTTACCTGCTGACATTGCTGGCGCTAACAATATGGGCATTTTGAGTGTGTGGGTGAATGCGACAGGCGCAAGCAACTCAACGGATATAACGCCAAGTTTTGAAATCCAAGAAACGGTAGAACTGAAAGAAATCCTTAAAACACTCGCCCAATAAAAGCAGCGGATTAGAAAACTACAAAACCCCAGACACTGCTCTGGGGTTTATTTTGTCAGCTCGAAAAGCATTTGGATCATAGGTGGTCAAAAGCCCCTAGAGCTGTACACTTTTGGGAAAAATTGAAATGGAATGCCGATTCTTTTCAGGAGAGATGCAAAAAAGCCCCAGTCTTTCGACTGAGGCTCTAAATAGCGGTCGGTGAAGAGCCGAATTCTAACTTCAGGCGAACCCCACTTGGGTTCAAATCCATTGATACATTACCGACTAATACAGTCCAAGCGAGATCATAAACTCTAAAACGACGAAAGCCTGCTAAAAAGCAGGCTTTCTAATAGTGGTCGGTGAAGAGGGATTCGAACCCCCGACCCTCTGGTCCCAAACCAGATGCGCTACCAAGCTGCGCTATTCACCGAACTGTATTTGCTGATTTTCTCAAATCAGACAGGACACTTCAACTAAGAAGTCACCTTAATTAATGGGGTGGCTAACGAGATTCGAACTCGCGACCACCGGAATCACAATCCAGGGCTCTACCAACTGAGCTATAGCCACCATCAATTTTTGCTGTTTACCGCTCTATTAGAGCCATAAACTAAATAGTGGTCGGTGAAGAGGGATTCGAACCCCCGACCCTCTGGTCCCAAACCAGATGCGCTACCAAGCTGCGCTATTCACCGACGATGTTTTATCTTGATTGAATCAAGATTGGGAGCAATGCTACCGCATTCAATCTAAAAAAGAAAGAATGGGGTGGCTAACGAGACTTGAACTCGCGACAACCGGAATCACAATCCGGGGCTCTACCAACTGAGCTATAGCCACCACTGATTTTTACCGATGTATCCTCCGAGGCAATGGTACGCCCGAAAGGATTCGAACCTTCGACCTTTGGCTCCGGAGGCCAACGCTCTATCCAACTGAGCTACGGGCGCATGCCCTATCGGCGGAGTGGAATAATACGGATATCACACTATGCCGTCTAGTACTTTTTTTACTTTTTTTATCGTTTGGTCTCTTTTTCGACAGTTATCTTCCGTTAAAGTGGATTTTTGATGTGATTCACGCCCTGTCATGGATAACTTGTTGTTTATTGCAACAAGTTATCGGGATATAATCACCCATTATTTACATTGATTTAACAGCTGCAACCAAGTTGTCTAATCATTCTATGCCATTCAGTGGAATTTAATGATTTCTCTGCTCGGCATTAATACTCTAACTATATAAATAGGTAAGTCACTTACCTCGGGAATGTGAAGTGGGTTTAATGGATATGTCTCGACAAATGATTAGCGTTTTGTTCGCTGCCTTAACGTTTTCTACGGCAGCTTTAGCTTCTGACATCAGCCAAACTGAATACGATGCGATCGCAGAACGCATCCAACCTGTCGGTGATGTTTATCTAGC
>NZ_JAWOTE010000022.1:0-68821 GCF_033338695.1 Vibrio sp. Vb1166 | reverse complement strand
ATAAGCTACCAAAGCGATTGGTGCGTTGGGACTCCAAGCCTGTTTGTATCGGCCAAAAACAGAAATGGTTTCTGCTGAGATTAGAATGCGATGAGTCTCGCATTAATATGCAACGCGGAAAATCCCCTGAATTTGATGGTTGGCGCTGGGTAAGTTACTGGTATCCAGTTAGGCAAGTTGTTTCTTTCAAGCGAGATGTTTATCGACGAGCGATGAAAGAATTTGCATCCTTAGCCATGCCTTTTCGAGAGAGAAAAGCGAAAGGGAAAAGAAAAAAGCAACGTAGAGGATAATCATGCTCAGTCAGCTAAGGGAAATAGTTGAGAAAGTCTCCAGGGTCGATGATGTGCATCTGGCACTCGATATATTGGTGAAAGAGACTTGTGCTGCCCTTAGTACTGAGTGCTGTACTATCTATCTTGCTAATGAAGAAATGCAGCGCCTTGAGTTAATGGCAACTCAAGGCCTTATTTTTGAAGGTGATAGTATTCATATCAACTTCAATGAAGGCTTGGTTGGGTTGGTAAAACGAAGCGCTGAACCCCTTAACCTTGCCGAAGCCTCAAAACACCCCGAGTTCAAATTCTTTCCTCAACTCGGCGAACAGATTTACCACTCTTTTTTAGCTACTCCAATCATTCATCGTAAACAAGTTTTAGGTGTGTTGGTGATCCAACAAAAAACGCCGCGCTTGTTTAGTGAAATGGAAGAATCGTTTCTTGTTACCTTATCCGCTCAGTTAGCGGTGCTCATTGCACATGCGCAGAATCTTGGGCATTGGCAGTTAGCATCTAAACCCACGGTATTAAAAGGTTTGCCTGCGTCTACTGGTGTCGCGATTGGAGAGTTTTGGTTCGACAATACCCAGCCGAGTTTATCGGATGTTTTCCCTTCGTCCACGTTAGATAAGGAACGCGAGCACGAGACATTACTGGTGGCCATAGAGCGAGCGTTAAATGACTTTCGCCGTATGCGGAAAAAGCTGGACAGTGAAATCAACAAAGATGCGCTGGCGATCTTCGATCTGTTTACTCACTTACTGAATGATCCGATGCTTCGCGGTGATTTGAAGAAGCAGATTGAAAAAGGAGATAGGGCAGACTGGGCGTTACGCCAAGTTGTAGAGTCATACTCGAATCGATTTGCAAGAATGTCGGATGTATACATGCGTGAAAGAGCGCAAGATATCCGAGAGTTAGGGCAAAGGCTGCTCTATTTTCTGCACAACAGTGAGCAAGAAAATTCTGCAATTGATCGTCCCATTATTTTGGTGGCGAACGAACTCACTGCCACCTTGCTCGCTTCTGTACCTAAAGAGTTTTTGTTAGCCGTCGTATCATTAGAGGGAGGCGCAAACTCTCACGCTGCCATTTTATCTCGAGCTCTTGGGGTCCCTGCAGTCATGGGCGCCAACATTAATCCGGATGTGGTGAATGGCAAACTCGGGATAGTCGACGGCTATACGGGTGAGATCTTCTTAGAGCCAAACCGCCAGTTGTTGCGAGAGTATCGCAGCTTAGTAAGCGAAGAGTCTGAACTGTTTGCCATGGTAAACAAGGACCTCGCACTCCCTGCGGTTACGCAAGATAATCACCATATCGAAATTATGCTGAATGCGGGACTCAGTGCAGACAGTAATATTGCCATCAACACAGGTGTTGATGGTGTTGGGTTGTACCGAACTGAGATTGCATTTTTACTTCAGCATCACTTTCCTTCGGAAGATGAGCAGTATCATCAATACCAAGCAATACTTAACAGCTATCCGAATCAACGAGTAGTGATGCGTACTTTGGATATTGGTGGTGACAAACCTTTGCCGTATTTGCCCATCGAAGAAGATAATCCGTTTCTAGGCTGGCGTGGCATTCGTTTTACATTGGATCATCCAGACATTTTCTTGATCCAGCTGCGTGCAATGTTAAGAGCGAGTGCAGAAAGCGGAAACTTAAGTATCTTATTGCCAATGGTGTCAGGGGTAAAAGAGCTAGACGATGCCATTAGCTTGATTAATCAAGCTCACAGCGAAGCCGTTTTGCTTGATGATAGAATTCAATTCCCACAAATTGGGGTCATGATTGAAGTACCATCGATGGTGTATCTGTTGCCAACGATTGCTCACCGTGTTGATTTTGTTTCTGTCGGGACAAACGATTTAACTCAGTATTTATTAGCGGTAGATAGGAACAATTCGCGCGTAGCGGATGTCTATGAATCTATGCATCCTGCGGTACTGTTAGCGCTTAAGCAAATCCATGAGGTGTGTGATAAATATCAGGTGCCCGTGTGTATTTGTGGTGAGCTAGCGGGTGATCCATTTGGCGCTCTTCTCTTACTTGGGTTAGGGTATACCAGTTTGAGTATGAACACCTCCAACGTGGCTAAGGTGAAATATTTGATTCGTCATAGTCAACAAGAAGAATTAGAAAAATTAGCGGAGCAAGCAATGACAAAGTCCTATGGGGAGGACATTCATCAAATGATGCATGACTTCTTCATTCAACAGGGCTTTGCGGGCTTTATCCGTGCAGGTAAAAAGTAGGAAATCGTGACCGTCTCTTTATTTTTGTTATTGTTGGCGCTAGGCGCTTTTGTGGGTGTGATGGCGGGGTTACTCGGTATCGGTGGTGGTTTGATTGTTGTTCCTGCCTTGTTGTATTTGCTTCCTCTTGCTGGGATCTCTCCAGAAATGAGTATGCACATGGCCTTAGCCACTTCGTTAGCGAGTATTATTGTCACGTCTGGCTCATCGGCGATGAATCACCTTAAGCTCGGCAATGTCGATATGTTTGTCGTAAAATGGTTGATGCCTGGTGTGGTCATTGGTGGCTTTGTTGGTGCCAATATTGCTGAGTGGATCCCTACACACTATTTGCCGAAAGTGTTTGGTGTCATTGTTCTTTGCCTGTCAGTACAAATGTTTCGTTCCATTAAAGTTACGAGCAGTAAACCTATGCCGAGCAGCCCTGTGACTGTAGTTTACGGCACGGGAATTGGTGTCGTATCAAGCCTTGCTGGTATTGGTGGTGGCTCACTGTCGGTACCATTTTTAAATAAACATGGGATAGAGATGCGTAAAGCGGTGGGCTCATCCTCCGTTTGTGGTTGCGTGATTGCTATTTCTGGTATGATCGGCTTCATCTTACATGGCTATAAAGTGGAAGGCTTACCTTCATACAGTATTGGCTATGTTTATCTTCCCGCTTTATTAGCGATTGCTATGGCCTCGATGCTCACAACAAAAGTGGGTGCGAAGCTGGCAACTAACCTTCCAACTGCGGTATTAAAAAAGATATTCGCGGTGTTCTTAATGTTTGTTGCAGCGACCATGCTGCTCTAAGTTTGCACCCAAGTCATTCTCGCTGAACCAAGCATCTAGAGGTTACTTGGGTATATTTATTTTGTTGTGATAAGAAGAGAATGATTTATGTCTCAGGGATATATTGAATTTCCCAATATTGATCCGGTTTTAATCTCTATTGGTCCTGTTTCGGTTCGTTGGTACGGTTTGATGTACCTTGTGGGCTTTATGTTTGCTCTATGGTTAGCTAACCGACGTGCGGATAAGCCTGGAAGTGGTTGGACACGAGAGCAGGTTTCTGATTTGTTGTTCGCAGGCTTCCTTGGCGTGGTGATTGGTGGCCGTGTAGGCTACGTGCTTTTCTACAATTTTGAGCTCTTCCTGGCTGACCCTTTGTATCTATTTAAAGTGTGGACCGGTGGTATGTCTTTCCACGGGGGCTTACTGGGTGTGATTACCGCGATGTTCTGGTATGCACACAAAAACGGGCGAACTTTCTTCGGTGTTGCTGACTTTATCGCGCCGCTTGTGCCATTTGGTTTGGGTATGGGGCGTTTAGGTAACTTCATGAACAGCGAGTTGTGGGGCCGAGTAACGGATGTGCCTTGGGCGATCGTTTTCCCAAATGGCGGTCCACTGCCACGTCATCCATCGCAACTTTATGAAATGGCGCTTGAAGGTATCGTCCTTTTCTTCATTTTGAATTGGTTCATCAAGAAACCTCGTCCTCTAGGTTCTGTTTCAGGACTCTTTCTTGCGGGTTACGGAACCTTCCGTTTCCTAGTAGAATACGTGCGCGAACCAGACGCTCATTTGGGTTTATTCGGTGGCTTTATTTCCATGGGACAGATTTTATCCCTGCCAATGGTGGTTATCGGTGTCCTCATGATGGTTTGGGCATACAAACGTGGTCATTACAAAGACGAATTACCACAAAAGACGAAGTAAGGTATTGGTGTGAAACAGTATTTAGATTTGTGTCAACGCATCGTTGACCAAGGTGTTTGGGTTGAAAATGAGCGTACAGGCAAGCGCTGCCTGACCGTAATCAACGCGGATTTAACCTGCGATGTTGCGAACAATCAATTTCCGTTGGTCACCACACGTAAAAGTTTTTGGAAAGCGGCCGTTGCAGAACTATTAGGGTATATTCGTGGTTACGATAATGCGGAAGATTTTCGTAAGCTGGGCACGAAAACCTGGGATGCCAATGCCAACCTAAATGATGCCTGGTTGAATAACCCATACCGTAAAGGTGAAGACGACATGGGCCGTGTCTATGGAGTTTTTGCCTTTTTCCCAATGTTGTCTATATTGTTCTATAGGATTGAAATTATAGGACATTGTGGTGCAAATGGAGCAGCTATCAAAACGGACAATTGTCCATAATAAAAACAAACTCCTCTTTTTGAACATTGAGGAGTCTGACCATGTTCTTCTTCAGACTCTTTCCCCTCTCATCGAACAGCTAAACAATGGTAAATCATCGATTGTTTTTTATGCAAAATTAATGTACGTCTATTCCGATGTGTTTGATGACCGTGTAAGTGAAACATCGATAAAATTAGGGCATGTTACCGACTTTCTTGGGCGATTTCTTAAGAGCATTAAAGATGGGATTTTGGTCGATGTAAGCCCTGCAACCTTCGATGGATATCTCAATTTTTCACGAAAATGCTTAAGATTTTTGTCATCAAAATTTGGCATTGGTGATTATCATAAGAAAAAGCGATTAATTGATATATATATACCGTTTGACGCTGTTGATTTGCCCACTATAGATAGTGATAAAGCGGACTATTATAGTTGGTGGGTAATAAAATCTAAAAGTGGTAAAGAGAGGTTCCTAGATCTTACTTATATATGGAAAAATGAAGGCGCTGATGCCGCTAGACAACTAGAAAAATATACGAACAGTGTTTTAGGTGGATTTAAAGCATTAGAGAATCATCTCCCCTTATTTTCAGCATATTTTTTATATCTATCTTCAGTCGAAGGTTTAAATTATTTTGATTTAAAAAGTAATTCGGATGTTTCAGATGATATTTGGCGTGGATTCTGTGCTCATTTTTTTAAAAAAAATGTAGAATCTGGTAATTGCCTTATGACAACGAAGAAACGTTGGAATGACGGTTCTCCAGCTCTTTTCTACACTTTATTTGAAACAGGCTTCTTTGCTAGACCTAATATAGATATTACATATATACCTACAGAGTATAAGACAGGTTCAGAAGCAAAGATAAAGAAAATAAAAGATGCGCCTACAGGGGAAATAATTCAGGTTAAAGAAAAATTGCTTACTGATGTCCCGATTTATTTGACTGATGATGAGGCTATAGAATCTATATTCGATGATATAGAAGATGATTATAACATTGTAATAAATTGGGCTAAAAATCAATTCAATGATTTATGGGCAAGATATTCAGATAACAATCATAAGTTTAAATTTGAGGATATTGAGTTATCCAGAGATGAATTTCGCGTCAAATATCGACTTAATTGCTATGAAAGATTGATAGATTCTAATGGAAATATTCGTAAGGTTTATAGTAGTAAAACATCATTGGCTGAAAGTTTTGGAATGCCGACATCGTATTTCGAAATTCCAATATCAATACTCCTGATAAAAGAACACAATGATATAACGGATAGCTTCTTATACAACCTTGATTTATATGATAAGAACGGGCATAGAGTTGGATTTTATAAGCTTGATAATAATTATTATCTTCAGGGATATAAATTACGTAAAAATGGACGCAAAGCTGAACAAACCATCAAATTAAATTCTGTTTCAAAAGAGCTAGTTGAAAAGCTATTGGTTATCACCTCTAGACCAAGAGAATATTTAAAGAAGAAAGGGGATGATAACTATAGAAAATTATTTATTAATACTGGTCAAGCATTTTTTCATCCAAGACCATGTGTGAGTGGTTCTACTTCATTATCTGAAAAATATATTAAATCTCGATTCGAACAGCTAAAAAATGCACATGCCAATAAAAGTGAAGAGGCTCTGAATAATCTAAATAAAAACCTTACTTTAACTAGGTTTAGAGCATCATGTGCTGTTGTAGGCTATTTGAAAGATAAAGATGTATCATTAATGGCTAAAAATCTAGGGCATGACAAATATAGACAAGACTTGCTTTCTCATTATTTACCCGACCCAATATTGAAGTATTTTCAATCTCGTTGGATTCGAATATTTCAAAAGGGAATTATTTGTGAAGCAATGAAAGATAATAAAAACCTTCTTAAGGCGTCTTGCTTTAATAATATAAAAGAGCTTGAGAGGTTTTTATTCAATCATTCCTTAAAAATTGAAAAAAGTGATAGTAAAGATTTTGCAGAAAACGATGCGAAAGGTAAAGTTCTTGTCGGTATAAATGTTGAAGTTTTAAAGGTTCTTTTAGCGATTCAAAATGGGACTATTGAAGACGACAAGTTATCTATCAAAGATAGTTATTATCTCAGCCTTAGTGAACTTATAATGGAAGATATAAGAAACTCAGATGATGTTCTTCTAAAAAGCTACTTAGACACGGCAGAGAAAGAGATGGAAAAATAGTTAAGGGCTTGACATGAATTTACATGATGACTTGGGTTTTCTTAATAATATTTTTGAATCAGGTGTTGAGCGGTTCAAGAAACATCCTTACCTTAAAAGCGAATTTATAGAAAATATTTGGCGGTTTGACACTTCTACTTCAACAGGAAAGTTTGTCACGGAAGTAGACTTTAATATCACATTACCCAATGGAGAGTTGCTAACTAGCGAAAGTCATGGTTCATTGCTAAATACGTTTAAGATGTGGATAATAGCATACCTATCTACTAATAGTAGCGGGAAGCTAATTGTAAAGCCATCCCCAATAACTACAAGAGATAAACTTCCTTACATCTGTAAAATAATTGATTATTTCATTCTAAGAGATGGATATATTAAAATATCAGAATATGGTTTAAGAATATTATCTGAAGATGATGTGATACAATTGTTCTCGATTTTATCTTCCTCAAAAGATACATATGAGACCATATACAACTTTAAAGATAGAGCGTTGTCATATATTTATTTTAATGCTGTAAATTCTATTCGTAATAATAGTGCCGATAGGTCTGATATTAGCTATGATTTACTTACTGGTAAAAATTCTTATGCATTTGATTTGATTGATAGTAAATATGTAGATAATTTATCTATTATGAGAAGTTGGTTACTATCTAACGACTTTTTTAGAGAAGATACAAAAACTAGCGCCGATTATAAATATGTTTTAAAAGTGTCAAAGTTAGGAAGGGAGTTGCTTGGTTCAAAAACCATTTGGGGAGGGAAGATTAGTAAATCGGGAGATTGGGTTGAAGCTTTTCATCTAGTTGATAAATCGCCATATCATATTGAGTATAGAAGGATTAATGTTCAAGATACCCCAGAAGATGAGTTAATATCTAAAACGGCTTTTATTAATTTTCGTTCTGCTTGGCAATCATTAAAGTTGTTATCTAGCCATGACTTTAGAAAGAATGGAATCTACGTACCTGAAGATAATATAATTGATTGTGTGGATTTTTCTCGTGTTAAAGTTAAGAACTCAGGAAGGTTTAAAAGTATTCCATTTCCTATTGTATTTAATATGATCGAGAAATGCATCGATTTTCATTTAAATTACGGTGAAGAGTTAGTCTCATCATACGATAGTGTGGTTAGGCTAGTAGCTAGTCGAGATTATGATAAAGCACTTAGTAAAAGTTCTTCAGAAGATAGAACTCGGCTCAGAGAGTTCATATCGGATAGAGAGTTCATAACTTGCATTCATCCTAAAATAAAAGAGCTAGGTTGTAATCAATTCGGAAGAGGTCAGAGGTGGACTGCGAAAGAGTTGAGGGAGAACAAAAGTTTAATTGATTTAATATCGGTATACTTTGGGCTAGTGGCCATTATATTTGGAGCTTTAGCCGCAAGGAGAGTTGGTGAATATCTATCCATCAAGCATGGTAGTGCATTTGATAAAAAAAATCGTTATGTGATATTTGATAGAGAAAAAGCGACTCAAAATTTAGGAGGATTACGGGATAAAATTGCTCGCCCAATGGATGAGCTATGTATTTCTATGCTTGAAAATTTGGAGCGAATCCAAAAAGTACTAATTGATTGTGGATACTTATCTAGTATCCCTCATATTTTCTCCTATCCGTATATTAATCCTGTCAGAATTTCTGAGGCAAATTTTTATAATTCTTTATATCAAGCGATGGATAAGGCTTGTGACTATTTTGAAACAGAAGTAGTAGATGGACTGCGATATTATCTACGTCCGCATCAACTAAGACGATTTTTCGTTCAACTTTACGTATGGTCTTCAGGTGAATCCCAACAGGGGCTAGATGTTTTACGTTGGTTTTTAGGGCAGACAGATATAGAACATCTCCACCGTTATATTACAGAGTCAGTTACAGGTGAGGTGTTACGTGATGTGGAGGTTCAGTATGTTTCAGAACACATTGATAGCTTTCCAAAGCTCAAGTCATATATATGTCAAAAATACAATGTAAATAATGTGGAGTTACTTGATTCAGAGGAGCTTGAAGATTATATAAATTACCAAGCATCAAAAGGATCGATTATATTTGATTATGAGTTTATAACTGATTTTGAAGGGAAAAAGCATAAACTATTAGTTAAAATAGTTGGTGAAAATGATGAATAAGCTATCAGAGAAAAAAGTTAATTCGTTAAAAAATATTGAATTGATTTTAAAAGATATCATTAAAGAACCAGAGAAATATCATGAATCTACATATCTCATTAAATCTTTAGAGTCCCAAGGCGGTCTGGCTAGATTTGAAGGCCATATTGTTATTAATGGGGAAAGGTTAGAAGTATCACCTTCTTCAATTAATACTCAAAAGAGACAAGCAAAAATATTATTTTCTGAAGGTTATCAGTATATAAATCGTTTGAGGATCAGTGCATTAGAAACCTTGAACACATCTCCAAGTGTAGAAAAAAAAGAGAACAGAAGAACTAAACAAGGTCTATATAATGCATTGAAATCAAGGGATAATTTGGTCGATTTGTACAAAGAAGAGCATTTGGTATGGATTCAGATAATCGATAGAGCTAAATCTGAAATCCTATCTATTTCTAAAATAGATGACCAAAAACTTAGGGAACATCGAGCTAAAAATGCAGTTAAAAAGTTAAATTCGACATTATCTCTATTAGATATTTTTCCTGAAGATAGTGATAAGGAAAATAATGTTTCTGAAATTTAGAGGTGTCTATGTCTAAAGTTCAGTTGTGGCAAATTATACCAGAGTATCGGAACATCCATTTTGTTGGAAGGGATTTACAACCTGTAGTAAAAGTGATCAAAAATTTCCCTTTTATGACATTACCAAGTGGGAAGGCCTGCGTTGCTGCAAATAAGTATTTAATAAAAGTATCTGAAAGAAAATCGGAAGGTACAGTTAAGCAATATGCATCTTCAATAAGTGCATTAGTTAGATATTGCTATGAGCATAAAGTAGATTTTATTGACTTAACTTCCGATCATTTTTCTGAACTCATGCAGATTCAAAGAGATGAGAAAACCAACTCTTTAACGCCCAAAAGAGTCAGTAATACTTTAATTTCAAACGCTAGGCGTTGGCTTGATTTTCTTGATTTTATAGCGAAGGAGAATGATGACTCAACATTTTTACCAGCTAGGATATTGGCGAGCAAAAGGGTCAGAAATGTCAGGAAGGGTAAAACTATAGTTAAACAAGAAGTATGGTGGCATTGCTCATTTGATACACCTAGTCCTCTGAAAAAAAGAAAACCAATCTCAAAAGCATCGATTGATGCATTACGTTCTGCAATTATCAATGTAACGTCAGATAAAGCACTAATTAGGCGTAGAGAAGCTTTATTAAGAGGTCTTGAATCAACTGGAGGAAGAGTTGCGGAGCTTGTAGAGTTGAAAGTTGAAGATGTTTTAAAAGCTGAGGAAATGAAGAACCCCATGCTTAAATTAATAACGAAAAAAAACGACTCTGGATATAGATTTATACCAATCTTACATCAAGACTTAAGAGCATTAATTAAATATATAGAAATACACAGAAGCAAGTTAATCGAAGATACGATTGGAGAGTCAAATGATCATGGATTTGTTTTTATAAGTGTAAAAACAGGCATAAAATTAACAGCAAAATATTTAAGCGATGAAGTGGGAAATTTGAGAAGAGCGGCTGGGATTGAAGAAAAAGCCTGTGCTCAAATGTTTAGACATAGATTTATAACTAAATTGTTTATTTCTTTGATAAAGGAATTTAATGCTTCAAACAAGTCAGAATTAAAGCTCGCTCTACTTGATGGTAGTATATTTAAGAAGAAAGTCCAGCAATATACTAACCATAAGAGTTTGGATAGCCTTGATCATTATATTGATCTCGCATTTGCGGAATTGGTAGATGTCGATGGTGTTGAAAATAGAGTTCGTCAAAGAATGGCATATGAAGCTTTCGATAGGGGGCTAGATGAACTTGAATCTAAATTAAAAGATGGAATGGTAGTGTCAGAGTATCTGGAAGAACTACAAAGCCTCAGGACGGCAATGCAGAAAGATCTAGATGCTTTATCGGGCTAAGTATGGGGTAGACAGCCCAGCAACTGTTGTGCAGTAAGTCTGCACTAAACTAAACATATCTGTATTCCAATGGCCTCTCGATTAAATCCGATTGATTGAACCATCTTTCTGCCCCGTTTCTACTTAGACTAAAAACTTATTCATATGTTGTTCATCTCTTTTTGCCTTACTAAACCTAATTGTACAGCGTAAGAGTTTCAGGTGGACTCTTTCCGTCATGCAAGGCCAACAATCACATAACGTGCTTATATTGCTTGAGTTGCATACGTGATAGTAGCAAGATAGTCCGAAAGCAAAAGCAGAAAGATTCTGTCTAAAAAGCGTCATATCTCAAAGAAATCAGCGAGTCAGAATTCACATCAGTAGGAGTGGTAATGTTCAAAATACACAAATCAAAAAGCAAGGATGAGTCCATAGAAGAAGTGACTGCCGTAGTTGTGGAAGAACCCCACAAACATCCCATGATATGCCTTTTTGATTTCGAGGAAGATGTAGAAAAAGAACTGGAAAACTTAAGGTTTAACTATGTAACTGCTAGTTTCGGTTCAACTGTGAAAGTTGCGAACAAACGTCATGAAGAAAAACTCCTGAAGCTGCACCATGACTATCCTAGCAATCTACATGAATTTGACATCGTTATGTTGGATCTGACTGTTGAGAAATCAGAAGATTTTGATGCTAGCCTGCATAGCCTAAAAAATACAACTGGAAACAAAGCTCATGCCTTGCTTAGCATATACCCCGAACAAGTTTTCGACCCTAGGCCATTATCCATTAATATCGTTTCTGATGAAATAAATGAGCTGGCATGGAAGAAGGCAATAGTGATCGCATTTTGCGGGAGTGCAATTTCTTCTGAATACCAATTTGTAGAAATAACAGCATACGAGGCTAGTATTACACGCCGAGAGTCATATTCTAACCATACATTCTATAAAGGCTTTTCTGGCTCTAAAAACCGACATGGCCGTAAGGTTGCCCTCCCAGAAAAAGGCTCAAAACTATCTCCGCTGTTTAATCAACACTTAGATGGAATTGAGTACCGAAGTGTGTTTAACCACCCTGATGTTTGGGAGGACGGAAAGTACCAGAAAGACCGTAATTTTATACCACTGTTACTTAATGAAAGAGATGAAATTGTAAGTTACGCGCATTTCCAAAACGAGTCACTGGTATTAGTCTTCCCAGACATTGAGAACAAAGGAAGCTTTGTTGCTAGTCTCCTTAAGACATACCTACCAGAAATAATGCCAGATATATTCCCATTTCATGGTGAATTCGGCTGGTTAGAAAGTGGGGACTATTTGTTGCCTGGAGAGAGCGAGTTATTGCAAGAAAAGGCCGATATAGAGGAAAAATACGTCAAAGATATTACTGAAAACGAGAACTCTCTGCTCAAATTAAAGAGTGAGTTCAAGTTTCTGACAGATTTAATTTCTGAAACTGGTGATGCATTAGTATCGTCGATTGAACATTATCTCAAGTGGTTGGAGTTTGAGTCGGTAGTTAACTTTGACGATACAAATCCAGATATTCTTGAAGAGGATATTCAGGTTGATTGTGGGGATCGGTTTTTAGTCATCGAGATTAAAGGCATTGGAGGTACATCGACAGACAAAGACTGCTCTCAAATTAGCAAGATTAGGTATAGACGCGCCGAGCAACGAGGAAAATTTGATGTGTTCGGACTATATATTGTCAATCACCAGCGATACATGCCACCAAAATCGAGATCCAACC
Source organism: Vibrio sp. Vb1166 (assembly GCF_033338695.1). Lineage (NCBI taxonomy): Bacteria > Pseudomonadati > Pseudomonadota > Gammaproteobacteria > Vibrionales > Vibrionaceae > Vibrio > Vibrio sp. Vb1166. The sequence goes on along the minus strand of NZ_JAWOTE010000022.1, from coordinate 56,140 downwards.
CCCCGTTTACCGAGAATCAAGTCAAAGATGCAGGCCACGATAAGCGAGGGCTTTTAACCACATACGATCTTTATAAAGCATATTTCCTGATTGAAGACGGGATTTTGCAAAAATCAGATGTTAGAGAATCACTTTTTAAAACAGGGCTAATTACTCTAGAGCCTACAGACCTAGTATCTATTGGTGTTCCTCAAGAACTCTTCATGAACGGTCAAGTTGCTATCGTAAATTTAAATGATATAACTCTAGCTGTAGGCGACACCTTGATCGTAAGAAAACAAGGAGATTATTCAAGAGCTAAAGTCGAATCCTTGCAAGTTAATGGTAAGGGAGTAGATACCTGTAATGAAGGAGAGGTTGGCATAAAGTTAGACCGAAAATTGAAGAAGAACTCAGAGCTGTTTGTTAGAAAGTTATAACAAGCTGTTGATCTGTACCTTTAAGTACTGGGCACTGAGTTAAGCGATTTTTCCATACTTAAACTCATTCATTGATTGCTAATTTAGCAACATCGCTAACTCAGAAATGTCCAACAGTGTGCTGACGGGGCATGAAACACGAAAATGCCCCAAAACTCGCTAGACCAAACACTCTACAAGATCTGTTTCGTTCATTTTATCCTACAAAAAGTTATTCGATAGAATGCAACTCAACACGATTGAGTCTACATTATACTTATTTAGCCTGTCAGATTGCCTATTTGATTGGTTAAATCATCAGATTGTCTTCTTGTGGATGATAAATACTTGAAAATATTGTTATTATCGTTTTTATTTATCAGTAAAACCGACTTCCATGAGATATGAATCCGCTCCTGTAGCCCCAAAAGAAAGACAAGAAACAACTAGACAGCGAGCAGCTCGCCAACGTAGAGAGCGTCAGGAAGAGTTGAGGTATACCGCGAGCGATGAAAAGCGATGGGCAGAAATTAGAGAGAGGGTTCTTAGAGATAGACAAGAGGCTGGATTAGGTCAAATCTCTCAAGGTTTAAAAACGCCTCAAATTCTAAGCGATTCTATCGGGCTACAGTGTTCACTTGACGATGAAATGGCGAAGAATCATCAGCATGTACTTATTACTGATTTAGAAGATGCGCACAAGATATTGCATAACGTTTGGCTAGATTCTGGTAAAGACGTTGCAGCTCTTGCAGCGAGTATTAATACAGCAAAATCATGGTTCAACCACACAGAGCCGATGTTTGACGCCGCGTCTATTGCTAAGCAATTCGGGGATATGAACATTAAGGCGGATCTTGTTGAGAGCAGAGGACAAATCTTTGTCGCATTCAATGGGACAGATCAGAACGGGAAAGTACTCAAACATGCGTTAGTGAATGGCTCTCGTATCAACATGAACGGAAAAAAATACCCGCTTAATTCATTTAAAGCAATGCAAACTGGTTTTAGCCCGAAATCTAGGGTTGCAAACTTTAAAGGTGCAGGAGTTTTAACGTTTGTTGTATCGGCGAGTATTGCTACTAGTGACCTAGTGTTCAAAGATGATTACCACCTAGTGGATTGGTTTGGGAATGTTGGCTCTGACATGTTCAAATTTATGCTCCAAAGCGCAGTTGGTGAAGCCGCATTGTTTGCTGCTGCTGTCTTAGGTCAACCGATAATTATCGGTGCAATTGCTGTAACAGCGACATATCTTCTAATTGAATGGGCTTGGGGCGAATACAAAATTTCTCAAACGATAGTTGAAAGGTTAGAAAGTGCGATATAAAACTAAAATCCGTTTGGCTGGCTTATTTTTTGTTTCACTAATGCTGTTGTGTTGGTTTTATCCTTCTTATAGCGTTTATTTGGATTACCTTGAGCTATTGAATCGAGCCGATACTGTGCAAGTTTCCGTTATTACCTTGTGGGTTCCTGTTGGTGTTTTTGGGGCTTTAGTGTGTGTGCTTTTTATGACACCTAAAGCATTGCTATATGGGAAGAAGATTAATGAACTTTATTCTCAAAGAGCTATGCAGTTAGCTAACAAAATTAGTATTTATTTTGCATTGGCAGGCGTGGCATTTGCTGCTGGCTGGACATATCACTCTATCGACTTGTTAGAAAAATATGGGTACGTATACAGCCGAGATTTAACAAAAGTCACTCCAACAGGAGTGCACTTGATGTACGTTAAAGCTCGATGATTGAACTTAACGGCACTTAATCCGAACCCAGCCAATACTTTTCTGGTGCGATGTTGCTCATCGCACTAGCCCTTCACAACAACTTTGCAATACCTGTGATTATTCGTAGCTTTCTAAATTAGAGAAGGCACTGACAAGGTTTTGTCCATCTTCGAGCCAGCTAGATCTGTGCTGGCTCATTTATGCCCCATTCAAAGTTAGAATTAGGGATCATGCTTGTATCGAATATCTGTTTTGCAATAATTATTTTTAATGATGCTGTTGATTTCAATTCAGCCTTTCACTTTTTATGTCATTGATTTTATGGACAATAAAAATCAATCAAGAAATAGATATCTATTATGTTCATATAGTGTATAGTGTCAGAAGCTCAAACGATGAGCTATTAGTAAAATATTTAGTTCAAGATCTTCTCAGTTTTTATTCGATTAAATTCGTCATATTTATCCTGCGATACCTTTTTCTTCATTCCTTATTTAGTAGCTTTCTTTTTAACTTAATCAATGTATCGAGATATATTATGTCAAATAAATCAACAGGCTTAGTAAAATGGTTTAATGAATCCAAAGGTTTTGGATTTATCACTCCTGATAACGGCGGTTCTGACCTATTTGTTCACTTCAAATCAATTGTTAGTGATGGCTTCAAAACATTATCTGAAGGCCAAAAGGTTTCTTTTGTTGTTGAACAAGGTAACAAAGGTCCTCAAGCGGATAATGTTACGTTAGTGTAAGATATTTATAAAAAGTCTCTTCTGTCGAGGAGACTTTTTTACTTTATTTTTTAATAAAGATTCTGAACGTTCGAAATACGAATAAAATAAATTTTTGGATCGATAAGATAAGAAGCAATATGAGAAAACCAGTAAGAAAATCAAGCAAGAAAACACAGAAAAACAACTTCGAAGAACGATTCGCCGCGATGGTAAAAGAATATCAAGAAGCGAAAGAAATTCTCGACTCTATGACTGAAAGTTCATCAGAATATTTAGCACAGAAAAAAGCATGCGATAAACTTTTTGCAAACGCGGAACGATACATTAATAAGAGATAATGAATTGAAATGGCTTTATTCTAATCTGAATAAAATCATCTTTCTTAGCATCAATAGGATGATATATGAGCAAGTTACCTAAACCGACACAAAAGCAGAAGCAATTTAGTATTAATCAGAAAGGGACTAAACGAATACCAGAAGAGTTGAAAAAAATGGGTGTTCGCAAACGCATAGAAGAGATTGAAGAACAAAAAAAGTGGGATAAAGAGTGGGGACTATGAGTTCACGAAACCTCTCTGAGCTTATCAATACGACACTCCTCTTACATTCCGAAAAGCTGAGCAACTTGGACCGAGACATGCTGACAAGTTTACGAGATCAACTTAATCGTGAGCAAACCTTGTCAGACAAACAATCCAAACTGTGTCAAAGGCTACTACGAAAAACGAATCATGATTGCTAACCAACGTCAGTCTTCACAGCTATCTACCCAGCTATCATCAAGCATCAAGCGTTATTCGACTTAGCATCTGATCCATTAAATCTCTAATCTTAATTAGTATTGCACCCTCTGGCGCATGATGCTCAGCTGAGCGCTTGGCGTTCGTTAGACTTTTCATGAAGATAGTTTCGCTATCCATCACGGTGTGTTTTAGGTCGGCATGGTCCTATTCCTTTTGAGGAGACGTAGTGGTGTGATGCTTTCAATATGGCATTGTTTCACGCTTAAACGTTCGAACTGACTTGGTTTCTGCCTAAAAGCTGGACTAGGCAAGCAACTGATTATCAAGGAGTATGGACGGCAAAAAACCATCATAGAATGGTTATTACCTCATCTCACAAACCTGAGCACTACGAGTATGTTTCATCGCTTCTACAGTTTAAGCAACTTAACGTTCCACTTGTCATAATATGATGTGTGCCCCAGATATTTCGTTGTTGCTATTTCCAAAGCTCATCTGTTGAAGAGCATAGTCTTTCTATGAGCAACCTTGTACAAACCTTACATTCAATATAATAAAATTTTTTTAGTGTATGATTCGCACTTTTTTAACTTAAACCAGATCTTCTTTCTACCGTGATTTTTCAAAGTAGTTCCTCCAAAACAACACCAGTCTCACCGTTAGCAATCCTTTGGAGAAGGCTATTCATCTTTATTTTTTTATGTATTGATGTTTCTTTATTTTGAATAGATTTGTTTTTATTATTTCTATTCTCATTATTAAATATTTGATTAGACATATTATGCCCCTTTATAAAAAATTATAATTAAGGTGCACTGAACATAAGTATTTTTAGGATAGGTAATTAAGGAGATTACAGAGAGAAACTTGCTAGGGATTACGCTGGAAAACTATCTTTATATTTTATCTTGAAACAAATCTTTGTCAGAGCAACTACCTCGCCAGGCGTATGACGAGGCAGTGTAAATTCAATTGTAAGACTAAATAGTCGTTACATTTTCTGCTTGAAGGCCTTTAGGACCTTTACCTACAGTAAAGGAAACCTGCTCGCCTTCAATAAGCTTCTTAAAGCCATCGCCTAAAATGCTTCTGAAATGAACAAATAAATCATCGCCATTTTCTTGAGAAATAAAACCAAAACCTTTAGTTTCGTTAAACCACTTTACTGTACCAATTACTTGATTAGACATATTATGCCCCTTATAAAATTAAAATTAAGGTGCACTGAACATAGGTATTATTTTAGGATAGAGCATTAAGGAGATTACAGAGAGAAACTTGCTAGGGATGACGCTGGAAAACTTTCTTTATATTTTATCTTGAAACAACTCTGTGTCAGAGCAAAGACCACTATACAGATTAATTAAAAAAAATATACCTTTATTTTAAATTAATTTTTATATCATCTATTCAAACGCATTTTATCACAAAGGGTTCATCTTGATTCCGACGTTTTGCAGTTGGGAACATTAAGCAATAAATCAATACTGCCAAACGGCCTTTTTTGAGAGAGACTTGCTTGCGGCTGCCAAACTCGCCTTTGTCCAACGGCTTGCTGACGGGGTAGATCATCGTAACGCAAAACTGCACGGACATGATATGGCAGAGGAAGTTGCTGGCGCATTTCCAGATATTGATGAATTAGAAAAAGATGTAGCAGACCTTGATGAGTACTTTACTAACCTGAAAAAACGAAGAAAATAAATGTTTGAATAGGAGACATAGCCCCCTATGTCTCCTGTAATCATATATCTTATCTTGAGCTGCACCAGTATAGTGGCATAGTTAATTTAGTCACTAGAATAGATATCTTGTAATACCATTGGTAATCCATGAAGTGCTAATTTAGGTAAAGGGGTAACTCAGAAATGTCCAAAAAAGAGCTAGCTGCCGTGCCTAGCTCTGTTTTGCACAAAAGCACTTTAGCCCAGGAATACTGCTTGTTGTTACTCCAAGCATTTTTACCTTAGTTAAACTCGAAGAACTAAAAAGCAAAGCCTGCTTTTAGTAATTGTGGGTGTAATGACTACTCATGTATCGGACGACAAACTTGCTATTTTAGCTTGCATGGAGAAAGCTAAATGAGATAAGAATGCATAACTAAACAATGTAAATGCGAAGAATATATTTTTAACAACATGCCACCAAAAACCAAGTTCTTTTGTCAGTAATAACACATATAAAATCAGAGCTACGGAGGCAACTAACCGCAATAAATTTGTAAACAGAACAAAATTATCAGCGTTCTCTCCCTTATAGCCCTTTAAAGCCTCATACCTGGCTGCAAGCTGACCCCACATTATGCATGATGCGATAGCAGGATCTGAGATATAAAAAAGTTCAGTCGCGCTACCTTCTGCTAAACGAAACATCAGCACTGCGATAAAAGGGAGGATTATAAATACTAGCTCATTAATAGCACGGCTAAGCATTCTCTTGATCGTCCATTAACAATTGCATCATTTCTGTGCGAGGAATTACTCCGTGAACGGCCTCAATCTCGTGCCTGACCCGCTTCATTTTGTCGGTCATATACACTCTAAGATCTACTCGTAAGCCATCACCAGGAAGTATTGTTACTTGTCGGTTAAACCAGTTTTCTAGCCAATCTGCGTGTGTGATTTTTGCACTAAATTCTTGTCTACCCGTTACTTTGCAAAGCCACTTAAATCGCCATGTATTCCCACTAAAAGCAGCGTTTACTATTTCTAAAGCAATTTTTTCATGCGGAAAGTCTTTCTCGGAAGAGTATATTTCATCAACACTCTTGCTAATTGAGATACTTTTGCCAATCCTTTTATTTGGCTCTACACTTTTATCACCGATACCAACATATACTTTATCTTGTTCTGTTAGTTGGATTCTTATTGCATTCAGAGCTTTTTCCGCACCTTTAGCTATTCGGTAATCATCTATATGGGTGATTTTTAAAGCAGAGCTGGCATCATTTTCAAATGAATCAACTACTTCTTTATGAAGTTCATTTGCTAGATTCTTAAAAGGTTCTCGAGTGTTATGTTCAGCAGGTTTGCCCAAAAAACTCTCTATCTTCTTTTGAACCTTAAGTAAAAAGTTGTCTTTTTCGTAAGCTGTTCCATCCGTATTTTTTAATGAATTATTTTGAACGCCAACTACAGAACCTTCAATTGTACGAGAGAGCTTAGAAGATAAGCGCAATTGCAAGCCTGTCGAGTCAATAACTGCTTGCTGCATTTCATTTATGCCATCTATGAGGTCTCCCATCGCATGAAAAACACGAGACGAGTTTTCTTCATCTCTCGAGTAGTCTATTTTTATCCCAAACTGTAAGTTGCTCATTTTTTAGCTCTTTATGTCGTTTGTACAAAACGTAGCATATGATGCATGAATCTATCTATCGGCCAATTCAAAAAGCTTCATAACTTTTTGTTCTGAGAAGATCCTCATTCAACATCTTCCTCATATTTTCAGTAAAAATGAAACTAAGCTGTTAGACCTTAGGGCAGAAGCTCCTTGACATCACATTCCAAGGTCTCTGCAATCTTATACAATTTTTCAAGCGTGATATTGATTTTACCGCGTTCGATACGACTCATGTAGCTTCTGTCTATCTCTGCGAGTAGCGCGAGTTTTTCTTGAGGTAAGCCTCTGGATTTTCTAACTTTTACAATACGTTGGCCTACAGCTTCGGCAAGTTTCGTGTTCATGTTTTTTATTTATGAAATTAATTTCTTGAACAATGCATGCTTGCGGCTTATATGGCCACGGATTATAATCCTCATAATTGGTGTAATTGATTAATTTTTGATCAGATGAAGATAAAAATCAGAAAAGAGTTATTTCTCGCTATTTATAACAATGAACATTTCTCAGCTAACGACTTAAAGTCCTTTCCATTAGACAGTGATGAAAAAGAATACTTATCGGATGAATACGTCGAAAAAAAATTGAAGGAAATGTCGTTTATCGGCGCAGTCCTTTCGTGCGGTTTCGATAAGCATGGTGATGAGATGTTTTCCAAAGGTTTTATGTTTAACCATATCGACTGGGAGGTTGTTGATTACGACAATTATAGTGAGGATTCGAATTATCTTTCTCTCAAGAGAGAAAGTCTCTTGACGATTTTGCAAGATAAACAGTCAGCTCTGTCAGAGTCCTATTCTCTTCATAAAAGGGCATGGAAGCATTTCAATCAGTTGTGTGCTCAACACTCAGAACTTCGGCCGTGTTTAGACCAATATATATCCGAGCATGACAATTGTAGATTGGATATCAAAGCGGAAATGCTAGCTGTAGAAAATGCCATTACCTTCTACAAAAACATAAAGCAACCAGTAGAGAATGGGAGTTAATTTGTACAACTCTATACTTTACGTATATGCCACAAACAACGGCATGCTCGTTGGGCAGTTCATTCAACAGTCGAAGAACAACTTGTCATTCTCATATTCTGATGAATGGTTAGCACACGATTCAGCCTTCCCGATTTCGCTTAGCCTGCCACTAATAAAAGGTGAGAATTCATCGTTTAATGTATTGAATTTTATAAATAATCTCCTTCCTGACGTAATGGAAGACCGACTAGATCTCGCGCACTCAGTGGGTGTGCAATCCGTCGATGCACTCACTTTACTCTCTAAAATTGGTCACGATTGCATCGGTGGCGTTATGTTTACCGACAGCAAGGAACCTCTAAGCATAGGATGGGAATACCGAGAGATCTCTACAAGTGAGTTAGATGAACTTGTAACTAACCGTAAGTCATTTCTTCCTTTCTTTGTTGATTACCGTCCGTGTATTTCGGGGACACAGAGAAAAACAACACTGATGAAGTTGAATGGCAAATGGTATGTACCCCAAGGTAAATCAATTAGCAGCCACATTATCAAGTATCCGATGGATGCGATTACTCAAAGTAGCTCTGTACTAGATATGAGTAGCAGCATTGAGAACGAATTCATCTGCACTCAAATAGCCAAAGAGCTTGGATTTAAAGTACCCAATGTCGAGATAATAGCGACTGAATCAGGAGCTAAAGCACTTGCTGTCGAGCGGTTTGACAGGAGTTTTGGTGAAAGGAGCGTATCTTGCAGGCATCAAGAAGACTTTTGCCAGATTCTTGGCGTTCCTGAACATCGAAAATATCAATCGGAGAATGGGTTAGGAATCACCAGCATTGCTGATGTTTTAAATTTCTCAGCGGAAAGCAATGTAAATACTCATGATTTTTTTAAGTTTATGATATTACAGTATCTTCTTGGTGCTACCGATGGTCATCTCAAAAACTTTTCAGTGCATATTGATCCAGAAGGACACTATCAGCTTACACCGTTCTACGATTTGCTATCAGCTTATCCTGTTGTAGGTCCCAAAGGATTAAATAAGCGAAAACTAAAGTTATCGATCGGCCTGAAAGCATCTAAAGGATATAAATACAACATCAACAAGATTTACTTACGACATATAGAGCAGACCGCTAGTCAGTTCGATATCAGCAATGATGAATGCCACGAGGTCGTATCTGGCTTTCTCGCTCAATTTAGTAACGCACTCAGCTCAATAGACAAACAGTTTCCAGCAGCGGAATTTGCGTTAGTAAAGGACGCAATATTTCAACATTCCACCGAAAACGTTGAGAAGTTGAACAGAACAATCAAATAAACATCGCGGGTAACAATTGTTACTCTTTTTGCAAACATACTTCCGATCCAATGATGGGGGATATATGACAGGCAGCACTGCTCAAGAAAATAATACGACTCTTGATTTGCAGCAGTCTTTTGCTCTGCTAAGTGTCGATAAGAACGGTATTGTAACTATGAAATTTGGTGATGAAGTAACGGTTTTTATGAACGACAAATGCCCAGCTATCACTACAGATATATTGAAGGTGATTGCATCAATAAAAAACGGGAGTAGTTAGCAATGAAAGATGAGAAAGATGAGAAAGATGAGAAAGATGAGAAAGATGAGAAAGATAAAAGTAGTGAGCTATCGAAACCTTCTTGTGAGAACCAGACATTGAGCGCTTTCTAAACTCGCTCGAAAAAGACATACAGCAGCATACAGATGAATCAGTCATTACTTCTCAAAAAATGAAAGAATAATTGGATGAGTGAACGTCGGCGACTATTCAGTCGATTTAGATGATAAATTTTAGGAGTGAGGATTGTATGAAGGCAAAAATCGGAATTCTATCAGAAGAGATTGCACGTAATCGAGTGATTCGCATTGCACAAGGAAAAGTGAGGCATGAAGAGTCTTACCCTCTTTTTTTGTTTGAGTCACTAGCTGCGCTTTCACGACTGTTGTCTAACGAAAATATTGAACTACTGAATTTGATTGCTCGCGAAAAACCAAACAGTCTTGATGAACTTGCTGAAATGAGTGGGCGTGCTATCAACGATGTTAACCGTACTCTTGAAGCACTTTCGTCCAAGGGGTTTGCTCATATAGAGAAGAAGGGAAGTCAATCTCGACCGATAGCGTTGTTTACAACGTTCGAGATCGTTATGGGCAGCTCCCTTCAACTTTAAATTACAATTTAATAGCTAGAAATGGAGTGCAACACCAAGAAATCCGACTCACGAGGTAGTCTTCTCAAGTGGGGGGCATTTATAATGCATACAGTTGTATTAAGAAAAATGCGTTGAGATGAATAAATTAAGCATATTGGTGGTTTCAGATTTACATGTAGGGACTAGTCAGGAGCACGAGCTTGATACAAAGCTCATTGTTAACGGTACTCCCAATATCTATGGGCAGGCATTGATAGAGTACTTGAAACAACTTGAAAGAAAAATTGATATCCTTGTATGTGCTGGAGACATCGGTAATAAGGGATGTAAGGAGACGTTTAAAGCTGGATGGAGCTTTCTAAATGCGTTGGCAAGTGAACTTTCTATCGATGATGTATTGTGTGTTCCAGGAAACCATGACCATCAATCCCGTCCATCAGATGAATCAAACCCTAGTGGCTTTTCTCCGAAGCATGAGCTTCAATTCACAGATCCCCCTTTTCCTTTCAATGACTATTATAAAAACACACATTTTTGGGCATGGAACTGGGAGTTGACTCAGTCTGAAAACTATAACTGTATATCAATAAATAGTAGTGCTTATCATGGATTTGGAAGTGAGTTTAGGCACGGGAGAGTTGCTTTAGAGGTTAGCAAACAAATCAAAGATAGGCTTAGTCAAGAAGATGTTAAATCCAAGCCGTTAAATCTTTTAATTTGTCATCATCATCCACAAAAAATGGATTATGTTGATGTAAGCTATGATGGCGAGGCTATGGAAGGAGCCGACTATTTGCTATCAAATATAGAGGCAGCTGACATAGGTCCTTGGTTGATTATACATGGTCATAAACACTATGCGACTATAAGCTACGGAAACTCACGAACTTCTACACCTCCTACCATTTTATCAGCAGGTAGTTTATCTGCGGTTTTATATGACTCAATAGATAGCCGAACATCCAATCAGTTTTACTTGCTTGAAATTGATATCGATAAAAGCAGCCAAAATGGAAAGGTTGTAGGAAGATTTGAAACTTATGAATCGAATAAGTTACATCAATGGCAGCCTTCCAAATCCCATAACCTTCCTGCTTGTGGTGGTTTTGGGTCACTCTATACTCCAGAACAAATATTAAATCACTTGAAGTCAAAAATTAATGAATCTAACTCCTTTCTTGAAGGTGATGAATTAAATGAATTTAGAGATAAAATATTTAATTTACCCCCTTTTGAGTTTAAGCGTTTAGAAAAACTTTTAGAAAAAAATGGTTTTATGATATCTCGTGAATTTTCTGGTGAAATAACTGAAGTTGGTAAGCGTTATGAATAACTATACACCAAGTATAAACGAGTCAATTAATGCGAAAAACACATCTACTGCCGAGTTATGTAATACATTTATTATTAATGAATATTATAATAGATTAGCATCATCTAGCCATACTATTATGATGGGTCCACGAGGAAGTGGTAAAACAACATTAATGAGAATGCTCGAAGTTAGATCTTTGGAGCTATGGGAAAATGAGGTTGCAGAACAATTTAGAAATTTGATTGACTTCTCTGGAGTGTTCATTCCAACAGATCGAGTGTGGAAAACCCAATTTGAAAACACTAGTAAGAGAATTAAATCAAAAGAAGACCTGAGAGTTCTTAATTCTCAGTTTATTTACCATATTCTTCAACAACTAGCAATGACTGTTAGCTTTAGAACTTGCCGTGTTACAGAAAAGAAAAATAAATATAGACATGTGTTTTTGGAAAAGTCTGACGAGTCTGAATTAGTAAAAGAACTATCTACTCTTTGGTGCGTTGAACCTAGAATTAATTCTTTGAAAAGTTTGATTTCTAGTATTGTGATCAAAAAGAATCTTGTTTCTAAGTACCTTAATAACTCTCTAATTGTTGGTTCGAGTGTTCTAAGACCAAATGTTGTTTATGGTGAAATACAAAGTATATTAGATTCATCTATATCTATTATTAATACATATTTAAATGAAGATGGTAAAAAATGGGCATTTTTGTTTGATGAGTTAGAGCTAGCGCCTGACGAAATAGTTCAACCTCTTATAAATAGTATGAGAGGTGGTCATCCAGATATAATTCTTAAGTTAGCATTGTCTCCGTATCATAAAGGAGTTGATGTTACGAACTCGCCAGACAGTTCAATGAAAGATCAAGATTTGAGCTATATTAACTTAACTGAACTTTCTGAAAGTGAAGGTATTAAGTTTTGTAAAGAGCTATGTCTGAATTTGTTTATTAAAAAATCGATATATGAATCGATAGATAGCTGTTTTGAAAAGCCAAAAGATATTGATATTGATGCTGTTTTTGATTCTCTAGTTGCAAAAGATGTTGGGTTTGAACAGTATTTAAATAATCGAAATCTGAATGGGTTAAGCTATATCGAAGCGAAGGAAAAACAATCTCAGTTCAGGAAGATTAAATTTATATCTTATCTTAGAGATCATAGTAAAAAAGAAAATGGTAAATTAAAACCGCGTAGAAGAGCTGCTGACTATTATGCTGGTTTTGAAAATATATGTAAATCTACAGAATATAATCCTAGAATGTTGATAGGGATTATGAATATGTTTATTCCAATAATTAAGGAAAAAGGTTTAGTTTCTATTTCTGAGCAAATATCGGGACTAGAAACATATTTTGATTCATTTAGATCGTTACTAAGTACTATAGCTGTTGATTCGAGTGATGTTCGAGTAAATAATATTTACAATCTTGTAGATTTGATAGCAAACTATTTTAAAGATGAAATATATGGAGAAAGATTTAATCCAGAGCCTAAAGGTATGTTAGTTATTGACGAAAATACACCATCAGATTTAAGAGATGCAATAGGTTTTGCATTGAATGCGGGAGCCATGATTTCGGTAAAAACCCCTGATAATAATGGTATCGGATCTTCGATGGATAAGGTTTTAACATGCAGGCTTTCTTATTTATTTTCTCATCATTATGGGTTGCTACTTACAAAGCAAAAGAAAATTCAATTAAATAAAATAATGGATGTTAATAATATTAGTGCTTCAACAATTACATTAGTTAATGCATATGGTTTTGAGAACTCTAAACAGTTGGGGTTGGACTTGTAATGAAAGTATTAAAAGGAACTACTGTAAACTATTATGATCTAGCTATAGTAGGGCTAGGCTATGAAAGTAGAGCTATTACAACGTGTAATTCTGTTAAAGATAACCTCAACAGTATAATAGCAGTTGGATATAGAGAGCATACATCTGCATACAGTTATAAATCGAACTATAGTTTCTATCAGGAAGTAAATGCTAATATTATCGAAGAAAATGATCAAGAACTTTTTAAGAAGCTCCATTCTATAATTAACACTGATTGGGCAAATAGACAAATAAATTGTTTATTGGATATAACAGTGATGAGTCGCACTCGCTTAGCAACAATTCTTATGTTGTTAATGGAGAATTTAAAGAAAGGTTCTACCATTAGGATTTGTTATGAACTGGCTGAGTATAGTTCTCCATCGAAGGAAATATCACCAATAAGAAAAATTGGTCCTATAATTGAATCATTATCAGGCTCTATGGGCGATATTGAATTACCTAGTTCGATTGTATTAGGATTGGGATATGAACTAGGGAAAGCAATTGGGATCAGCAATTACTTAGATACAGAACAACAATATCTGTTGATTCCTAAGTCTATAGATTCTCGCTTTGAAGATGATATTTATTCAAATAATAAGTCGTTAATTGAAAGTACATCAAAAAACTGCATATTTGAATATGATGTATGTAATCCTTATGTTAGTTATTTAAATCTGAGAGAATTATTAATTGCAATTTCTGAAGTGTCTAGACCTATTGTTGTCCCTTTAGGTCCCAAGATCTTAAGTGCGCTATGTGTTATTCTTAGTAAGGAAATGGATTACTCTTTACCTATTTGGAGAGTATCTTCAGAACACAATGAAGTACCAGTTGATCGTCGCTCTAGTGGGCATATGTATGAACTTAGCTTAAGAATATAAATTAGCATTCTTTGATGTTCAATATTTCGACTACGTCAATATTATTGCAGGCCAAGATTGGCGATCTTGGCCTGCAATAATCATACTGAGAATGGGTAAGCTATTGGTTCGTGATGTTCATAACCTTCTACTTTGAAGTCGTCAAGAGTAACCCACGTTTCTAAGTCCTCTAGAGATTTAATTTCTGGATTGATATGGAATGTTGGCGATTTCAATGGTTTACGTTTAAGTTGTACATCACGCATCAACTCGTATTGGTCTTCGTATATGTGTGCATTTACTATTTTGTGAAAAACTTTTCCCGCTTTTAAGCCTGTAATTTGAGCCATGATCGCTAACAAAAAGTAGCATTGAACCATATTGAAGTTTAGGCCGAGCGGTACATCGCAAGAACGTTGTGTACTGTTTAGATACAGAGTGTCGCCTAAAATTGAGAAATGGTGGCTGTACATACAAGGACGTAAGCAACCTAAATGAAAAGCACCTGGATGATAGAATGTTATTATCTCACTACGGTCATCAATGCCTTTACTAAGGTTATTAACAACTTTTTTTACAAGATCCACATCACCGCCATCAGGTTTCGGGAACGCTCTGGCAACCTTTCCATAAATGAAACCGCAGTCATCTGTCCCTTTTCTATGAGGATTCGCAAGCCAGCTCTCATTTAAATTTGCGTTTGCATCCCATGTTTTGGTGCCTAGTGCTCTAAAATCTGCGGCATTATCGTAACCTCGAAGGTAGCCAATAATTTCTGCGATGGCGCTTTTCCAGTAGCTCTTACGTGTCGTTACTAAAGGAAACTCACCAGAACTGACATCGTAAGTCAAATCTGCATTTATAACTGTTAGGCAACGTTTGCCTGTTCTTTCGTTCTTTACCCAAACGCCTTCATCTATAATACGCTGGCATAAATCTAGATATTGTTTCACTTTTTCATTCCTACATTTCTTTTATTCAATTGTACCAAAGGAACTAACCCTTATTCGAGCAAAATACTCCCAGTTCTTACTCGGTGCTTGATGGTAGACAGAAGTGCTTATGGCTATAATGGATTATGAAAGTCACTTTATGTGATATGGACAACAAAAAGTGACAAAAGGTAAAATGGGGTTCAAGGGCGCGCCTGGGCGAAACCTGATGGTGGTCATGTTGACCAGCTACGTAAGATAGTGGATGACTTAACGCGTGGTGTTGATGACCGCGGTGAAATCTTGAACTTCTACAATCCGGGTGAGTTCCACATGGGGTGCTTGCGTCCTTGTATGTACAGTCACCATTTTTCATTGCTGGATGATACGCTTTACCTGAATAGTACTCAGCGTTCGTGTGATGTACCGCTTGGCTTAAACTTCAATATGGTTCAAGTTTACGTGTTCTTGGTGATTATGGCGCAAATTACGGGCAAGAAACCTGGTCAGGCATTTCATAAGATTGTGAATGCTCACATTTATGAAGATCAGCTTGAACTGATGCGCGATGTTCAGTTGAAACGTGAGCCATTAAAAGCGCCGACGTTCCATATCAACCCAGAGATTAAATCTCTAGAAGATTTGGAAACATGGGTCACACTGGATGACTTTTGGGTTGAAGGGTACGAGCATCACGATCCTATTCGTTACCCATTCTCAGTGTAACGAGTATCGTTCTTCAAGATATAGAAAAAGCTCCGAATGGAGCTTTTTTCTTTTTTGTACTTAGAAGGTATTATTTTAGTGCACTGACAATATAACGGTGAATTGGGTTGGTCTGCATCGGTGTGGACAGTGCCGGGCTAATAAACTTAGGTTGAGTGAATATTTCTTTACTCACTAATGAACGGATAAGCTCAAAGTACTTCAGCTCTGTTTTCCCGCACAACAATAGTGAAAAGTCATCGCCCAATCTATCATAGGCATTGAGCACCTCTCGGAATCCTCTAAGATACAAGTAATCCTTCGTTAAACCTCCACCTCGATAGACTCGGGCAGTCGTTGTAAATGCTTGAAGATCAGAAGCTTTATACTGTTCTTTTAATAGCATGAACGTATGGCGGAAATCGCGATCCTTGATCATCGACTCTACTGCCAGAACTCGTAAGGCTAAGGTTCTTAGGCGCTTGATACTGAAATGTCCTGACAGATACTCACATAATATAGCCAGCCCTTCTTGAGTGTTGGTATTGGCAGGACAACCTAAGCTCAGGACTTTTAGCGGTTGTTGACGACCGTTAAGCGTAGTTAGGAGATGTACTCCCATTTCATGATGTGCAAGAGCCTCCAGCTCATCAGTGGTGATGTACGCCGCGTGGTTAATTTTGACTCTAGATCCTGAAACTAGTGCGTTTGCTAACATCCCGTCCAACACCTGTATTTCACATTCATACCCATTGCGTTGAGCAAAATTTTGCATGAAACGTGCTATTGCACGGCTATCGTGCTGAGGTTCTTTTTCTTCTTCTGTAGGAAGGTGCAATATGAAATGGGCGTTGGCAATATCTTTGGCGCTCGGTTCCCCATAATAGCGTAAGGAGTTATAAAGAAACTCTTGCGTACCTATGGTATTCACTTGATCCAGTTTATCTGCATAAGACTGAATTACATCTGCGTACAGCCTCTGCAATTGGGTGTCTTGAATGTTTTCTAGAGGTAGCTCATATAGACGTCGCTTTGCGCTGTGAGTATCTACATTAGTAATTGAATATTGAAAATTAGGCTCTTGAGAATATTTGTTTTTAATGAAACGTTCTCTTTCTTGAGCATAATTAAGAGGATTCACGCTACTGAGGATATCAATATCAGCAACCAGTTGGGTTAGGTTTTCGTCTATTGCGAGTAGCTGATCAGAAATAGCGTCATTAAGCTGCGTCATGTTGTCGACTCCAAATGAGATAGCTCAGCATAAGCATGCTGATGTGGCTCAAATTATCACCGGACAATCGATTTGAACAGTTTAATTATCATAAAAAAGGCTCCACGATGTGGAGCCTAAACAATAAGCGATGGTATGTCGTTGTTGTTACGTTGTTAGGGCTAGAATCGCACCTGGTAGAATAACGAATACTGACATTAGGTAGCCACCAACAACAGCTTTATTCTTAATAGCCATTTCAGAAATCATCTCAGCGCCTTTAACCGGAATCTCACGTAGGAATGGAATTCCAAAGATAAACAGCGTCGCCATGATGTTAAATACTAAGTGGACTAGAGCGATTTGAAGTGCGAATACTGCGAACTCTCCAGATACCGCTGTCGCTGCTAGTAGTGCCGTAATACAAGTACCAATGTTAGCACCCAGAGTGAAAGGGTAGATATCTCGTACTTTCAACACGCCAGTACCAACCAACGGAACCATTAAACTTGTCGTGGTTGAGGAAGATTGTACTAGAACGGTCACGATTGAGCCTGATACGATGCCGTGAATAGGACCACGACCGATGGCGTTTTTCAAAATTTCACGTGCGCGACCAACCATTAGGCTCTTCATCAATTTACCCATCACTGTGATTGCAACGAAGATAGTCGCAATACCCAAAGCAATAAGCATGACGCCGCCAACAGTATCACCGAAGGTAGAAAGTGGCTCTTTAATTGCGCCTACGACTGGCTTTGTAATTGGTTTAATAAAGTTGAAGCCTTTAATGCTCATATCACCAGTAGCAAGCAGTGGAGAAACAAGCCAGTGAGAAACTTTCTCTAAAATGCCGAACATCATTTCCAACGGAAGGAAAATAGCGACAGCAAGCAAGTTGAAGAAGTCGTGAATGGTTGCACTTGCAAATGCACGTTTGAACTCTTCTTTACAGCGCACGTGGCCAAGAGACACAAGCGTATTGGTCACTGTGGTACCAATGTTAGCACCCATCACCATAGGGATAGCGGTTTCTACAGGTAAGCCACCTGCAACCAAGCCTACAATAATAGACGTTACAGTACTTGAAGACTGAATTAAGGCTGTTGCCACCAAGCCGATCATTAGACCTGCAACTGGGTGTGCGGCAAATTCAAATAGCACCTTAGCTTGATCGCCAGTTGCCCATTTAAAGCCACTACCAACCATAGATACTGCTAGAAGAAGCAGATATAACATGAATGCCAAGTTAGCCCAGCGTAACCAACGAGCTGTGCTCGAAATTGGTGCCACTGTTGAAGTAGCTTGGTTCATCATAATTTTCTCCGTTGACCTTTCAGTTCATTTTTCGGTCTGTAGTTGAATCTGCGGGCGATGTTAGAGAATAAATATTTCAGTAATATTACAGATTTCTTGCTGTGAGAGATTTTTATTGTTCTTTTTGATAATGGCGTAAAAGAGGAAGAAAATTAATTTTTAACCTATTGATTTTAATGGTTAAATTTTGATTTCGTTTTATTTGATTTTTGCGTTTTTTTTGTAGAGAAAATGCGCCTCAGTTCAACTTTTATGACAGTGTTGACTTTATACTTTCGGTAAAACTTATACTTTTGTAAGGTATTGTATGGTTTTGTCGAGTTTATTGTTTGTCTCTGTCACATTTGGTATAAAAAGTATCACTTTCTTTTCGGGACTCGATCATGTCACATCTAAACTACAACCATCTCTATTATTTCTGGATGGTGTGCAAACAGGGCTCTGTAACTAAGGCGGCTGACGCGCTCTTCCTGACACCGCAAACCGTGACAGGACAGATTAAAGCGCTTGAAGAGCGCATGAAAGGAAAGTTAACCAAGCGCAATGGTCGTACAGTTGAGCCCACTGAGTTAGGTCAGCTTGTGTTTAAGTACGCCGACCGGATGTTCGGTTTGAGCTATGAGATGTTAGATATCGTCAATTACAGCCAGCACTCGAACATTCTATTTGAAGTTGGTGTAGCCGATGCATTATCTAAACGCTTGGTCAGTAAAGTACTGATGACGACCGTCCCGGAAGATAACAGTATTCATTTACGCTGTTATGAATCGACCCACGAACTGCTACTTGAACGCCTTTCTCAGCACAAGCTAGATATGATCCTTTCGGATTGTCCCGTTGATTCTACTCAAAGTCCTGGCCTTTATAGCAAAAAGTTGGGTGAAAGTAGCATGAGCTTTTTTGCTTCTTCTGAAATTGAAAATGTGCGATTCCCTGAGATCTTGGAACAAAAAAAACTTCTGATTCCCGCGAGCCGAACGGCTATGGGGCGTAAAGTTATTCAATGGTTTGATCGTCAAGGCCTTCAACCCAATGTGCTAGGGGAGTTTGATGATGTTGCGTTGATGAAAGCTTTTGCTCGGTACCACGATGATGTGATTTTCTTGGCACCGACCGTATACATGTCGGAGATTGAAGACGACCGAAATTTACAGCTAATTGGCCATGTCGATGGGCTAAAAGAAGAGTACTACGTGATTTTTGCGGAACGAATGATCCAACACCCCGCGGTAAAAAATGTTTGTGATGCTGATTTCAGTCAAATGTTTGAGTAAACCCGTATCGTTGCGTAAATAAATAGATTACTATCAATAAAAATATAATTCTAAATAATATCTAAGTAAGCAAGATACTTGTTTTAGTGAGCAAAACTATTAATTATTGATGGCGCACCAATTAAAATCCTTGGTGGATAATATTGGTGTATCACTAACAACTAAATTAGAGGTTCTAATAATGAAGACTCTGGAAGTGTATCTTGATTTTCTTAGATATATAAATCAGTGCAACACAACAAGCTGGCCAGGGTTGGAATAAGTAAGTTGTAGCTAGAGGTCCAACACATGAATCTACAAGAAATGGAGCAGAACTCCGCAAAAGCCGTCGTGTTGCTCAAAGCGATGGCAAACGAGAGACGCCTACAAATCCTTTGTATGCTGCATAACCAAGAGCTGTCCGTGGGAGAGCTGTGTGCAAAGTTAGAGCTAAGCCAGTCGGCATTATCTCAGCATCTTGCTTGGCTTCGCCGTGATGAGTTAGTCACGACAAGGAAAGAAGCACAAACGGTGTACTACACATTAAAGAGTGATGAAGTGAAAGCGTTAATAAAAACACTGCATAGTCTTTATTGTGCTGAGAGTGCTCAACATTAATTAAATAGTCCTAATATACTGCTCATCTTAGAGTGTGAATCTAACTTGTTGGAATATTTGAGAGTGGCGTTAAACTTTTGATGATAGGGTACTACTCATCGACCAATTTGCTTTGTTCTCAAGTGTTTTATTAGTGCTTTCTAGTTTGAGCGTTATATGGGTAATGAATAAGCTGATGTCTTTAAATGGGACATTCAGAAAAAGAAAAGCTGGCATTGCCAGCTTTTTTTATTAAGAAAATTTTGTAGATATAAAAAAACCGACACAAGGTCGGTTTTTTCTTCACTGTAAAATCAGGACTCTATTAAAGAGCTTTGATTTGTGCAGCGAAACGAGACTTATGGCGAGCTGCTTTATTCTTGTGAATAAGGCCTTTAGTTGCCATGCGGTCTAGGATAGGTGTAACTACAGCGAATGCAGCAGTTGCAGCTTCTTTGTCGCCTGCTTCGATAGCAGCAACAGTTTTCTTCATGTAAGTACGCATCATTGAGCGACGGCTAGCATTGTGCTGACGACGTTTCTCAGCTTGGATAGCGCGCTTCTTAGCAGATTTACTATTTGCCAAGGGTCTAACTCCCAAAAACTTAGTTCTGTGACAATTTAAGGGCGAGGAATATCCCTCATTTGCGCTTAAATGTCAAATGATTTGTGCAAAAACCGATCTAAGCCAAAACAAATTTTGGTAAGAGAGGTTATCGCGGTTAAGATGGCGGGGATTCTAACAGCATTTTTATACCAATGCTAATAATTATCCGCGAAAGGCACACTTATTCCTTACAACCCGCGGATAGATTTTTGACGTCTATTTACAGCACCTGTCAGAGAAACAGTATAGGGTTAGCTGTCTTATGGTGATATTCCGAGGTTACAGTGAGTAAACGACTACTCAAGTCTGGCATGATCGTCAGTGCTATGACATTTATTTCCCGCGTTCTTGGCCTAGTTCGTGATGTTGTAGTGGCAAATTTAATGGGGGCAGGAGCAAGCGCAGACGTCTTTTTCTTCGCCAATAAAATTCCTAATTTTTTACGACGTTTGTTTGCTGAAGGTGCTTTTTCCCAAGCGTTTGTACCTGTTTTAACGGAAAGCCATGCTCAAGGCGACATGGATAAAACTCGGGAGCTCATTGCTCGTGCAGCGGGCACATTGGGGGTGATAGTCTCAATTGTTACCATCTTAGGTGTTCTAGGTTCCGGTGTGGTGACTGCACTGTTTGGTTTTGGTTGGTTCCTAGACTGGATGCATGGTGGTCCCGCGGCTGAGAAGTTCGAACTTGCTAGCGTGATGCTCAAGATTACCTTTCCTTATTTATGGTTCATCACTTTTGTTGCCCTATCGGGAGCCATTCTCAATACACTAGGTAAGTTTGCGGTTTCTTCGTTTACTCCCGTCTTCCTCAACGTAATGATCATTTTGGCAGCATGGTTTATCTCGCCGCAGATGTCACAGCCAGAGATTGGTCTTGCCATCGGTGTTTTCCTTGGTGGTTTGGTTCAGTTCTTATTTCAAATCCCTTTCCTTATTAAAGCGGGGGTTATGGTTAAGCCGAAATGGGGCTGGCGCGATCCGGGCGTGGTGAAGATCCGAACCTTAATGATTCCTGCTTTGTTCGGTGTGTCGGTAAGCCAAATCAACTTGTTGTTTGATACTTTTATTGCCAGCTTTCTGCAAACCGGTTCGATCAGTTGGTTGTACTATTCAGATCGCTTGTTGGAATTCCCGTTAGGTCTGTTTGGTATTGCTATTGCAACGGTGATTTTACCAGCATTATCACGCAAACATGTTGACGCACAAAATGAAGGATTCGCACAAACCATGGACTGGGGGGTGCGCATGGTGATCTTACTTGGCCTTCCTGCAATGCTTGGTTTGATGGTACTGGCAAAACCTATGTTGATGGTGTTATTCATGCGAGGTGAGTTTTCGCCACAAGACGTACATCAAGCATCATTGTCACTCTTTGCTTACGCTTCAGGCTTGTTGAACTTTATGCTGATTAAAGTGCTCGCTCCGGGTTATTACTCGCGTCAAGACACTAAAACGCCAGTGAAATACGGCATCATTGCGATGGTGACCAACATGGTATTTAATGCAATTTTTGCGTACTTCTATGGCTACGTTGGCTTGGCTATCGCGACGGCACTATCGGCATTTGTGAATATGGCACTGCTGTATCGTGGCCTGCACATCGCAGAGGTATACCAAATCACTAAGCGAACCGTCTTCTTTATTATACGTTTAGCTATTGCTGGCGCGGCGATGGTGGCGGCAATCTTATGGCAACTGGAAGATATGTCAGTATGGCTAGGCTGGAGCTTTGCTCACCGAAGCGCGGTGCTAGGGATGTTGATCGGTTTAGGAGCCGTAGTTTACCTAGTGGTTCTATTTTTAACTGGTGCGCGTTTAAAAGACCTAAAAGCTGGGACAGACTGAGGGTGATTAGTATATAATCCGTCAGTTTCACACAGTGTAAAGTAAAACAGAGGCAGAAAGCAGTATCCAATGGAACTGATTAGAGGCATTCACAATATCAACCCGCGACATCATGGTTGTGTGCTGACTATTGGCAATTTCGATGGTGTCCATAAAGGCCATCAACAAGTATTGCAGCAAGTGTCTGAGCAAGCGGACAGGCTATCCTTGCCTTCTGTTGTGATGACCTTTGAACCTCAGCCGATGGAGCTGTTTGCCAAAGACAAGGCACCTGCAAGGTTGACGCGATTACGCGATAAGTTCGTGCAATTGAGTAAGCTCGATATTGACCGCTTACTGTGTGTCAATTTCAATCGCCATTTTGCAAGTTTAACCGCGGAAGAGTTTATCCGTGACTTGTTGGTCGAGCGTTTGGGTGTTAAGTTTCTTGTCGTTGGTGATGATTTCTGCTTTGGCAAAGGCCGTACAGGTAACTTTGCAATGCTGCAGGAAGCAGGGGAAAAATACGGCTTTGATGTCGTAAGTACCCAGAGCTTTTGTTTACAACAATTACGTGTCAGCAGTACGGCTATCCGTCAAGCGCTGGCGCGTGACGATTTGCATTCCGCGCAACAGATGCTGGGAAGAAACTACAGCATCAGCGGTCGTGTTTCTCACGGAAGAAAGCTAGGTCGAACCATTGGGTTCCCTACTGCAAATATTCCTTTGAAACGCTGTGTTTCTCCGGTTTCCGGAGTCTATGTTGTTCAAGCGCTTGGCTTAGGAAATAAGCCAGTTGGTGGTGTTGCTAATATTGGTCAAAGACCAACCGTCAATGGTGTTCGCCAACAGTTAGAAGTGCACTTATTCGACTTTCATGCCAATTTATATGGCAAGCAACTAGAAGTGGAACTTTTGCATAAACTTCGAGATGAGCAAAAGTTTGAGTCGTTTGAAGCACTTAAACAACAAATCGAATTGGATGCTGAAGCAGCAAGGGTGTGGCTGCGTCAGCTTAAGCGTTGAGCGGTTTATTCCACCGTTCAACATAATGTCTAATTTTCGCCCAATATAACGGAATTAAGAATCGATGAGTGAGTATAAAGATACCCTGAACTTACCTGAAACAGGGTTTCCAATGCGCGGCAACCTGGCCAATCGTGAGCCAGAAATGCTTAAGCGTTGGTACAAAGAAGATCTTTACGGTGAAATCCGTAAAGCTAAGAAAGGCAAAAAGTCATTCGTATTGCACGATGGCCCTCCTTACGCAAATGGTGACATTCATATTGGTCACGCACTAAACAAGATTCTTAAAGACATTATTATTAAATCCAAAACACTTTCAGGTTTTGACGCACCTTACATCCCAGGCTGGGACTGCCACGGTCTACCAATCGAATTAATGGTAGAGAAGAAAGTAGGTAAGCCAGGCCAAAAAGTGACAGCAGCGGAATTCCGCGAGAAATGTCGTGAATACGCAGCAGGTCAGGTTGAAGGTCAGAAAGAGAGCTTCAAACGCCTTGGTATCATGGGTGAGTGGGACAAGCCATACCGCACTATGGATTTCGCAACTGAAGCGAACATTATTCGTGCTCTTGGTAAGATCGCAAGCAATGGTCACCTGCTAAAAGGTTTCAAACCTGTTCACTGGTGTACAGACTGTGGTTCTGCTCTTGCTGAAGCGGAAGTAGAATACAAAGATAAAGTATCGCCATCTATCGACGTTCGTTTTAAAGCGGCTGACGAAGCGGCACTGCTATCTAAATTTGAACTGACAGAAGGTCATGAAGGTCACGGTGACGTATCTATCGTTATCTGGACAACAACACCTTGGACACTGCCTGCAAACCGCGCAGTATGTCTACGTGATGATCTAGAGTACGTGCTTATCCAAACAGAAGGCGACAACGCTGAGCGTATCATCGTTGCTGCTGAGCTAGCGAAAGACGTAATGGACCGTGCGGGTATCGAGCACTTCCACAACCTTGGCTTTGCTAAAGGTGCGGACCTAGAGCTTTCTCAATTCCAACACCCATTCTACGATTTCACTGTACCGGCGATCCTTGGTGATCACGTTACGACTGATTCAGGTACTGGTGTTGTTCACACTGCTCCTGGTCACGGTCAAGAAGACTTCGCGGTTGGTAACAAGTACAACCTAGAAGTAGCAAACCCAGTTGGCTCAAACGGCGTTTACCTACCAGATACAGAGCTATTTGCTGGTCAGCACGTTTTTAAAGCGAACGATGCAGTAGTAGAAGTACTAAAAGAAAAAGGTGCACTACTACACCACCACGCTTACGAGCACAGCTACCCACACTGTTGGCGTCATAAGACCCCAATCATCTTCCGTGCTACACCTCAATGGTTCGTTTCTATGGACCAAGCTGGCCTACGTGCTAAAGCATTAGAGTCAATCAAGAATGTAGAGTGGATGCCTGAGTGGGGTCAAAGCCGCATCGAAGGTATGATCGAAGGTCGCCCTGAGTGGTGTATCTCTCGTCAACGTACTTGGGGTGTGCCAATTGCTCTGTTTGTTCATAAAGAAACAGCAGAACTTCATCCAAACACGCTAGAGCTGATCGAGAAAGTCGCTAAGCTGGTTGAAGAGAAAGGCATCCAAGCATGGTGGGATGTAGATGCCGCTGAACTACTAGGTGCTGACGCTGACCAATACGAAAAAGTGCTAGATACGCTAGACGTATGGTTCGATTCAGGTGTCACTCACTTCTCTGTTGTTGATGCTCGTGAAGAGTACAACGGCAACAGTGCAGACCTATACCTAGAAGGTTCTGACCAACACCGCGGTTGGTTCCAATCTTCTTTAATTTCATCTATTGCGATGAAAGACGAAGCACCTTACAAACAAGTACTGACACACGGTTTCGTGGTTGACGGTCAGGGTCGTAAGATGTCTAAATCTATCGGTAACGTGGTTGCGCCAAAAGACGTAACCAACAAGCTAGGTGCTGACATTCTTCGTCTATGGGTTGCTTCTACAGACTACACTGGTGAAGTTGCGGTTTCTGATGAAATCCTAAAACGCAGCGCAGATGCGTACCGTCGTATCCGTAACACAGCGCGTTTCTTCCTAGCTAACTTGAGCGGCTTCAACCCTGAAACAGACATCGTTCCTGTTGAAGAGATGGTTGCGCTAGATCGCTGGGCGGTTGGTCGTGCACTAGCAGCACAAGAAGAGATTGTTAAAGCATACGAAGAGTACAACACACACGGCGTAACTCAGCGTCTAATGCAATTCTGTTCAATCGAAATGGGCTCTTTCTACTTAGACGTAATTAAAGACCGTCAGTACACAGCAAAACGTGGCGGCAACGCTCAACGTAGCTGTCAGACTGCACTTTACTACATCGTAGAAGCGCTAGTTCGTTGGATGGCGCCAATCATGTCGTTCACTGCAGATGAAATCTGGAACGAAATGCCAGGCGAGCGCGACAAGTTCGTATTCACTGGTGAGTGGTTCGACGGTCTATTCGGTCTTGCTGAAGGTGAAGAGCTGAACAACGAATTCTGGTCTGAGATCCAAGCGGTTCGTGGTGCGGTAAACAAACTTCTAGAAGATGCGCGTAAAGAGAAAACCATTGGTGGTGCACTACAAGCTGAAGTGACTCTATTTGCTGATGACGCACTAGCGGCGAAGATCAACAAACTTGAAGATGAACTGCGCTTTGTTCTACTAACCTCTGCGGCGAAAGTTAAGCCTCTAGGTGAGAAGACGGATGCAGCACAAGCCACAGATATCGAAGGCTTATTTGTTGAAGTAGCAGCAGCTGAAGGCGAGAAGTGTGATCGTTGTTGGCACCACACGCCAGACGTAGGCACAATTGAAGGTCACGAGAAAATCTGTGGTCGTTGTGTGTCTAACGTAGACGGCGAAGGTGAAGTACGTAAATTCGCGTAATTGCCTAGAACGACTGAACTTTTTTTTAAATTAACAGCCCCAGTATTTACTGGGGCTGTTTGTAGGTAAAGTAATGAGTGAAAAAGCACTGACGTTAAAGCAATCTGGAGTTCGCTGGCTGTGGTTAGCAATTCTGGTATTTATTGCAGATATTGGCATCAAATTGGTGGTGATGGACAACATGGGCTACGGATGGGCAAACCGAATTGAGGTGTTGCCATTCTTCAACCTACTTTACGTTCATAACTACGGTGCCGCTTTCAGCTTCTTGAGCGATCAAGCTGGTTGGCAGCGCTGGTTATTTACAGGTATCGCGTTTGTTGTTACGGGTCTTTTGACCTACTGGATGAGTAAGCTTCCAGCAAAAGAAAAATGGAACAACATTGCTTATGCACTGATTATTGGTGGTGCAGTGGGCAACGTGTTTGACCGCGTCGTTCATGGCTTTGTTGTTGATTACCTAGACTTCTTCTGGGGTAACTACCACTGGCCAGCATTCAACCTTGCTGACATGGCGATCTGTATTGGTGCGGCAATGATTATTCTGGATGGCTTCCGTAAAAAAGACGCTGACAAGTAATCTTTTGCGGTATATCGAATAACCCTAAGCGTCGTCCGTTGATTCGAGCGATGCTTTTTATTATGTTGGAGCGCCAATCAGCATATCAATGTATAAAAAGACCAAGCTGACAGCGTAATAACCCAAGAACAAGGAAGCATTAACGTGACAACAATAACCAATGAATCTGTAGTAACCCTTCACTTTACGATTAAAATGAAAGACGGATCGGTTGCAGATAGTACTCATAACATGGGTAAACCAGCGAAATTTGTTATGGGTGATGGCAGCTTGAGTGAAAACTTTGAGCAGTGCTTGATAGGCCTCGAAACAGGCGCACAAAAAGCGATTGAGCTAAAGGCAGAAGACGCGTTTGGTATGCCAAACCCTGATCATATTCACTATATGGATCGCACTAAATTTGTAGGTGATGCAGAAGTGGAAGTTGGTACAATCATGGCCTTCAGTGGCCCTGATGGCATGGAAATCCCGGGCATTATTACAGAGATTGCAGGCGATTCAGTCACTGTGGACTTCAACCATCCTCTAGCGGGACAAGACGTGACTTTCGAAGTTGAAATTTTGTCAGTAGAATAGCGAACCAAATAAAAGATAACTTCCATGAGCAATGAAATGAAAATCCTGTTAGCTAACCCACGTGGTTTCTGTGCTGGTGTTGACCGCGCGATTAGCATCGTAGAGCGTGCGCTAGAGATGTATCAGCCACCGATTTATGTGCGTCATGAAGTGGTGCATAACCGTTTTGTGGTTGAAGGTCTAAAACAGCGTGGTGCTATCTTCGTTGAAGAACTGCACGAAGTGCCAGACAACAACATTGTGATTTTTTCTGCTCATGGTGTATCGCAGGCGGTTCGTCAGGAAGCGAAGCTGCGTGATTTGACCGTATTTGACGCAACGTGTCCTTTAGTAACCAAAGTGCATATGGAAGTGGCGCGTGCGAGCCGTCGTAATATGGAAGTGGTTCTGATTGGTCACGCAGGTCACCCTGAAGTCGAAGGTACGATGGGGCAATACGCCAGTGAAACCGGTGGTATGTACTTGGTTGAAACTCCAGCCGATGTTGAGAAACTGAAGGCGATTGTGAAAGATCCATCCGATCTTCATTACGTAAGCCAAACGACGCTTTCTGTCGATGAAACTGCCGATGTTATCGAAGAGCTACGCCGCGTGTTCCCAGATATCCAAGGTCCACGTAAAGACGATATCTGTTACGCGACACAAAACCGCCAAGATGCCGTACGTGAATTAGCTGGTGACGTAGATGTGATGGTTGTGGTGGGTTCTAAAAACTCATCAAACTCTACACGTCTTAAAGAGCTAGCTGAAAAGCTAGGGACACCTGGCTACTTAACCGACTGTCCGGAAGATATCAAACCTGAGTGGTTCGAAGGCAAAACAAAGGTCGGCGTGACTGCGGGAGCATCTGCTCCGGAAGAGCTCGTTAATCAGATTCTAGAGCGAATCAAAGAACTCGTTGGTGCCGAAGCGGTTGATGAAGTACTTGGCCGTGAAGAGAATATGTTCTTTGAAGTACCTAAAGAACTGCAAATCAAGCAAGTGGATTAGTCTCCATTTATCGAATATTCAAAAGGCGACCTGTGGGTCGCCTTTTTTACATCTCTCTTAACTCATTTAGGTAATCACGAATTTGGTCTTTTCCTAAACCATCGATAATCATATCAGACATCTTCGTGATTCTTCGCTCAAGCGATTGAGCAACCTTTTCGCAATGTGCGTACATGTCTTCATCAGAACCATCGGTCGGAAAAGCATCAACTTGCCAGTTTACTCGAACACCACCTGCAAGCCACTGAGGAGCGGTTTCTTGATGTAAAGAATCACAGAGAATAATAACGATGTCGGGAAGAAACTGAGTTCGCTCCTCCCATGAATGCGTGTGGATATGCGGAATGGGGAGTTGGTGGTCATCTAAATATTTTTGCACCACTGGGTGCACCTTGCCTGTGGGATGTGAGCCTCCACTGGTGACACTAAAATCTGCTGGCAGGATATTGGTTGCGATTGACTCCGCGAGGACGCTTCGTCCAGCGTTGTGCTTACATATGAATAAAACTTTATACATCATCGCCTCGTCTTTTCAGAGCGTCCTATTTATACGCTAGCGGAAACTCAGCGATGATGTGTGAAGTTTTTGTGTTAGTGGCTAATGCCGAGCATCTCTTTGAGCACCTTTAAGTAGCGGCGGCTTACTGGTATCTCAAAGCCTGTTTTGGTGATGATTTCCGCTAACCCATTTTCCAGTAACTTGATTTCGCTAATCGCTTTAATACTGACTAAGTATTGACGATGGCAGCGGACTAGAGGGGTTTTCTCTTCCAACGTTTTTAATGTCAGTTGGGTGCTCGCGGTTTGGCTGGTGGAGCGTACATGCACGCCGCTGATATCACTGTAAGCACATTCCACCGTGTCGGTGGCCATGATAACGATGCGGTTGTGTCCGATGCACGGTATTTGATCCAACGTGTCAGGTGTAATAGCAGACAGTTGTTGCGTTAGGGCGGATTGGCTAATGACTTTGTTTAGTCGTTTTACCGTTTTAGTTAGCCGGCATGGGTCGACAGGTTTGAGCAAGTAATCAAAGGCATTGTCTTCAAATGCTTGAATCGCATACTGATCATAAGCCGTGACAAAAACCACATAAGGCATGGTTTCTGGATCAAGCATCCCTAGTAATTCAATCCCCGTGACTTGAGGCATTTGGATATCGAGAAACACCACATCAGGCTTGAGTTCATTGATTTTTTTTAGGCCGAGGATTGCGTTTGAGGCATCGCCCACGACCTCAACTTGGCCTGTTTCATCCAGTAACTCTGCTAGCTCTTCACGAGCAAACTGTTCATCATCAATGACGAGTGCGGTTAACATCCAACATTACCTTTATTGCTTCAGCGTGCTTTTATGATTTTGGGGGAATGATAAAGCTCATTTTAGTAAATTGATGTGGCTCGCACGTAATTTTTAGCGCTGCATCACGTCCAAATTGATTAGTGAGACGCTTGTCGACAATTTCTAAACCTAGCCCTGAGTGGTTTTCTTTTGGCGGCTCAAAACTGCCTGCGTTGTCTTCGACGGTAATCAAGTGACCTTGTGGGTGTGCTTCGCTGTATATATGAACTTTACCACCTTCAAGCATGTTTGAAATGCCATGCTTAATGGCATTCTCAACCAAAGGCTGGAGTGTAAAGCTTGGTAATTTGATGTCCAGCAATTCAGGTTGAATATCGATTTCAACCTCTAAGCGGTCCGTAAAACGCGCTTTTTCGATGCTCAAGTACGAGTTCACATGTGCAAGCTCTTCCTTTAACGTCACGGTATTAATGTTCTGCTTTAAATTGCTGCGGAAGAAGTGCGATAGATTTTGGATTAGCTCGCGCGCTTTGTCAGGGTCACGACGAGTAATCGCACTAATAGTATTGAGTGCATTAAACAAAAAGTGTGGATTCACCTGAGCGTGAAGCAATTTTATTTCTGCTTGGGCGAGTAAGGCTTGTTGTTGTTGGTAATCGCCATAAAGGATTTGGCTAGATAGAAGCTGGGCTATTCCTTCCGCCATCGACATGTTGGCCGTCGAGAACAATTTACGCTTCGGTTCATACAGCTTTATGGTACCAATGACCTCTTTCCCTGCACGCAGTGGGATGATCAGCGCAGATCCGAGCTTGCAATCTTTTGCAATGGAGCATTGGTATGGACGCTCCGCACCATCAAGATAAATGATGTCGTTTTTCTCCATGGAGTCTAATGTGCTTTGCGATGAAATCGGCGTGTTCGGTTTATGGTGATCATCGCCAATGCCCACAAACGCCAAGATCTTTTCTTGGTCAGTAATCGCGACAGCGCCCACCTTGGTTTCTTCGTAAATAATACGTGCGATTTTCTCTGCGTTTTCGGTGTTGAAGCCGTTGCTTAGAATTCCCACTGAGCGATCAGCAATGGTGAGCGCTCGACGCGAAAACGTCGCAGAAAACTTTTCAAAGATTGCTTTTCTGTCTTGCAGGATACTCATGAACAACGCCGCACCAAATGAGTTCGCGATGATCATAGGCGCTGCAATAGCGGACACCAGTTCATAGGCTTGATCAAAAGGTTTCGCGACGGCGAGCAGCAAAATCATTTGCACCACTTCTGCAACAAACGTGACGCTGAATACAACGCTTGGATTAAACAGCAATGCACCTTTATTTCGCTTGATAAGGTAAACGTGGAGCAAACCACCAATTACGCCCTCGGCGGTGGTTGAAATTGCACAGGCTAGGTCGGTAAAACCACCAAGAGAGTATCGATGGATGCCACCAGTAAATCCGACGGCGAAACCTACAACAGGTCCACCAAACAGCCCGCCCATAACTGCGCCGATCGCACGAGTATTGGCAATAGCATCGTTGATGTGCAGACCGAAATAGGTGCCGAGAATACAAAAGCCAGAGAAGAGTACGTAACAAATTAGGCGGTGGCTTAAGCGCGAAGAAATACTCAGCAAAGGTAAGATGATTGGCGTTTTACTTAGCATGTAAGCCAAAACTAAGTACACACACATCTGTTGTAAAAGGGAGATGACCAGTTCCATAGTGAACCTAACCTAGAATCAATGTTGTTATTGTATACCTAAGTAACCTCAAGATGCTTGGCTCAGATAGATAAGAACAGCTAAGTAAATGATGCTGCGCTGTGCTTTCTGAACCTTAAAGTGACTTGGGTATAAAACAAAAAGAGCCTGCAATTGGCAGGCTCCTATCTTAGTCACTCAGATGTGACGAGTATTACGCTGTTTCTGATACGGCTTGTGGTTTCTCTTCGTCAGCCAGTTCAGTTTCACCTTTACCCTTAGAGGTTTTGATAACGTAACCTGTCACAGCTAGGGCAAACACAATACCTACGATAGTTGATAGTTGCATTGGCAGACCAAAACCTAGCGAGCTGTTGTTTAAGATGAACGTGACACATACCGTGGTCATGAAGATAGCTGGGATAGTGGTAATCCAGTGCAGCTTGTTGTGACGCAGTAGGTAAGCGGACGCAGTCCAAAGCATCATTACCGCTGTTGTTTGGTTTGCAAAACCGAAGTAGCGCCAGATAATGCCGAAGTCTACTTGAGTTAAGATACCGCCGATAACGAACAGTGGAAGTGCCATCAGTAGACGGTTACGTAGCGTTTTTTGTTCCATGTTGAAGTATTCAGCAAGGATCAAGCGGCTTGAACGGAACGCTGTATCGCCAGACGTAATTGGTAGGATAACCACACCCAGGAACGCAAGGATACCACCGAACACACCTAGCAGACCAAATGATGCGCTGTATACCACGTTACCAGGGCCACCGTTTTTCACAGCTTCTGATAGAGCGTCTAGAGAGCCGAAGAAAGACAGAGCGATAGCACACCAAATTAGCGCGATAACACCTTCACCAATCATTGCACCGTAGAATACGAAGCGACCGTTTTTCTCATTTTCCATACAACGCGCCATCAGTGGAGACTGAGTCGCGTGGAAGCCAGAGATAGCACCACATGCGATAGTGATGAACAATGCAGGCCATAACGGCATGTCATTTGGGTTGAGGTTAGAGAACATGTCCGAAACTTGGAAGTCACCCATTACTGTGTGTTCGCTAGAGAAAGCAACGGCTGTCATTAGGCCAACAGACATAAAGATAAGTAGGGCGCCAAACAGTGGGTAGAAACGACCAATGATTTTATCGACAGGAACAATCGTCGCAATGATGTAGTAAGCAAAGATAGCAATAACCATCGTTGTCATGCTTACACTCAAGCTTGTTTGATCATTGATGAGGTTAGTAATCATGCCAGCAGGGGCTGAAACGAACACTACGCCAACTAGAAGCAATAGGACAATGGCAAAAATATTCATAAAGTGTTTTGCGCCATTACCTAGGTAGCGACCTGTAATGGTAGGTACAGATGCACCGCCGTTACGCACTGAAAGCATGCCTGAGAAGTAATCGTGTACTGCACCAGCAAAAATACAACCGACTACAATCCAAAGCATCGCCGCAGGACCGTATAGTGCCCCCATGATCGGGCCAAAAATTGGACCAACACCTGCGATGTTAAGTAGTTGAACTAGGTAAACTTTCTTTGTTGACATTGGAACGAAGTCAACACCGTCCGATTTGGTGTGAGCTGGCGTTTGGCGTTTTTCATTGATGCCGAAAATCTTCTCGACGAAAGCGCCGTAGATGAAGTATCCGCCGATTAGGGCTGCGACACAGGTTAGAAACCACATCATAGCAATTGTCCTTGGTCTTAGTTGGGTAGGGTAATTTTTTAATCTCAGGATGCATGTTATGCGTCACTTGTGTTAAATGCATTCGGTTAGTAGATGAGTGGTCGAATAGAGCACTGAGTGGTCGATATGCTGCTTGAGCGGTTTTTAAAAATGGCGAAAGGTTGATGACAGTCTTGAGCGGCTGATTTGAGTCATCAGTGGTTAAATCTGCAAGCTCAGCGGCAAGCGCCAATAATTAGTGGTAAGCTTATTTTTGAAAACAATTACTTAAGGAAGAACCATGAAAAAGGTAACGGTAGGTCTGGCACTGGCTTTACTTGCAGGATGCACAGCAACGACAGCAGATCTTGCCAAGTCGGGAGATTGGCATCAGATCGGATATCAAGATGGCATAACCGGACACACATCGCGCACGATGAGCGAGCTTCGTGAGTTGGGTAGTGTTAAGCAAAGTGACTACGACCAAGGTTATTTAGAAGGTTTACGTGAGTACTGTAATCCTGCTTTTGCGTATCAAATGGGGTTATCTGGTCAGTATTACGAAGGGGTTTGTGAAGGTACTGAGCAAGCGCAAAAATTCCGCATGGAATGGCAACGTGGTTGGAATGAATACTCAAATTAATAGTCAATAAAGCCGTTGTTACACTGTCTGCATCACATAAATGTGGCAAAATCTTCCTTATTAAACTATGTTCACATTGCTTGATAGTGAGCACAGAAAAAAAGGAATCACATTATGTCAACGCAAATGGCTGGTGGCTGGAGTCCATTTCATGAACTCACAGCAGAGAATAAAGAAGTATTTGCTAAAGGTATCGAGGGGTTTGTCGGTGTCAAATACTCCCCTTTGGTTGTGGCTACTCAAGTCGTAGCCGGACAAAACTATGCGTTTTTCTGTAATGCAGAAGTTGTCTACCCTGGAGCACAACCATACCCAGCAATGGTTCATATGTTCAGTGACCTTGAAGGTAAAGTCGGTATTACTCACATTGAACGATTGAACTACTAAATTGAGCCATAAAAGGCGCCTGACTTTTAAATAAGTGAGGCGCTTTATTGATTAAGATTGATTAGTTTGCGCGATCACGACTTTTCTTAAATATCCTTGCTTGGCGTTCAGTTGCTCAGTCGCGCTTTCTCTATCCAGCCCGGTTAAAATCATCAAAATCGCTAACTTGGCGTCGTAGTCCGTTTCTTTGAGCGCCGTTTTAGCCTCTTGGTTAGTACAATCTGTTGCTTGCATAACAATACGAGTCGCTCTTGCAACTAGCTTTGCATTCGTCGCTTTCACATCTACCATTAAGTTCTGATAACTTTTGCCCAGGCGAATCATGCTTGCGGTAGTGAGCATGTTTAGTACGAGTTTTTGTGCCGTCCCTGATTTTAAGCGAGTGGATCCCGTTAACGCTTCAGGTCCAACAACGGGGCTAATCGCAATATCAGCAATATCTGCAATCGGAGAGTCAGGGTTACAAGATAGTGCTACAGTGGTGGCACCAAGCTCGTTCGCATACTCTAAGCCACCAATCACGTAAGGTGTTCGTCCACTTGCCGCAATACCAACGACGACATCGCGTTGTGTTAGCGTATTCTCTTTAAGATCTTGCTCACCCAATGCTGGATCGTCCTCCGCCCCTTCTTTTGCACGGAACATTGCCTCTTTTCCACCAGCAATAATACCAACGACCATCTCTGGATCTGTGCCAAAAGTTGGTGGGCATTCTGAAGCGTCCAAAACGCCAAGTCGACCACTGGTACCCGCACCGATGTAAAACAACCGACCTCCGACCTTAAATGCTTCCGTGATCTTATCAACGGCTTCAGCGATCTCAGGCAACACTTTTTCAACGGCAAGAGGAACGAGTTTGTCCTGTTGGTTGATGCGTTGAACAATATCGAGAGAAGGCAGCAAGTCGATGTCCATGGTGTCTGGGTTTCGCCCTTCAGATACCAGATGGGATAAAGCTGCGATAAGTGCATCGTTCGTCATAATGAATTAAGCCTTTTTGTTTAGGATCTATTGCCCTTAATTTTTTGAATAGAGTACACCCAGTGAAGCGAGACGACTTGCCCCCGTAACTTCCGGTAAGTTGCTAGGGAGGCCGTGAATATGGCGCTGCGCAAGCCAAGCAAACGCCATTGCTTCCATGTAGTCGCCATCAACGCCTTTTTCTGCCGTTGTCGCAACGCTCCATTGTGGCAATAACTTAGCTAGTCGCTGCATCAAAAGTGGGTTTCTTGCTCCACCGCCACAGACCAATAGTTGAGGTGTGATGCCATGAGAAAACTTGTCGACTTCGTTGGCAATGGTAATTGCAGAATACTCGCAAAGTGTACGTTGTACGTCTTCGATTGGTAAATTGTGATGGGCCAGTTGTTGATGCAGCCAGTCAATATTGAACAGTTCTCGTCCGGTACTTTTAGGGGCTGGCATGGCGAGGTAAGCTTCTTTGAGTAATTGAGTCAACAAAGTAGCGTTTACCGTTCCTTTAAGTGCAAACTGTGCATCTTCGTCGAAGCTTTGCCCAGTATGCAGCGCACACCATGCGTCCATCAACATATTGCCCGGGCCTGTGTCATAGCCAATGACTGGTTGTTCTGGATGCAGTACCGAGATATTGGCAATGCCTCCAATGTTAAGTACCACAGTTGTGGAATCCTGCATCGCAAAAATGCTTTTATGGAAAGCAGGGACGAGTGGGGCACCTTGTCCACCTAGCGCCATGTCTTTACGACGAAAATCCGCTACCGTATCAATGCCTGTTTTGACCGCGATAATGTTTGCATCGCCCAATTGAGTGGTAAACGGCAAGTTTCCGGTAGGCTGATGGAATACTGTTTGACCGTGATTACCAATCGCACGAATTTGCTCTACGACGTAACCAGACTTATTGAGCAGCTGTAACACAGCATCTGCAAATAGGTGGCCGAGCTGGTGGTCAAGTTCACCTATGGCTTTTAAATTTGTTGCTTGACCGGTACAAACAGATAACAGCATGTCTTTTAGTGCTGCGGGCATTGGGTAGTCGTCATGCGCAATCAGGCGAACATGCTCATCGCTTATTTCAACTAGAGCGGTATCAACACCATCCATACTCGTTCCAGACATCACACCAATGTACAGTTCGTTAAATTTCATAGCCGATCTCGTCAATTCTTCATTCACTTATTGTAAAGCAAATCTGAAGCGAATAACCTCATCGAATACGAGATATTCAGCCGATTTTGAGGAGAAAACATGGGACCGTTATGGGTTGACGTTGCGGGGTATGAACTGACCGCTGAAGACAAAGAAATCTTGGAGCATCCTACGGTTGGTGGCTTAATTCTATTTGCTCGCAACTATCATGATAGCAAACAGCTTCAAGCACTTACTCAATCCATCCGAAAGGCGGCTAAGCGCCCGTTTTTGATCGGTGTGGATCAAGAGGGCGGCCGAGTGCAGCGCTTTCGCGAAGGTTTCTCATTAATTCCTGCTGCTGATGAGTACGCTAAACATCAAAATGGTGAAGAGCTTGCTCGTATGGGCGGTTGGTTAATGGCAGCAGAGCTGATTGCCCATGATATTGATTTAAGCTTTGCCCCGGTACTTGACCAAGGCCATCAATGTAAAGCGATCGGTAACCGTGCATTCGGTGAAGATGCCGATACCATTCTTCGCTATAGCACTGCATATATGCAGGGAATGAAGAGTGTTGGCATGGCAACGACAGGCAAGCACTTCCCTGGACATGGTGGCGTGATTGCAGACTCACATCTAGAAACACCATACGACGAGCGCAGTGATATTTTTGAACAAGATATGGCGATCTTCAAAGCGCAAATTGATGCCGGTATTTTAGATGCCATGATGCCTGCTCACGTGATTTTCCCACACTATGATGCTCAACCAGCCAGCGGTTCTGAATACTGGTTAAAACAGGTCCTGCGTCAGCAATTGGGTTTTAAAGGTTTGGTTTTTTCGGATGACTTGACCATGGAAGGCGCTGCGATCATGGGCAGCCCTGCCGAGCGAGGTGCTCAAGCATTGAGAGCTGGCTGCGATATGTTGTTAATGTGTAATAAACGAGAAGCGCACGTTGAGGTATTAGACAACTTACCGGTTTCAACCGTGCCACTCGCGGATGGATTACTGAAAAAACAGTCATTTTCTCCAAGCGAACTTAAGCTATCTCAAGAGTGGAAAGCGGCGAGTGAAGCGATGAAACGCTTGACTAGCTAAACCTCTTGTAAAAGATTCAAAACAGCGATGAGAAGCCAAAGTTAATTATATTTTGGCTTTTTATTTAACTGTAAACCTAGGTTTACACTAAATGTTTTTTATTCTGTACGCTTGTTTTTCTTTTTTAGCCTGTTATCTTGTCGTTAAAGCTTAGTTGTCTCACCAAAGGTTTGGTTGGGTGTAAAAATAAATATACAGGTTAGAGTTATGCAGAAAAGTGAGTTGAGCAATATTAATATTATCGAAGAACAGGTTCTTATTACTCCGGAGGAACTAAAAACCAAGCTTCCTTTGAGTGAAAAAGCACGTCGCTTTATTCAAGAGTCTCGTCAAACTATCGCTAATATTATTCACAAGAAGGATCACCGCCTGCTTGTTGTATGCGGTCCATGTTCTATCCACGACGTAGAAGCGGCGAAGGATTACGCAAAGCGACTTAAAGCACTCTCTGAACAACTAAGTGACCAACTGTATATTGTTATGCGTGTTTACTTTGAGAAGCCGCGCACCACGGTCGGCTGGAAAGGCCTGATCAATGACCCACACCTAGACGGCAGTTTCGATATTGAACACGGTCTGCATGTTGGACGCGAACTTCTGGTGGAGTTGGCAGAGATGGAAATCCCGCTCGCGACTGAGGCTCTAGACCCAATTAGCCCACAATACTTGGCGGATACTTTTAGCTGGGCAGCCATCGGTGCTCGTACGACGGAGTCACAAACTCACCGTGAAATGGCAAGCGGCCTGTCTATGCCAATCGGTTTTAAGAATGGCACCGATGGCAGTTTGGCAACCGCAATTAACGCGATGCAAGCTGCGTCCTCTAGCCACCGTTTTATGGGAATTAACCGTGAGGGACAAGTCGCACTGTTGACCACCCAGGGCAATGCTAATGGACATGTGATCTTACGTGGCGGCAAGCAAACTAACTACGATTCGGTATCAGTCACTGAGTGTGAGCAAGAGATGGCGAAATCTGGTCTTGATGCTTCATTAATGGTGGATTGCAGTCACGCCAACTCACGTAAAGATTACCGTCGCCAGCCATTAGTCGCGGAGGATGTGATTCATCAAATCCGTGAAGGCAATAAATCTATTATCGGTCTTATGATTGAAAGCCATATCAATGAAGGAAATCAATCTTCTGACTTAGCTCTTGAAGAGATGAAATACGGTGTATCTATCACTGACGCATGTATCAATTGGGATTCAACTGAGGCACTATTACGTCATGCACATGAAGAGCTAGTGCCTTTCTTAGAAAATCGTCTAAAGGCTAATTAATACAGGATTTAAGGAACATCAATGGCAGTTGAACTTAACGCATTACGCGATCAGATTGATGCAGTCGACAAGCAAATGTTGGAGCTATTGGCTCAGCGTTTAGCGCTCGTAGAGAAAGTTGGGGAAGTAAAAAGCGAACATGGTTTGCCAATTTATGCTCCAGACCGTGAAGCGGCGATGTTAGCTTCTCGTCGCGCTGAAGCTGAAAAAATGGGAATTCCTCCACAGCTTATTGAAGATATTCTGCGTCGAACAATGCGTGAATCTTATGCCAGCGAGAAAGATTCCGGTTTTAAGTGTTTGAACCCTGATTTACGCTCAGTTGTTATTATTGGTGGTAATGGTCAATTGGGTGGCCTGTTTGGGCGTATGTTCAAATTGTCGGGCTACCGGGTCAAAGTTCTCGGCAGTAAAGACTGGGATCATGCGGATGAGATTCTAGACAACGCGGGTTTAGTCGTGGTCACGGTGCCGATTCATCTAACGGAAGGGGTGATCGAAAAACTGGGGAACTTGCCGCAAGACTGCATTCTGTGTGACCTGACTTCTATCAAGTCGAAGCCTCTGCAAGCAATGTTGAATGTGCACCAAGGTCCTGTGGTTGGTTTGCACCCAATGTTTGGCCCAGATGTTCCGAGCCTTGCCAAGCAGGTTATTGTGTACTGTGATGGCCGTGGTCACGAGCATTACCAATGGCTATTGCAACAGTTTGGGATTTGGGGCGCAAGCTTGTGCCAAATCGATGCACAAGAGCACGATCATGGCATGACGTTGATTCAGGCGTTGCGCCACTTCACGTCGTTTGCTTACGGTATGCACCTTAGCAAAGAGAATCCGAACATCGATCAGTTGTTGAAGTTAAGCTCGCCAATCTACCGCCTTGAATTGGCGATGGTGGGACGACTGTTTGGTCAGGATCCGAACTTGTACGGTGATATCATTTTCTCTTCTCAAGAGAATATCGATATGATCAAGCGATTCCATCAGCGTTTAGGTGATGCGGTAGCGATTCTGGATAGCGGAGACAAAGCGCGATTCATCGAAAGCTTTAAGCAGGTGAGTGATTGGTTTGGTACTTATTCTCAACAATTTATGAATGAGAGCCAAAACTTACTCAAACAGGCGAATGATAATATTCATCGCGGTTAATCACGGGTTATTTAGTCGTGCAGAGTCCGAAACAAAAAGAGCAGCGTAAGCTGCTCTTTTTCGTGTTGATGGACAAATCAGTTCGTCGCAGTATTACTCGTATCTTCACTTGATACTGTGTTGATACTGGTATCGCGATAGGGTGAATTGGTTAAATTGACTTGTAGGCGTACAACGTTATCAATCAATTGAACCAAAGGTCCCCATTTCACTTTTTTCTCTTTTTCAAAGACGTCATTGAAGTTTTCTGGCGTCCACTCCATTAAGTATTGAGG
Source organism: Vibrio sp. Vb1166 (assembly GCF_033338695.1). Taxonomy (NCBI): domain Bacteria; kingdom Pseudomonadati; phylum Pseudomonadota; class Gammaproteobacteria; order Vibrionales; family Vibrionaceae; genus Vibrio; species Vibrio sp. Vb1166. The sequence goes on along the minus strand of NZ_JAWOTE010000022.1, from coordinate 15,886 downwards.
GTTGAGTGCTCGTCCGAGAAAGCGTACTTCATAGTGCAAGTGTGGCCCTGTGGAGTTGCCAGAGTTACCGCATTGAGCAATGATGTCGCCTTTACTAACAAACTGACCGCTTTTCACTTTGAAGCGTTGTAGATGAGCAAAGGAGCTCATAAAGCCAAATGAGTGACGAATGGTGACATAGTTACCATAACCACGATTGCTCGGGCGAACGGTTTCCACCACACCGTCAGCCGGTGCCAGGATCTCTTCTCCTCTTTTACAAGTCAGATCGATACCAGTATGAACATGCCTCTTACCTGAAATCGGATTAATACGACTGCCGTAAGAAGAAGAAATACGTTGGTATGTGACTGGACTGTCATTTGGTATCAAACGGAACATCGTCGCGCGAACAGCAGAATCGATAGCGGCTGCGTCAATTCGCTCCTCTAACCCCATGCTGTTCTCATCGATCATCAACTCTTCGTCTGCGAGACCTAAAACCGATTCAACGTCGAATACCCGTTTGCCCAATAGCTGAATTTGATTGTTTTTGTCAGTCAAAGACTGGGAAAGTGAATGATTGGTATCAAGCTGCTCTTCGTAAAGAGCCGTCACTTCGGCCTTTTCACTTTCCAGTTTGGCGATGATTTGTGTTAGTTCGTCTTTATTGTGCATCTGCTGCTGATTAAGGTACCACGCGCCACCAACGACGGCGGGTAATGCCAATACTGAAGCAAATACTGCTAGGACCGAACTGCGGCCCAAATAGAACTGCTGATCGCCGTCTTTCGTCGGGATCTGCATGATGATTTTTTTAGACATAGTTATTGTTACTTAAATAGGCGTTCATTTATTTTTCTCCTAAAAACCTGAGAGGTGCTCTAACTCTCGATTCAGAAGGTCGTTATTGCCTACATTCAATTCTATAAATCGTTTTAGTTGGCTAATGCTTTCGATGTCTATCTTAGCGATCTTCAACCTAATCTCACACTTAGAGACATTCACAATTTGCGCTTTTAACGTAATCACTTGTTCGGATTGATCAAATGAAAAAGTCACATGGACTGGAAGGGTTGGATCCAAAGCCTCAGTCTCTTCCACTTTCATGAGTAAACCATGCAAGGAAAGATCTTGAATCCTAGGTTCAATTGCCAAGTCACGTTGTTCTATCTTAGCTGGAGCTTGATGGAGAATACGTGAAAAGCGTCGTCTCTCTGTCATATGAATATTCTCGTCAGGTCGTCAAACAGAATTGAATAGTATATCAATACGAACAAAAAATGTTCGATTGTTGTTTGAAAAGTGTCGAGGTCGCTACAGAGTGACGTAAGTGCTATGTCATGTTCTTAACGAACGAGACGGGCTAATGAGCTCTTTTTATAACAAAGAAACAAAGGCCGCTATGATAGCGGCCTTTGTACAAATTACAATCAAACTTTGTGGGTTGCGATTACTTCGCAATACGCTTGTATTTGATACGGTGTGGTTCTGCGGCTTCAGGACCCAATGTTTTCTTCAACCAATCCATGTACTCTGTGTAGTTACCTTCGTAGAAGTTAACTTGGCCTTCGTCACGGTAGTCAATGATGTGGGTTGCGATACGGTCAAGGAACCAACGGTCGTGCGAGATAACCATTGCACAACCAGGGAACTCTAGTAATGCTTCTTCTAGAGCACGCAGTGTTTCAACGTCAAGGTCGTTGGTTGGTTCGTCGAGTAGCAACACGTTGCCGCCCGCTTTAAGCAGCTTCGCAAGGTGGACACGGTTACGCTCACCACCCGATAGTTCACCAATAATCTTTTGTTGGTCACTGCCTTTAAAGTTAAAGCGTGAACAGTATGCGCGAGCTGGGATTTCGAAGTTGTTGATCTTAATGATATCAGCACCTTCAGAGATCTCTTGGAATACGGTTTTAGAATCGTCCATGCTGTCACGGAACTGATCGACCGATGCCAGTTTTACTGTATCGCCCATCTCAATTGTGCCCGAGTCTGGTTGTTCAGTACCACTTAACATCTTGAATAGCGTCGATTTACCTGCGCCGTTAGCACCGATGATACCAACAATTGCACCTTTAGGGATGCTGAATGACAGGTCATCAATCAGAACTCGACCGTCAAATGACTTGGTCAGGTTCTTCACTTCAATAACCTTATCACCTAGACGCTCACCTGGTGGGATAAATAGTTCATTGGTTTCATTACGTTTTTGGTGATCAGAGCTTTGCAGTTCTTCAAAGCGAGCCATACGTGCTTTTGACTTCGCTTGACGACCTTTAGGGTTTTTACGTACCCACTCAAGCTCTTTCTCGATAGTCTTTTGGCGAGCACTCTCTTGGGAGGCTTCTTGTTGTAGACGAGCGTCTTTTTGCTCCAGCCATGAGGTGTAGTTGCCTTCCCATGGGATACCTTCACCACGGTCCAGTTCTAAGATCCAGCCCGCAGCGTTATCTAGGAAGTAACGGTCGTGGGTGATGGCTACTACGGTACCTGTGTAATCCACTAAGAAGCGCTCTAGCCAAGCAACTGATTCTGCATCTAGGTGGTTGGTAGGTTCATCAAGCAATAGCATGTCTGGCTTAGAAAGTAGCAAGCGACAAATAGCCACACGGCGGCGTTCACCACCTGATAGGTGCGCAATTTTTTGGTCCCATTCAGGTAAACGTAGTGCGTTTGCTGCACGCTCAAGCGCATTTTCTAGGTTATGACCATCTTTCGCTTGGATAAGGGCTTCTAGCTCGCCTTGCTCTTTTGCAAGTGCGTCGAAGTCTGCATCTGGTTCAGCGTATGCTGCGTAGACTGCGTCCAAACGTTTCAGAGCGTCAGCAACGTCAGTAACCGCTTCTTCAACAACTTCACGAACGGTTTTTGATTCGTCTAATACTGGTTCCTGAGGTAGGTAACCTACGTTTAGACCAGGTTGTGGACGCGCTTCACCGTCGATATCCGTGTCGATACCTGCCATGATACGTAGCAGTGTGGATTTACCTGCACCGTTCAGACCTAAAACACCGATTTTCGCACCAGGGAAGAAGCTCAGAGAGATGTCTTTAAGAATTTGACGCTTAGGTGGCACAATTTTGCTCACCCGCGACATGGTATATACGTATTCAGCCATTGCCGATCGTTCCTAAATTAACTGTCATTCAAACCCATCATTTTATACCAAGTGCTTTGTTTTTGTTACCGCATTGCAAGAATTTCCCTAACGAATGGATTTCTTATTTTGAGCTGACCGGAAACTTACACGGTTAGGGTATACACTTTTGTTATTCGTTAAGAATGACGAAGTGTTTTCTATGCGAGTTAGAAACGCTTTGTCTCCATCGTCTTAAAAGTTTGACGAGTACAATTTTTAATACACTAAGTTGCTTTACATGGACATCTGCATTCTGTGTAAATAGATGCATGTGTGAAAATTGCCTTAACATCACATGAACTCTAACAAAACTAGGCTTTAGGGCAGTATATGTCTGGGGAAAATGACACAAATGAGATTCAACGTATCTGAATTGGCTAAAAACGTATGCTGCGCCGCCGCGTTGTGTGCTATGAGTTTGAGTGCTAATGCCGCGCTGAGTTTGGAAAAGCAGCGCGAAGTATATGAGCAAGCTCAAGATTTATTAGATAAAAATGACATCGACGGATACCTTTCGATTCGTCCTAAAATTTCTGACTATCCACTAACGCCTTATGTGGATTACCGCACTTTTATTAGACAGTTACCGGAAAAGTCACCACAACAGGTGAACGAGTTTATTTCTGAGCACGAGTCTTTTCCATTTTCTCGTCGAGTTCGCGCTCCATACCTCAATCATCTTTATAAGCAAAAAGATTGGAAAACAATTACTGAGTTTCAAAAAGTCATTCCTAGTGGTGAGCGTTACCAATGTATTTTCTACGTCGCTCAATTAAAGCAAGGCAAGAAAGTCGCGGCGTTTAAAGGAGCTGAACATATGTGGTTACGTGGCATCAGCATTGCTGATGAGTGTGACCCATTATTTGAAGCATGGGACAAGGCGGGTGAGCGTACCGATGAACTGATTCTACAGCGTATGTTACTGGCGTTTGATGCTCGTAATGGCGGTTTGATGAGTTACTTGCTCAAACTGCCTAAATCAGCGCAGGCAAAGCAACAAGCCAAAGAAATGAAAGCGTTGTTTGATAATCCTGCAAGTGTTGCGGAATTCGCGAAGAAAAAACCTGCGAATGATTTTAATCGAGCGCAAAGTGAATATGCGTTAGAAAAGTTGGCTCGTATGAACACTAGCCAAGCACAAGGTGCGTACGATGCTGTCATTAAAGGACAGAAGTTTTCTCCAGAAAAAGCGCAAGAACTTGCCGACTATATTGCATTTCGATTGACTCGTACGGAGTCTGAGTCATTAGCTAAATGGCGCGATGATAAAACGAAAACCAGTCAGTACTTACCGTTGATTGAAACGCGCATCCGCTTAGCGATTCAAAATGCAGATTGGAAAGGCGTACAAGAGTGGATTGCTGTTCTAAATAAAGAAGAACAAGCCACGCTACGCTGGCAATATTGGCTTGGAAGAAGTGAAATAGCGTTAGGTGATGACATCGCGGGGAAACAGCGTTTAGCAACTCTGCTTGGGCAACGAAACTTCTACAGTGTGGCTGCCGCCAATGCAATCGGGCAATCAATCAAATACCCAACGCATACGGTTAAGTTGGACAAGAAAGTTGTTCAACCCTATCAAGACTCGCTAGCTCGTATCGAAGAGTTGATCGCGACGGATAAAATCGCAGCAGCGAAGAGTGAATGGGCACACTTACTGCGCCGCGTAGGGAAAGATGAAAAGGCGATGTTGGCGGCTTATGCATCATTTAAACGTTGGCATAACCTAACGGTGACCGCGAGTATTCAAGCGCAGATGTGGGATAATATCGAACTTAGGTTCCCAATAGCACACCGCTGGTGGTTTAACTTTTATGCGAAAAAGCACAACATTGATCCCATCACGATGATGTCTCTCGCTCGACAGGAAAGTGCGTTAGATGTTGAAGCCCGCTCTCCAGTTGGCGCTCGTGGTCTTATGCAGATTATGCCTGCGACGGCGAAGTACACGGCACGTAAATATAAGTTGAGTTATCAAGGTACGCAGGATCTCTACAATGTAGGAAAAAATATCGAGATTGGTAGCCATTATTTGCAAGGTTTATTAGAGGATTACGATAATAATCGTATTTTTGCTCTTGCTGCTTATAATGCAGGTCCTAACAGAGTAAAAACGTGGCGAGAGCGTACCCAAGGAAAAGTGGATGCTTATGCCTTTATTGAGGCAATTCCATTTAAAGAGACGCGCGGTTATGTACAAAACATCTTGATGTTTGAAACATACTATCGTGATCTTTTGGGTATCGATGGCGCGTTCTTGAATCAACATGAGATCAATACCAAGTATTGAGTGAGGTAACTTGATGTCGCACGAACCCGAGTATAAAGACTGGCAACAGATTATTGAGCTAATTCGAACAAGTATGGGCACCCAGCAAGATGACATGCTGTTAACTATGCTGATGTCACGTGATGAGAGAGAGTCATTAATATCACGCGTTAATATAATTAACGAACTTCTTAAAGGAGAATTATCTCAACGTCAGATCAGTCAGATGCTTGGTGTGGGCATTGCCACCATTACTCGAGGCTCTAACGAACTAAAGTCGAAATCTGATGAAGAAAAAGACAAGTTGAAAGTCTTGTTAGAACAAGTTGCGGTATCTAAGTAGACAGTATATCCAATTTGCTTTTAGGCCTTGGTGTTACAAGTGACTAAGATAATGTATTACAAAGGGCGGAAATATCCGCCCTTTTGCGTATCTAGAGAATAGGCTGAGTGTTATAAATTTGAAGGAAAGTGCTCAGGGTTTGTGAATGGAATCAAAGCCAGAATCAAGGCTTGGTGATAGACCGAGCTTCGAGTTAGCTGGTTTTGGGTTAGCAGGCTAATAGCGCCACCTTTCTGTTTGATATTATCAGTACCAAACACTTCGTCCATTACATCTCCCAACTCATTCGCATCCTTGAGTTTTTCCAAGACTTTTGGCGGCAACATTAAGCTTGCAGAACGAGATTCACCGCGGTGAGTCTCTGACTCAACCACCATCCAAGCAAACGTCACGTTTGCTTCAATTCCCGCTTCGAGACCGACATAGTAATCCGCGTTTGGCATCTCTACTTTTGCGTTTTTAACGCGGTTTAGCGCACCACGATGAGTTTCTTCATTCGTCATGGGCTGATCTGCGACCTCACTCGGTACACTGATGCCAACGAAGTTGAACTCTTGATGCGGAAATGCATTACGAAATGCACTTTGAACTGCATTAATTTTGGCTGGGTTTAGCGATGCGATTACGACTTTTTGGGTTACCATGATCTTTTTACTCACTGGTGTCTATTAACTCAATTTCACTTGCGTAGGCTTTACGTTCTCACTCGGGTAACAGCCTAAAACTTTCAAGTGCTTAGTGATTTTTGTTAGCTCTTCAAGTGCCTGTTGCATTTCTGTCGAAGCAAGATGTGATGTCAAGTCTACGTAGAACATCTCTTCCCACGGGTTCCCCATAATTGGGCGTGATTCTAGCTTGGCCATATTGATGCCGTAACGTTGCAGCACTAATAGTGTTTCAACCAATGAGCCTGCCTCTTGGGAGGTCGACATGATCAATGTGGTTTTTGCTGGAATCTGAGTAGAAACTTCAACCGGTTTACGAGCAACCACGATAAAGCGAGTATGATTTTCGGTTTGGTTTGCGATGTTGCCTTGAATTGCTTGCAAGCCATATAGCTTACCGCTTGATGCATTACCAATTGCAGCCACATCATCACGATCCATCTCTTGGACTTTCTGCATTGCATCTGCTGTGCTCGCGCAGGACTCCAGCTTTACTCCTTTCATACGGCTTAAAAACTCACTGCACTGTTGGTGTGGCTGAGGGTGAGAATACAGCGTTTTAATATCTTCCAGACGAATGTCTTTTTTCGCAACCAAGCAGTGTTCGATTGGTTGAGTTAGCTCTCCAACGATGTAAAGCGTCGTGTGTTGTAGTAAGTCATACACTTCATTAATAGAGCCTGAGCTGGTGTTTTCGATTGGCAGAACGCCATAATCAGCATGGCCAGATTCAACCGTTTGAGTCACTTCTTTAAAGTGCTCGCAGTTGAGCTCGATAAGCTCCGTATTTTTACGACTGAAGTATTCGCGACTTGCCAAGTGCGAATAAGAGCCTTTGGCTCCTAAAAAAGCGACGCGAGCAAGTGGCTTACGGCTTTGCTGTGGGTTAACGAGATTTTGCAGATAACTTTGTTGAAGCAGAACTGAGTCTTCAATGATGGTATGGAAAAGTTTGGTGATGTACTGCGCGTCAAGTTCGTATTTATCTTGGCCATTAGAAATCAGCTTGACCAATAATTGCTGTTCACGGACGGCGTCGCGAACAGGCTTTGAGGTTTGTACTTTGCTTTTGGCTACTTCAATGCTGAGTTTACGGCGCTCAGACAATAAGCTGAGAAGTTGGTCATCCAACTCATTCAAGCGTAAACGAATTTCTTCGAGGGAAATAGGTTGGTCAGTCATCAATTCTTTCCTTATAAAAAAGCCTCCCGATTTGGGAGGCTTTCTGTTTGTTTTTGACTTTTCTTTCACAAACGAGTTCGCCCCTCCAACTATGGGAGGAAAAAGAAGTCAAAAATAAACAGTGAGGTTAAATGCATAAATAGTGCTTAATTTATGAGTGTTTAAACACAATAAGCAAGGCTGGGGAGAGCGTCAAGCAAAAAAATAGCGCCTTTCGGCGCTATTTCCTCAATATGTTCAGTTTACTCTTCTTCTTCCACTAGCTCAGGCTTACTTGCACGTCGAGCTTCAGGTTTGTGGGTCAGCTTGTTCAATTGTCGTTCTAGTTTTTGCTCCACTTCGTTGATAGCTGCGTAAAGATCTTCGTGAGTTGCTGAGGCAATGAGCTGGCCTTTAGGAACTTTGATAACCGCTTCGAATTTCTTCTGTTTGTTTGGTTCCTCACTGAAAGTTGCTTGGCAACCAATTAGGTCTACTTGCCATTTCTCCAGTTTTTTAAATTTGCTCTCAATATGAGCTCGGATTGCAGAGGTGATTTCGATGTTTTTGCCAGTGATATTCATTGTCATAAGTGTTTTTCCTCTGTTGCATCCCTCATGGGTTGAGTTCAGATTACCGCTTTAAGCATAAAAAAATGTGATTCAGATCATTATTTTGCTCGGGTTTTTTATGATGAAAAATGAATGTGATCTCACTCAAGAACTTCTGAGATTTATCGTGAAATTGCTTGTTATCGGTTAGTAAATCCGTAGATTGGATAGAGTACTCAGCTGAAAACGGCCTCGTTTTTAGGGAAGTTTTACGGCCTAATATTTGAGGTGGTTAAAATTTAACTACACGTAAGGTGTGATGACGATCACTGAGTCTTTCCAATGAATCCATTTAAAAAGCCGCTTACTGTACAAGCGGCTTTTTACTGTCTGGCATTTGGCTGACTTTTCGTAGCGGTATCATGAAAATGGGGTCTTTTGGGGCTAGTGAAACCCTTTCTAGACTTTTGACTTGGTCCAAGCTTTCTAGTTGTTTGTATATTATGTAGTAGCGATTAATGCTTGTGACGTACCCAACCGTTGAGCTTAAACTTTTCCGCATAACGACTTCAACGTTATTAAACCAAACATTAGGATCGTAACCTTGTTGGGCTGCACGCTTACGAATACGCTCTACATTGCCGGGGCCCGCATTGTAAGCCGCCAATGTAAAGTAGAGTTTATTTTGTGCAGTAATATCAGGGTCACTGAAGTACTGCTTACGCAAAAAAGCTAAGTATTTCACTCCAGCATGAATGTTGTTTTCTAATTGTCGAACATTTTTGATATTGATATTCGGATCTTGAGCGGTGCTAGGTAGGACTTGCATTATGCCAACGGCACCTCGACTTCCAACTAGGTCGTTATTAAATCCTGATTCCTTGTAAGCGATTGCAGCGATCAGTAAATAGTCGATATCGTATTTCTCACCATAGCGTGAAAATAGCGCCGCGAGTTTTTCTAGTTGAGCAATTTTCTTAGGGTTAAGAGCTCTGTTCAACCATCCCGTATTATCGATGTATTTACCGTAAATAACGTTACCGAGTAGTGTCCCAGAGCGAGACTTCTGGATGAACTTATTCACGACGGCTTTTAATTTGGGACTATTTTCTCGCATTGCCCAAGCAATTTTGCCATTTTTGCGGATAGGGATTTTTTTGTGAACCCGAATATCATCCATCACTTTCAGCCAAAGCTTGGCTTTATGGCTATCGAGAACAATGGCTTTGACGTAACCATTGTTGAGCATTCCGACCAGCTCATAATCTTGAAGTGTTTCTTCAATAAAGTGCACGATAACAGGCGGTAAGCCTTTTTTGTTTAGTTTCTTATTTAGTGTCTGAATGCTTTCAAAGTAGCTAGAACTGGCGCGCACCCAAATCTCTTTGCCGCTCAATTGTTCGATTTTCGTCATCGTTGGTGTGCTTTTGTTTGTCACTACCCACTCTTGAATACCAGTGAGGATGGGTGAACTGAACTCCACTTTCTGTTTGCGCGTGTCGGTAATAGTCAGGTTGGCGACAACTAAGTCACCTGAACCGTTTTCTAAGGCTGGCAGTAGCTGGTCGCGGGCAACAGGAATAATTTGTACGTTAAGCTTTGGTTTGAGTTTACGAAGGTCTTTTTCGAAATGCGCCAGCAATTCCGCGCCTATGCCTTTTGGTGTGCCGCCCTCAATGTAGTAAAAGCCTAAATCAGCAGAAACTAAGACGCGCAGTACATTCTTCTCCTTGATGACATCGAGGTCTCCGGTATAAGGAGGCTGTTTGAGCGGCGAGATTTGCAGTGCGCAAACGGAAGCAGACAATAGGAGCAGCATAACTGCGCAAAGCTTAGATATCGTCACGTTCACATCCTTTTTATAAAGGGGGGAGGAGAACTTTAAGCATATGTGGAGCTAGGAAGATCATCAAGAAAGGGCTGAATACACTATTGAGAGTAATAAAAAACCGCCACGGTAAAAACGGTGGCGGTTCAGTTTAAAGCAAGTTCAATTACTTCACAGGGTTGAGCTCGATAAGCTTTTCAGTTCTTGCTACGGCGTCTTCCAAACCAAGTTGCTTGTAGGCCTCTAACTGGATAGTCAGTGACTTACGTGCAGCTTCTGTGTCTGGATACGCTTTTTGTAGCTCTTGGCTACGATTAATAGCAGCGACCCAAGCTTCACGGCGAAGGTAGAAGTCAGCAGTCGCTAAATCATAGTTCGCTAGACGGTTTTTCAGCGCGACCATACGTTTTTGTGAATCTTCTGCATATGGGCTATTCGGGTAGCGTTGAAGCAGTTTTTTGAAGTCATCAAACGCTTTTTTTACCGGTTCAGGATCGCGATCGCTTCGATCTACGCTGAATAAATCATGCATAAAGTTACGATCTTGCGCCATGTGGCTTAGACCTCGCATGTACAGCACCCAATCCATCTTTTCATGGGTTGGGTTTAAACGCATAAAGCGAGAAATGGTTGCCAAGCCCAAAGCAAGGTCGTCGTTTTTGTAGTACGCATAGATTAGGTCAAGCTGCACCTGTTCTGAGTAGGCACCGAATGGGTAACGTGAGTCTAATGCTTCCAGTTTCTCAATTGCAGAAAGCCAATTACCACTTTGAAGAGAAATCTGTGCGTCTGCATACAGTTCCGAAGGCGGCACATCAGGAACGATTTCTTCTTTGCTTGCACATCCAAACAGAAGGGATACCGCTAAAAGGCCTGTTAAAGTCTGACGTTTCATATCAGGAGTCTGTTCCTTGAATCTAAATATTTCTTAAGCTGCCGTTACTTTCTTTCCAGTAACAGATACAATGACGTAATAGTCTATTTTTTCACAGTCGTGAGCATTAGTCTCACAGTTTTTAAAAAAGTTCGATATGGCTCAGCAGATTGTATTAACAAATACCGTAAAAGATAGCCAGTTAGGTCAACGTTTAGACCAAGCTATCGCCGAATTATTCGCGGACTTCTCTCGCTCGCGCCTAAAAGAGTGGCTGCTTGATGGGAAAGTTCAAGTTGATGGTGAAGTTGTCACTAAACCTCGTACCAAAGTAATGGGTGGCGAGGAAATTACATTGCAAGCCGAGTTAGAAGATGAAGAACGCTGGGAAGCGCAAGATATCCCGCTAGATATCGTCTATGAAGATGAAGATATTATCGTTATCAACAAACCTCGTGACTTTGTGGTTCATCCGGGCGCTGGTACGCCTGATGGCACTGTACTTAATGCGTTGTTGCATCATTACCCTGATATTGCAGAAGTACCTCGTGCAGGTATCGTGCACCGTTTGGATAAAGACACCACGGGTTTGATGGTGGTGGCGAAAACCGTTCCTGCACAAACTCGTCTGGTTCGCGCACTGCAAAAACGTAATATTACTCGTGAGTACGAAGCGATCGCTATTGGTCGTATGACTGCGGGCGGTAAAGTGGATCAACCTATTGGTCGTCACTCTACTAAGCGCACGCTTATGGCGGTGGCACCAATGGGCAAACCAGCCGTAACGCACTACCGTGTTGCTGAACGCTTCCGCGAACACACGCGTATTCGCTTGCGTCTAGAAACGGGTCGTACGCACCAGATTCGTGTGCACATGTCTTACCTTCAGCATCCGTTGCTCGGTGATATTGCATATGGTGGACGTGCTCGCATCCCGACAGGTGCGTCTGAAGAGCTAACGGCAATGATCCGGGGTTTCGATCGCCAAGCATTGCACGCAGTAATGCTGCGCTTTGAGCACCCAATTACGAGCGAAGTTCTTGAGTTTCATGCTCCAGTGCCTGATGACATGGTGGTGATGACTGAAGCGCTTCGTCAAGATACAGAAGAGCACGGCTTACCGGAAGAATTCTAATATGAAGACGATCATTCCGAATTGGCCAGCGCCTAAAAATGTCAAAGCTTTCGCCTCAACACGCATAGGCGGATTTTCGACAGGCCCTTACCAAGGGCTAAATTTAGGTACTCACGTTGGGGATGATTTGTCTTTAGTAGAGAAGAACCGAGCTTGGTTGGCGCAACAGGCAAGCATGCCAAATGCGCCAATCTGGTTAAACCAAACGCATTCAACCGTTGTGGCTCAAGCAAATGAACCAACAACACAGGTGCTTGATGCGGATGGTGTATTTACTTCTTCAAGCCATGTTGTTTGTTCAGCGATGACCGCCGATTGTTTACCTTTATTATTGACTAATACACAAGGTACGCAAGTAGCCGCAGTTCACGCAGGTTGGCGCGGCTTAGCAAATGGCATTGTCGAAAATGCGTTAGCGTTGTTTTCTGGTGAAGTGATAGCGTGGCTTGGCCCCGCCATTGGCCCTCAAGCCTTCGAAGTGGGTGAAGATGTTCTGCAAGCTTTTGTTGATTTTGATTCACAGGCGAATCAAGCATTTGCTCCACGCGATATCGACGGTAAATGGTTTGCTGACATGTCGGTGCTGGCAACGCAACGTCTAAACCGGGCTGGTGTGACACAAGTGTTTGATTCTGGACTTTGTACTTACCAAGATAAAGCCTCTTTTTACTCTTATCGCCGTGATGGTAAGACTGGTCGACAAGCAACCTTTATTTGGATCGAAGACTAGCTATAAGCACCAAAGTGCTAAGATGCATACTACTATTTTTGCAAAGCTATCTTTATTCATTCACTCCCTTGAAATTCCCCACCCGAGTATCCATCTTTCTAACTGTCAAAAGAATTTCCTTTAGTTGAGGTTAGGAAGGTAGATATGCGTCTTGATCGATTCACAAGTAAGTTTCAAATCGCTATCTCTGATGCTCAATCACTAGCGTTAGGGCGCGATCATCAATATATCGAGCCAGTTCACCTCATGGTGGCTTTGCTTGATCAAAATGGCAGTCCAATTCGTCCATTGCTTACTATGCTGGATGTGGACGTAACGCATTTACGCTCTAAATTGAGTGAAATGTTAGATCGATTACCAAAAGTCAGTGGCATCGGTGGGGATGTTCAGCTCTCTAGCTCGATGGGCACATTGTTTAACCTGTGTGACAAAGTGGCGCAAAAGCGTCAAGACTCCTATATCTCGTCTGAAGTCTTCCTGCTTGCCGCTTTAGAAGATCGCGGACCATTGGGGCAATTGCTCAAAGAGATCGGCTTAACAGAGCAAAAAGTCAGCCAGGCAATCGAAAAGATCAGAGGTGGTCAAAAGGTCAATGATCCGAATGCAGAAGAGCTTCGTCAAGCATTGGAAAAGTTCACCATAGACCTTACCGAACGTGCAGAGCAAGGTAAATTGGATCCGGTTATCGGCCGTGATGATGAAATCCGTCGTACTATCCAGGTATTGCAGCGTCGTACTAAAAACAACCCTGTGATTATCGGTGAACCAGGCGTAGGTAAGACAGCAATTGTTGAAGGCTTAGCGCAGCGCATAGTTAACAACGAAGTACCTGAAGGTCTGCGTGGTCGCCGTGTGCTGTCATTAGACATGGGCGCACTGGTTGCTGGTGCTAAGTACCGTGGTGAATTTGAAGAGCGTTTAAAATCAGTATTGAATGAACTTGCTAAAGAAGAAGGCAACGTCATCCTCTTCATTGATGAACTACACACTATGGTCGGTGCTGGTAAAGGTGAAGGCTCAATGGATGCGGGCAACATGCTAAAACCGGCATTAGCTCGTGGTGAGCTGCACTGTGTTGGCGCAACAACATTGGATGAATATCGTCAGTACATCGAAAAAGATGCAGCATTAGAACGTCGTTTCCAAAAAGTGCTGGTGGATGAGCCGACCGTTGAGGATACCGTGGCGATTTTACGTGGCTTGAAGGAGCGTTATGAGCTTCATCATCACGTCGAAATTACTGACCCAGCGATTGTTGCTGCGGCGAGCTTGTCACATCGCTATGTCTCCGACCGTCAGTTGCCGGATAAAGCGATCGACTTAATCGACGAAGCGGCTTCAAGCATTCGTTTACAAATTGACTCTAAGCCAGAGTCCTTGGATAAGCTTGAGCGTAAAATTATCCAACTCAAAATTGAGCAACAAGCACTAAGTAACGAGCACGATGAAGCGAGTGAAAAGCGTTTGAAAGCGCTTAATGAAGAACTCAATGAAAAAGAGCGAGAGTATGCTGAGCTAGAAGAGGTTTGGAATACAGAAAAAGCAGCTCTTTCTGGCACTCAACATATTAAGTCTGAGCTTGAACAAGCTCGTATGGACATGGAGTTTGCTCGCCGTGCTGGCGATCTAAACCGTATGTCGGAGCTTCAATATGGTCGTATTCCTGAACTTGAGAAGCAGTTAGATCTTGCAACCCAAGCTGAAATGCAGGAAATGACGCTATTGCGTAATAAAGTAACCGACAACGAGATTGCAGAAGTACTTTCTAAGCAAACCGGCATTCCGGTATCCAAGATGCTAGAAGCGGAAAAAGAGAAACTACTTCGTATGGAAGACGTGCTGCATAATCGTGTGGTAGGGCAAAGCGAAGCGGTCTCTGTTGTATCGAATGCCATTCGTCGTAGTCGAGCTGGGCTTTCTGATCCAAACCGACCAATTGGCTCCTTCTTATTCTTAGGTCCAACTGGTGTGGGTAAAACAGAGCTTTGTAAGACACTTGCGAGCTTTATGTTCGACAGCGAAGATGCGATGGTCCGTATCGATATGTCTGAGTTCATGGAGAAACACTCAGTGGCAAGATTGGTGGGTGCGCCTCCAGGCTATGTCGGATATGAAGAGGGTGGTTACTTAACGGAAGCGGTTCGTCGCAAGCCGTATTCGGTAATTTTGTTAGACGAAGTAGAGAAAGCGCATCCGGATGTATTTAACATTCTGCTGCAAGTTCTCGATGATGGGCGTTTAACGGATGGTCAAGGTCGTACTGTTGACTTCCGTAATACGGTTGTGATCATGACATCTAACTTGGGTTCATCTCGTATCCAAGAGAATTTCGCAACATTAGACTATCAAGGTATCAAGAGTGAAGTGATGGATGTGGTTAGCAAACACTTCCGCCCAGAGTTCTTGAACCGTGTTGACGAAATCGTGGTGTTCCATCCACTTGGTCAAGAACACATTAAGTCCATTGCTTCTATTCAATTGGAACGTTTGGCGAAACGACTAGAGGAGAAAGGCTATCAACTAGAAGTTTCCGACAAAGCGCTCGATTTGATCGCTCAAGTTGGTTTCGATCCTGTGTATGGTGCGCGTCCTTTAAAACGTGCAATTCAGCAGAATGTCGAGAACCCGTTAGCCAAATCAATTCTGTCTGGTGAAATCGTTCCAGACAAGACAGTGCAGCTAATTGTTACTAATGACCAAATTTGTGCTCATCAATAATTGTATGGATACAGTAAAATTGAGATAAAAATCACACTAAAGGGGCCGTTTGGCTCCTTTTCTATAGTTTTTTAGAGTCTTTTGTCTGTTTTCTATACGAATAAACTAAAAAGGTGAGTTTTTTTAAAAAATGCACTTGTGTTCTTTAATGAACTCCCTATAATGCGCCTCCGTTGTCACGGGAAAGCAAGTGAAGTGGAACCTAAACAACTACGGTTAGTGAGTTAAAATTAACTCGCAGATAAATAACTTAAAAAAGTGTTTGACACGATAAGTTATCTAGCTAAAATAGCCGTCCACTTTGAAGAGAACTTCGAAGTGTGCTCTTTAAAAATATAGACCTATCAATCTGTGTGGGCACTCGTTGATGATAATCCAATTAGAAGCTTCGGCTTCAAATTAGGTTTCAATGATACGAAGTGACCATTGAATCGAAAGATTCAGCACAGTCAATTCAAACATTACTTATGTAATGTTCAGTATTCATTGAG